>CAYRCH010000020.1:15870-17219 GCA_964422665.1 uncultured Sphingomonadaceae bacterium | reverse complement strand
AGGGCAAAAGCGCCAATCACGCCGTCGAAACTGAAACTCGCATCCAGGACGTTGAGGTAAAGAAATCCGCCCAGACCCGAACGGACGGCGGCGCCTGCGAGCTTGCGCTTGTGCTCATGGATCTCCAGCGCGGTGTTGATCGCCTCGACCGAGATGAAGGTCACGATGCCGAGGATGCCTGCGATGAGAAAGGTCAGCGCGTCGGCATCGTTCAGCAAGCTGGATATGCCCCAGAGCACGAGCAGCAGCAGTCCGATTTCCACGGCCTTTACCGCCGATACGGCTGCCAGCTGGCGCTCCACGACGCCGATCCAGTGCACTTCCTTGTCGGCATCGAAAAAGAACTTGAGCCCCACCATGGCGAGGAAGGCCCCGCCAAACCCTGCAATGCCGACATGGGCCGCTGATACGATCCGCTCATATTCGTCAGGCTGCGTCAGCGAGAGGCGAACTGTATCGACCGGGCCGAGCCCTGCGGCAATTGCCACGATCGCCAGGGGGAAGACGATGCGCATCCCGAACACGGCAAATGCGATGCCCCATATGAGGAATCGCTGTTGCCAGACCTCGTCCATTTCCCTGAGCACCGTGGCATTGACCACTGCGTTGTCGAAGCTGAGCGAAATCTCCAGGACCGACAGGACCACGATAATCCAGATCAGCTGGGCCGTGCCCGACACCGTACCGGTACTGGCCCAGCCGTACCACAGGCCGAGCGAGAGGCAGATCGCTGTAAAGACGAAAGAAAAACGGTAGTGCTGGAACATTGGTGCGGGTCCGGCGATCAGGATGGCAGATTGTAGGAGGTTGACAGGTTGACACTGTCCAGTGCGAAAACTCCGGGCCGTCCGGTATCGCGAGCGGCGGACGCGTGAAGGTCAGGCGCGGCGAGAGGGACGGGGCGGATCATCCGCTTCCCCGTGGCACAAATGGGCCATTGTAGGAAAGGGCTTTCGGTGGCGGGAGGCGCGGACCGCGCCCGCACAGCGCATGTAGCGCTTCCCTACACGCATTGAATCTGCCTGGCGTGGCGCCGGCTCCCCGCTGGTCGCGGGGGCAGGCTCTTTGACTGCGTCGATCTGCAGGCCGCTCGGCAATCCGTGGTGACGCGCGGCGGGCCGCTTTCGTGCCAGAAGCCCCTCCGTCAGCCCTGTGGGCTGCCACCTCCCCATGAGCTTCGCTCACAGGGAGGATCAGGGCAAATCCTCGCCGTCGCGCGGCGATGGGGAGGGGGATCGTGCGCAGCACGGTGGAGGGGCCATTGGGACACCGCCTCAAGTGCCATGCAAACCACCTGGGCAAGCCCACAGGAGAGGGTCGCTCTGGGTGCGGTTTTGGGCGGACTTTTG
>CAYRCH010000020.1:13314-15770 GCA_964422665.1 uncultured Sphingomonadaceae bacterium | reverse complement strand
CGGACTTTTGGCTTCACCCATCCGCGCTCAATCCTCGCGGTAGGTCTGCTCCTTGCCGGGGAAGGTGCGGGCCCTGACTTCCGCGGCATAGGCCTCGGCGGCGGCGGAGATCGTCCCGGCAATTTCCTCGTAGCGTTTCACGAAGCGCGGCACGCGTTCGAACATGCCCACCATGTCGTCGGTCACGAGCACCTGCCCGTCACACTTCGCCGATGCGCCGATGCCGATGGTCAGACATTCCACTGCTTCTGTCACCGCCACTGCGATTGGTTCCAGCACGCCTTCGATCACGATCGCGAAAGCGCCCGCTTCGCACAGCGCCCTGGCGTCGCCGACGATCTTCTCCGCCTCGCCGCCATCGCGGCCCCTCGCGGCATATCCGCCCAGCACGTTCACCGCCTGCGGTGTCAGCCCGACATGGCCCATCACCGGGATGCCGCGTTTGATCAGGAATTCGACGGTGGGCGCCATGGCTTCGCCGCCCTCCAGCTTCACTGCCGCGGCGCCGCTGGCCTTGAGCAGCATCGAGGCGCTTTCGAAGGCCTGCTGCGGCGAGGCTTCGTAGGAGCCGAACGGCATGTCGACCACGACCACCGAATGGTAGCTGCCGCGCACCACGGCAGCGGCGTGATTGGCCATCATGTCCAGCGTGACCGGGATGGTCGAGGGCAGGCCGTAGATCACCTGCCCGAGCGAATCCCCCACCAGGAGGATGTCGCAGTGCTCGTCCAGCAGCTGCGCCTGCCGGGCCGTATAGGCGGTCAGCATCACCACCGGCTCCGCGGTAATGCCGCCCTGCTTGCGGGCGCGGATCCTGGGCACGGTCAGGCGCCGGAGCGGCTGTGGTGTGGGATTGGCGCGGCTTGTCGCCGTATCGAGTTCGTATTTGGACATGGCGAAGCTTGTAGCGAAGCGGGGGAAGCGCGCAAAGCGCCCTCGACCTGAGGGCGCTTTCGTTGCACAAGATACCGGGAACACACGGAGGGACATTCATGGTGGCAGCGGGCGGCGCGGCAGCGCAGGATGGATGGTCGTCAGGAAGGGCATTCGTCATTGCCGCGATCGGTGCTGCGGTCGGCCTCGGCAATATCTGGCGCTTTCCCACGCTGGCGGGCGAAAATGGCGGCGGCGCCTTCGTGCTGGTCTATGTCCTGTGCGTGCTGCTGATCGGCATGCCGCTGGTCCTGACCGAAATCATGCTTGGCCGCGCGAGCCCCGGCCATGCCGACGCCATCAATTCGGTGGCCGATGTGGCCGAGCAGTCGGGCCAAAGTCGGGGCTGGGCGGTTTTCGGCGGTATCGAGGTGCTGGCCGCCTTCCTGATCCTCTCCTTCTATTCGGTCGTGGCGGGCTGGGTGCTCAATTATGTGTGGCTGTCTGGCGCGGATGTCCTGGGCGCTATTCTGGCCGGAAATCCATTCGCAGGCGCATTTTCCGGACAAAGCCAGGACGCCGTGACCGGCCTGATGGGGGAACTGTTCTCCAGTCCGGAACGGCTGATCGGATTCCATGTGCTTTTCATGGGAGTTACGCTGCTTATCGTCAGTATCGGTGTGCATGACGGAATCGAAAAGGCTGCCGGCCTTCTCATGCCGGCGTTCTTCGTGCTGCTTGTGATCATTACTCTCTACGGCGCATTCGAAGGTGAATTCGCAATGGCGCTGGCGTTCCTTTTTACGCCTGACTTTTCGAAGCTGTCGCCGGCCGTGCTGAATGAAGCCCTGGGGCAGGCGTTCTTCTCGCTCAGCCTCGGTTCTGCGGCGCTGATAACTTATGGTTCCTATGTGGGCCGCGGAGTAAAGCTGGCTCCCACTGCGGGAATGATCGCCGCCGCTGACACCGGCGTTGCAATTCTCGCCGGGCTGATGATCTTCCCCATCGTATTCAGCGCGGGCCTCGATCCGGCCGTCGGGCCGTCACTGATTTTCCAGTCGCTCCCCGTGGCGTTCCAGGCCATGCCTGCAGGCGCACTCATCGGTCTCGCCTTCTTTGTTTTGATTTTCTTTGCCGCGCTCACCAGTTCGATATCGCTGCTTGAAGGCCCAACGGCGTGGGCGATGGATCGCTTCGGGCTGGGGCGTCGCTTGACATCGTGCATCGTAGCAGGAGGAGCGCTGCTGATCGGTATCGCATGCGCTCTGGGTTACAACGTCTGGGCCGATGTGCGGCCGCTCGGTTTTTGGCCCCTGTTCGAAAACGCCGACATCCTCGATTCCATCGACGGTGTGACCGGCAAGATCATGCTGCCGCTTGCAGGACTGGGGCTGTCGATATTTGTCGGATGGCGCGCAGACCGACGATTGGTAGCGGCGGAGACTGGACTCGAAGGGGCAATGCTGATCGCCTGGCGGTTTTTGATCGCCTGGCTTGCCCCGATTGCGGTGGCGCTAATCTTGCTGTTCGGCCTGTTCCCCCAGCTTATTCCCTGAAGAACGAGACCGGCACCGAGATTGCCT
>CAYRCH010000020.1:4336-13214 GCA_964422665.1 uncultured Sphingomonadaceae bacterium | reverse complement strand
GATCCTCCCGGCTGGGCGATGGCAGGAAAGCTTGCGTCTATTCGCGACGATGCGGCCCTTTGCCGCGAGGCGCTGGATCGCAGCGGGATCGAACATTCCGCGCTCCCCCCAGCCGGCGAAGGGGAGTGTCTGAGGACCGACCGCGTGCAAATGAACGCTTTTCCCCTCGCGCCGAGCAACTCGGTGATGAGCTGTGCCGTCGCAGCGGGGCTTGTCCGCTGGCAGGAGTTCGGATTGACGCAAGCTGCCAGTGAAGAACTTGGTTCTCCATTGGCGCAAGTCGAGCATCTGGGGATCTTCAGCTGCCGAAGGACTTACGGCAGCAACACGGGGAATTGGAGCGAGCACGCTACCGGAAATGCAGTGGATGTGGCCGCATTCGTGCTGGAGGACGGCAGGCGGATCAGCGTTCTGGAAGACTGGGATGGCGACAGCACGGAATCGCGATTCCTGAAGAGAGCTCGCGACTCAGCATGCGAAATCTTCGGGACTGTGCTTTCCCCCGACTATAATGCCGCGCACCGGGATCATTTTCATCTCGATCAGGCCGCGCGCGGATTTGGCGGCTATTGCCGGTAAGCTTAGACGGGTTCGAGAGCGTACCCGGCGGAGCGGACCGTTCGAATTGGGTCGCCGGCCTTTTCGATCTCGATCGCCTTGCGCAGGCGGCGAATATGCACGTCGACGGTGCGTTCCTCGATCTCGCTCCCCGTGCCCCAGACCGCATCGAGCAATTGTCCGCGCGAAAATACGCGGCGAGGGTGTTCCATGAAAAACTGCAACAGGCGGTATTCGGTCGGTCCGAGCTGCAGGCCGCGCCCGCGCCTTTCCACCTTGTGCGCGACAGGGTCGAGCTTGAGGTCGCCCGCTTCGATAAGTTCGCCTGCGAGGGCAGGGCGGACCCGTCTCAGTACGGCTGACACCCGCGCGAGCAGTTCGCGAGGCGAGAAAGGCTTGGTAAGGTAATCGTCCGCGCCCGTTTCGAGTCCGCGAACCCGATCATCTTCCGCTTCGCGGGCAGTCAGCATGATGATCGGAACGTGCGCCGTTTCCTTGTCCCGTCGCAGGCGACGGCAAACCTCGATGCCGCTTGTGCCTTCGATCATCCAGTCGAGGATCACGAGGTCAGGGGCTTCCTCAGCCGCCATTACCAGAGCTTCGTCGCCATCAGCGGTCGTGCGCACGGCATAACCTTCGTTGGCAAAGCGATATTCGAGGAGTTCGGCGAGCGCTGGATCGTCTTCGACCAGCAGGAGTTTCGGAACAGCCATGATTTCTATCCACCTTTGCTGCTGCCAATCACCGAAATGTGACAGGCATAAGACAATTCAGCGAACAGTCTGATTCAAAATCTACTCGTCGTCTTCGTCGTCGTGATCATTGGGGTAGACGCCGGTCGCGGCAAAATGGACCATTTCAGCGACATTGGTCGCGTGATCCCCGATCCGCTCGATGTTGCGCGCAATGAACAGCAATTGCGCAGCGCTGCTGATTGTGGCCGGGTTTTCAACCATGTAGCTTACGAGGTTGCGGAAAATGCTGTCGTAGAAGGCGTCGACTTTTTCGTCCCGGGCGATGACCTCGCGCGCCACGACCGGGTCACGGGCGGCATAGGCCGTCAACACGTCGTGGACCATTTCGGCTGCGACTTCCGCCATCGCAGGCAGGATTGTCAGCGGCTCGAACCGGGCGCGGTTTTCGATACGGCCAACCCGCTTGGCGATGTTCTTGGAATAGTCGCCGATCCGTTCCACGACGCCGGCAATCTTCAGCGCAGCAATCACTTCACGCAAATCGTCGGCCATCGGTGCGCGCAGGGCAATGATGCGAACCGCAAGATGATCAACCTCGGTTTCCAACGCATCCAGTCGCTTGTCCCGCTTGACGACTTCCTGACCAAGTTCGACGTCGCCCTTGATCAAGGCCTGCATCGCCTCCTGAATGGAAAGCTCGGCGAGGCCGCCCATCTCCGCGATCAGGCCGCGCAAGCGAGTGATATCCTCGTCAAATGCCTTGACGGTATGTTCTGCCATCAGCCGTACCTGCCCGTGATATAATCCTTGGTCCGCTCTTCCCTGGGGTTGGTGAATATTTCAGAAGTGATTCCGTATTCAACCATTTTGCCCAGATGAAAGAACGCCGTTCGCTGCGATACGCGCGCTGCCTGCTGCATCGAGTGAGTGACGATGACAATTGCATAGCGGCCGTTCAATTCGTCGATCAGCTCCTCGATCCGCGCGGTCGCGATAGGATCGAGCGCGGAACATGGCTCGTCCATCAGGATGACTTCGGGATCGACTGCAATAGCGCGAGCAATACAAAGCCGCTGCTGCTGCCCGCCGGAGAGGGCCGTGCCGGAATCGTTCAAGCGATCCTTCACTTCGTCCCACAGGCCGGCCCGCTTCAGAGATTGTTCGACGATCGCGTCGAGTTCGCTCTTCCCTTCGGCGATGCCGTGGATTTTGGGCCCGTAGGCGACATTGTCGTAGATCGACTTCGGAAAAGGGTTGGGCTTCTGGAACACCATTCCCACTCGAGCACGGAGTTGCACCACGTCCATTCCGGACTTGTATATATCCTCCCCGTCGAGCTTGATTTCCCCCTCGACGCGGGCGGACGGGATCGTGTCGTTCATCCGGTTCAGCGCCCGGAGGAAGGTCGATTTCCCGCATCCGGAGGGGCCGATAAAGGCGGTGACATATTCCGTCGGAATATCGATCGACACATCGTCGATGGCTTTCTTGTCGCCATAGTAGATGGACACGCCGCGCGTGCTCATCTTGGGTGGGCCATTGGCGGGATCGGTTGGGTTTTCGTTCACCAGCTCTTCTCGAAACGATTGCGCAGGTAGATGGCGAGGCCGTTCATGACCAGCAGGAACAGCAGAAGGACGATAATCGCCGCAGATGTCCGTTCGACGAAGCCGCGATCGATTTCATCCGACCATAGGAAAATCTGGACAGGAAGAACGGTGGCGGGCGAAGTGAAGTCGTCCGGCGGCGTTGCGACGAAGGCGCGCATTCCGATCATGAGCAGCGGGGCAGTCTCGCCCAACGCGCGGGCCATGCCGATGATCGTGCCGGTGAGAATTCCGGGCAGCGCCAGCGGCAGGACATGGTGAAATACGACCTGGATCGGGCTGGCGCCGATAGCGAGCGCGCCATCGCGAATGGAAGGAGGCACTGACTTGATGGCGTTCCGGCCGGCGATCACGATCACCGGCATGGTCATCAAAGCCAGTGTCATGCCTCCGATCAGCGGAGCCGACCGGTAGTTGGGAAACATCCACAAGAAGACCGCGAGGCCCAGCAAGCCGAAAATGATCGAAGGAACGGCAGCCAGATTGTTGATCGAGACTTCGATCAAGTCGGTCCAGCGGTTCCGGGGCGCATATTCCTCGAGGTAGAGCGCCGCCATAACACCAATAGGAAATGCCAGCAGGAGCGTAATCACCATAGTCAGCATGGAGCCCTTCAAGGCTCCCCAAATGCCGGCCATCTGCGGGTCTGTGGCGTCCGAGCGGCTCATGAATCCGGGGTCGAAACGAGTGGAAAGCTTGCCCTCCTCGGAAAGTTGGCGAGCAAGCGGCTGAAGCTGGGTGGCTCCATCTCCGGAAAGCGCATTGGCGAGCGCTTTGGTTGCCGGAAGGTGAAGTACTATCTCCTCCCTCAGGATCGATGGATCGTCGATTATCCGCTCCGCGGCCACTCTCCACGCCTGGGGAGATAGCTGTGCCGCGCCTTCGGCACCCAGTGATTGCTCAGCGTAAAAATCTACGACTGCAGCTAACCCCTGAAGCTCGAGGGAGGCCAGCGCGGCCTGCTCGTCCGAAGTCGGCGTATTCGACAGGCCGGCTTCCCTAAAGTCGATCGGTACGGCGAGCTCGGCGCGCTGGAAGCCCGCCACGCCATTAAGGGTCATCGTCCCCAAGAGGAACGCGAGCATGGCAAGAGAAAACAGGATCGCGGCGAGGCCCAACGCCCGGAACCGGCGCTCTGCCGCATAGCGCTTCCTAAGCCGCGCTTCGAATGCGGGGGTGCGGGTAGGGGCGAGGGGCTCATTCATAAGCTTCGCGGAACCTCTTAACGACGCGCAGCGCAATAAAATTGAGGCCGAGCGTCACCATGAACAGCACCAGTCCGAGTGCAAAAGCGCTGAGCGTTGCCGGATGGTCGAAGCTGCCTTCGCCGGTCAGCATGGCGACAATCTGGAATGTGACGGTCGTCATCGCTTCGAGCGGGTTGGCGGTGAGATTGGCTGCGGCGCCCGCTGCCATCACTACGATCATGGTCTCCCCAATCGCCCGGCTGACGGCGAGCATTACGCCGGCAACGATGCCGGGAAGCGCTGCCGGGACCAGCACGCGGCGGATCGTCTCGTTGGTCGTGGCGCCGAGCGCGAGGCTGCCGTCGCGCATCGCCTGGGGCACTGCGGCGATCGAATCGTCAGCCATGGACGAAACGAAGGGTATGATCATAATGCCCATAACGAGGCCGGCCGCGAGCGCGCTTTCACTGGAGGCATTGGTGATGCCGATTGCCTGAGCTGCATCGCGCACGGCCGGGGCGACCGTCAGGGCGGCAAAATAGCCATAGACCACGGTCGGAACGCCGGCGAGTATCTCCAGCACAGGCTTGATGTATTTGCGGGCGCGCTTGTTGGCATATTGGGTGAGATAGATCGCGCTCATCAGGCCGAGCGGGATGGCGACGATCATCGCGATAATTGCGCCGATATAGATCGTGCCCCAGAACAGCGGGATCGCGCCGTAGCGCGAAGGATCGGGGTTTGCGGCATCGCCCATGGGGTCGGGACCCCAATGGGTCCCGAAAAGAAAGTCGATCGGCGAGACCATGCCGAAGAAGCGGATGGTTTCGAACACCAGGCTGGCGAAAATCCCTAGCGTGGTGAGGATTGCCACAAGCGATGCGAGCAGCAGTGAGCCCATTACCATCCGCTCGACTTTGGTTCGTGCGGCAAAATCGGGTCTCAGGCGCAGGAAGGCCCACGCGCCTCCCGCAAATGCAATCAGAAAGGTCAGAACTAGGCCAATGGCCTGGAAGCGATTGATGGCCTCCCGGAACGGCCCCACAAGTGCCTGCGCATCAGGATTGAACACCGACGATGCGGCTCCCGTCGCAACAGCGCGCGCTTCGCTGAGAATCCGATCACGCTGGAGCCCGAATTCGGGGAGATTGGCGGCCGCCGGGTCGGCAAGCACTGAACCCAATGCCAATTGCGGAGCAGCGACATTCCATATGGCGAGAAAAAGCAGGGTAGGGATCGTAACCCACGCCGCGACATACCATCCGTGATAGTTCGGCAAGGATGCGATCTTCCCGCTTGCGGAGACGCGCCTGAATGCGCGCGCCCGCGCGCGTGCCGCCAGCCAACCGGACAAGCCCAGACCGAGGGCGAGAAGTATCAGGGTAGCTGGCGACATTTTGCGGAGGCAGCCTATTCGAAGTCGGCGGCCGTCAGGCTCGGAAGGTTGCGTGCAGCCTCATTCATTGCGGCAAGACGTTCTGCGGGAGACACGATCAGTCCTATGCGCGCCAGCGGGCCATCTTCGCCCCACATGTTCGTCCACTCTTCCAGATACTGGCGGAGGCCGGGAATCGCGTCGATATGGGCCTTCTTGACGTAGATGAACATTTCTCGTGCGCCCGGATACTGAAGACTTGCGACGGTCTCGTAGGTTGGCTTCACGCCGTTGACGGAAAGCCCGTGAAGATTTTCGACGTTTTCTTCAAGATAGCTGTACCCGAAAATGCCGACAGCGTCCGGGCTGGATTGGAGCTTTTGCACAATCAGGTTGTCGTTCTCGCCCTGGTCGACATAGGCGCCGTCGCTGCGGATGTCCGTGCAGATTTTTTCGAACTCTTCCTCGTTGCTTTCCTTCAGCGCCGCCATTTGCGGGTTGCTTTCGCAGCCGGGGAGAAGGAGCAACTCCTCGAACGAATCCCTCGTGCCCGAAGTGGAAGGCGGCCCGTAGACGAGGATGCGTTTGTTGGGCAGCGAAGGATCGAGGTCCGACCAATTGGTCGCGGTTTGCTCCTCGCCATACGGCCGTGCGGCCAGCGCCCGGTAGATCAGCTCCGTTGTGAGCGGGATATCGATTCCGCCATCGGCCGAAGCCAGCGCCAGACCGTCGAGGCCGACCTGCAGTTCGACGACTTCATCCACGCCGTTCGCGACGCAATCTTCGAACTCGGCCGATTTCATCCTGCGAGAGGCGTTGGCGATGTCTGGCGTGTCCTGGCCCACGCCGGAACAGAACAGCTTGATTCCGCCACCGGTGCCGGTCGATTCGATAATCGGCGCGCCGAAGTCGGGATTGGAGCGGGCGAAGCTCTCCGACACCGCTTTCGCGAAAGGAAACACGGTGGAAGATCCGACGACGCGGATCGAATCGCGTGTCTGGGATGCGCCGCCTCCACAGGCTGCAAGCGAAAGTGCGGCCACGGCCGCGACGGTTGTTTGAAACAGGATTTTCATCGGATTACCCCTTTGCTGGGCTGGAACTAAGATGGCTGTGTTACGGTCGCGCGACACATGATGGACATTTGCCTAAAGGAAGCCAACCGCGCGGAAGTTCAGAAATCGACCTGGGCGCGAACGCCCAGCGTATCAACTCCGTATGAGGTGTCGCCCCCGCCAACGGGGAAATTGGACTGATCGATCTGGTTGCGAGCGTAGTTTATCAGAAAGCGGGTATAGTCCGTCGGCGTCCAGACGAGCGAGATTGCGTAGGTATCCTGCAAGCCGCCAATGATCCCGGCGTCGACTAGATCGAGGTGATCGTAGCGCAAGTTGACCTGCACTGCGCCCATGCCGCCCTTGTTAAGCGGATTGGCCGGTTTTACCCGGTCGAATTTGCCGCCCTTGTATCCTCGCCGATCGCCCGAGGTCAGGAAAAAGCCCGCTTCGGCATAGGCACCAAAAAATGTGGGATCCTCTGCCACTCCGCGAAGATCTGCCTTTTGCCAAAAGGCTTCGCCGGCAAAATGGAAGCGTCCGAATATCCCGGCTGCTTCCAAACCGTAGCCGGTTTCTGAACCCGCAGTCATCGGGCCGGTGTTGAGAAAGCGCGTCGAGTTGAAGTGCACGAACGGGCGCTGGCGGTAACGGACTATACTCCCTTCATCGAGCCCGGTGTAATGGATGGATCCACCGAAGTGGAGCTGGCCGTTCCCGAGCTTTGGAAAGAAGACAAAACGACCGTCCGCGCTCCAGGCGTGATCATCCGGCAGGTCCGCGGAATTGTCGGAGAAGATTCCGGCCTGGATCATCCAGGCTTTGGCCGCATATTCGGCGGACAAGCCGACACGACGCTCGAAACCGAAGGCGTCGGTGAATGCCGCCCGTTCCAGGAATGGAGTGTGCACGCTGCTGGTCAGCTCATCCAGCGACTGGAAGTTGTTATGCTGGCCGGCCGTGAGAAGAAAGCCGCCGGTTTCATATGTGAGGACCGCATCGGTCAGGGCCACCGCGTCGCCGGCGAAATCGACCTCCAGCTTGTAGCCGAACCCGCCCGGAATATCGCCCTCGACGCCCAGTCGTGCGCGACGCAGTTCGCTGCCGAAGCCATCCTGATAACTGGCGGATTCGGGTGCGCTGACCAGACCGGCGTCGACCTGGATGCGGCCCCTGGGCTTGAAAGACCAGCCGCTCGCCGTGGAGATTTCGGGAGCGCCCTTCCACGCGATCTCAACGGCAGGCTCGGAAGCTTCGGATGGACCGGCAACTGCCGCCGCCTGCTCGCTAGCCGCAGCTGCTTCAGCTTTGGTTGCCGCCAGTTCACGTTCAAGGGCTTCCATTCGCGCGGCCATCTCAGCCATCTGCGCGCGCATGGCGGCAAGTTCCGCTTCGACGGAGGTGGAGCCGGGCGACTGGCCAACGGCTGGAACGGTCCAGCATGTCCCGGCAAGTGCAGCGGCGATCAACGTGATACTGCGCATCGGCCAATTCCTGTTTTACAGTTGTGTTACCACGACGTGTGCCCGCTATGACCTCTGCATTGCAGATTTGTGACAATCGCATTCCGCCGCAAAATCGGCTGTGGAGAATCAGTGCATCAGGCCCTCGGGCCTTCAAGTTTACCCTTCACCCGGGGGAAACCGAACGGTGACCGTCGTGCCCACTCCAAGCTTGCTGTCGATGTCCAGGCGCCCGCGATGTCGTTCCACGATGTGCTTGACGATCGCCAGGCCAAGACCGGTGCCCCCCGCGGCCCGGCTCCGGCCGGGATCGGTACGGTAGAAGCGCCGGGTGAGGTGGGGAATATGCTCTGCGGCGATGCCTTCGCCTCTGTCCGTCACAGTGAGTCGGGCCCGCCCGCCATGCTCTGCCGACACACTCACCGTAACCGGTTGCGCAGGATCGCCATATTTCAGGGCATTGTCGATCAGGTTGCGCACCAGTTGCTCCAGCTGCTGCCGGTCGCCCTTGATCAGGATTTCCGTGTCGGTTCCCTCCACCACAACGCGATCGGTGCCCGCGCCGCCGGCCGCATCGTTCGCAGCATTGCGCGTCAGCTTGGCCAAATCCAGCAATGCGGCTGGGGGATCGTGTTTTTCCGCCTCGACGCGCGACAATGACATTAGGTCCGACACCAGCGCCTGAAGCCGGCGGGCTTCCCGCAGTACCGTTTCATGGAATTTGCGTGCAGTCTTCGCGTCGACCTTCTCGTTCTCGTCAGTGAGGGTTTCCAGATAGCCAATAATCGATGCGAGCGGTGTGCGCAGCTCATGGCTGGCATTGGCGACAAAATCCGTATGCGCCCGGCTGATATCCGCCTCTGCCGTGCGATTGTGCAGCTCTATCAGCCAGTACCGATCGTCGACCGGCTGCCGCGTGATCTGCCAGATCGAATTGG
>CAYRCH010000020.1:0-4236 GCA_964422665.1 uncultured Sphingomonadaceae bacterium | reverse complement strand
AGCGAGCCCACCCAAAGAAGGCCGATTGCGCCGGTGAGGAGCGGATCCGCACCCCCGAGCAACATGCCGATCATTCCGATCAGAGCAAGGGCGAGGCCGCCTGCGGGTAGGGAATTGCCGCCCTTCATCGCTCCGCGCCTTAGCCAGTGTCGGGATTCGCGACCAGATGGAAAATCCCGTCACCACGGGCTGAGAAGGAACATGTCGACCAATGGTGGCCAGGAGAACTGCATCCCTCAGGGACAAAAGGCCTGTCGCAAATATTGGCTGGCGTCCTTCCCATTTCGCGCAATTTTGAACCCAAAAGTAAGTTGCAAATGAAATCAAGTTTCAAGGGCTGGCAATTCGTCGGCTTCAATGGCGATTTTGTCGTCGCCAGTAGGCCGTTCGTCGAAGTCGTTTCACCTGTGACATCTTGGTTACAGGTGAAATCGAAATTTCCGAAATGGTCTTGAAGCGCTTGAGCATGAAGAGCTTGCGGACCAATCACGGCCGCAATCCGTCGGCCCGTCAGGCCGCGATGCCGTATGTATTTCGTGGCCCAGCAGGCGGATCTGGTTCTGGACGGCAACCCCTCAGCCGAGCCGTCACCAAGGAAAGGAACACGCAAAGTGACCAAGACCAAGATATCCCTATTGAAGGCTGGCGCAGCACCGCTGGTGATGGCCGTTGCCCTCACATCCGCGCCGTCGTTCGCGCAGGACGCTGCCGCCAACGCTGCTGCAGAGACCGATGAACCGATCATTCTCGTCACCGGCACGCGTATCGCGCGGCCAAATATGGAATCTGCCAGTCCGGTTGCTGTGTTGAGCGGCGATGAAGCGGTGGAATATGCCGACATCACGCTTGATACTTACCTGAACACGCTGCCGCAGGTGAACCCGGCCGGCACGACGACGTCCAACAACCCGGGCAATGGCGGTCAGTCGAACGTCAACCTTCGTGGCCTGGGTTCGAACCGCAACCTCGTTCTGATCGATGGCCGCCGTCCGATGGTGTCCGCCGCCGATCTCACCGTCGACCTTAACACGATCCCGGCTGCGCTTATCGACCGGATCGAGGTGATCACTGGTGGCGCCGGCGCCGTGTATGGCGCGGACGCAATCGCGGGTGTCGTGAATCTCGTTCTCAAGAACGACTTCGAAGGCATCGATATCACCGCGAACTACAGCAACGCTACGGACAATTGGGACGCAGAAGAATGGTCCGTCTCCGGCGTTCTGGGCGGCAATTTTGCCGATGGCCGCGGTAATGCTGTCGTTGCGGTCGATTATTCGGAGCGCCAGTCGCTGATCAAGTCGCAGCGCGACTTCTCCGTTTTCGCGACGTCGACCACTTCGTTCAATCCGGACGGCGTGTATTTCGAATCCGGCAATGCCGCCCCGCAAGCGGTCTATGACGCGATCTTCGGCGGTTATGGTTCGGCCCCCGGCGCGGTTCCAGCTGGTGCCTCGCTGATCGGTTTCAACCCCGATGGCACGCTGTTCTCTCGCGGCATTTTCAATAGCCCGATCGACGTCGAGAACTTCACTGGCCCTATCGACAACTCAATCAATACTTCACTGTTTCCGGATTTCTATTCGTACAATTTCGACGAAGTGAACCTGTTGGTTCTGCCGTTCGAGCGTATCTCGGTCATGTCGAAGATCAATTACGAATTCGATCCGGCGATCGAGGTGTTCGCTCAAGGTGGATATACCCGCTACACGTCGGCGACCGCGCTCGCGCCGACGCCGATTCCGACTGTGCAAATCGCCGCCTCGGGTCAGGGAACGCCAATTCAGGCCACCTCACCACTCGTCACCCCGGGCTCGGTCGTCAGCAACTTGTTGGTTGTTCCGGTCACCAACCCGTTCATCCCGGCCGACTTCGCCACGCTGCTGGCGGCGCGTACCGGTGACAATTTGAGCCTTGTCGGGTCGGGCGCGGCCGAGCCCTTCCTGCTTCGCCAGCGTACGCTGGACGTTGGACTGCGCCAGTCGGAATATACCAACCAGGTATTCCAGGTTCTCGGTGGTATTCGCGGCGACCTGTCCGACCAGTGGAGCTACGAACTGTCCTATTCCTTCGGCCGCACCAATATCGATCAGCTGCAGACCGGCAATGTCGATACGCAGCGCCTGATGGATATGCTAAATGATCCCAATGGCGGCACCGATCAGTGCGCTGGCGGTTTTGATCCGTTCGGTCGTCAGCCGATTTCGGACGAATGCGTTGCCTATCTGGAAGCGACCGGCCTGTTGCGGACAGAATTCACCCAGAAGATCATTCAGGGCTTTGTTGTCGGCGAACTGGTTGAGATGGCCGGCGGTCCGTTGACCCTTGTGCTGGGTGCGGAAAAGCGTGACTTCGAATATGAACTGGACCCGGGCACGTCGTCTGGGCCGATTTCAGGCTTCAATACCCAGACGCCGGACGCGGGTGAAAACAGCTTCTTCGACATCTTTGGTGAGCTGTCGGTTCCGCTTGTTGCGGGGCAGGCCTGGGCGGAAGAGCTGACGCTGACGCTCGGCTATCGCGCCTCAAGGGCGGAGTTCACCGATCTGATCAACAATGTCTCCAGCGAGTCACGTTGGGACAGCGCGTACAAGGCGGAACTGATCTGGTCGCCGAGCTACAACACCAATATCCGCGGCAGTTACCAGCGTTCGGTGCGCGCGCCGAACTTCGGCGAGCTGTTCTCGGGCGGCGGTTCCGCTCCACAGATCTTCGACCCTTGCTCGATCACGACCCAGTTCCGTCAGAATGGCGGCGCCGAGGCGCGGGAGCTTTGTCTGAATGCCGGTGGCAACGGAGGCGTCGGCGCCGTTGATACCTTTGTCCAGTCCCCGGGCGCGCAGGCTTCGGTCACTCTGGCCGGGAATACCGATCTGGGTCCGGAAACGGCGGACACGTTTACGGTAGGCGCAGCATTCTCGGATGGTTTTGGGTTTATTCCCGGCCTGTCGGGTTCCATCGACTATTACAACATCAATATCAGCGACACGATTCAATCGCCCGATCCGAACACGCTGATCGCAGACTGCTATAACTACTATGGCAACAATTCGAGCCTTTCGGACACATATCCCGTCTGCGACCAGCTGATCCGGTTCGGAACCGACATTCTGTTCCTCGACGGGCCGGATGGCGCTGCGGAATATCCCGGCGTAAATGGCGGCAAGCTGAAGACTTCGGGCATCGACCTGCAGCTCAATTACGGCCTCAATCCCGGCCTTGCAGCTGCGGATGACCGGCTGAACTTCAACCTGCTGGTCAACTACCTGATCGACTTCAAGCAGCAGGTTCTGCCGGAGCAGCCGGTACTGGATTACGCCGGCACGGTATCGTTCTTCGGTGCCGGGCTCGGAACCAGCTTCCCCGAGTGGAAGGCCTATCTGACCACCTCCTACCAGGCTGGTCCGGTCGGCGTGCAGCTGCGCGCCCGCTACATCGACGGCATGGAAAACCGTGCGTCGGTGATCTTCCCGGGCGAGACAGAGTTCACCGGTACCGATGCGGCGGTCTATCTCGACGCGGCGGCCAGCCTGTCGCTGTTCGATCATGTGACCTTCCGGGTGGGCGTGAACAACCTGCTCGACCGCAAGCCGGAAACCTATTCGCCGAACGTGCAGTCGGGAACCGACCCGTCGCTCTACGACGTGATCGGTCGCCGGGTGTTCTTCCAGGCGAATGTGAACTTCGGTGCGGCTGCTTCGCCGCCTCCGCCTCCGCCGCCGGCTGCGGTTCCGCCGCCGCCAGCTCCGGACGCGCCGCGGACGAAAACCTGCCCGGATGGTTCGGTGATCCTCGCCACCGATCCGTGCCCGGCTCCGCCGCCGCCGCCGCCGCCGCCTCCGCCGCAGCCTGAAAGGGGCTGAGGCGCCAGCAACCAACTCCTAAGGCGGGAGTACAAGAAAGGGCGGTCGACTTCGGTCGGCCGCCCTTTTCTTTGTGGGAACGATCAGCGCGGCCGCCTGCCGCGAAAGGCAGGCAAGCGGTCAGGGGGCGTGTATGGGGGCGCAATTCCCGCCCACGCCAAACACGTCAGCTTCTCGATGTGTGAATGCCGGTGGTGACCCCTACGGGAATCGAACCCGTGTTTCAGCCGTGAGAGGGCCGCGTCCTGACCGCTAGACGAAGGGGCCATGTTTGCACCTGGCCGGTGCCGCAATGGGGTGGTGGTGACCCCTACGGGAATCGAACCCGTGTTTCAGCCGTGAAAGGGCCGCGTCCTAACCGCTAGACGAAGGGGCC
>CAYRCH010000019.1:0-23669 GCA_964422665.1 uncultured Sphingomonadaceae bacterium | reverse complement strand
TCGTTGGGCACGAAATTGACGAAACTCGTGTTCTCGACGTCATGGCGCATGTCGTAATATTCGTATCCGCGTATCGGGAAATCCGCGAGTTCATGCTGCGGCAGGCTGCGGCCATAGGCCACTTCCTCCGGCGTGCGCGGATTGCCGATATTGTCACTCTCGCCCACGAACAGCGAATCCACCACTTTCGAAGTATAGGGCGCGCGGCCGACCGCTGAGGCCGCATGGGTGAAGCCGATCGCATTGTCGGCCACGCGCAAGTTGGTGAACAGGTGCAGTTCGCCGCGGCCCCAGACCGCGCCATTGCGATTCTTGTAGCCGGTGAAATCCGCGAAATGCGACACCAGCGGCTCGCTCTCCGGGTCGGCGGGATCGGCGGTGGGGAAGTGGTAGTTGCTGCCGCCGACGCTGAACGTGTTGTCCGGGTTAGGGCCGCGGTCGAACATCAGCCCGTCGAAATTGGAATGGGCGGTATTGCCGCTGAACTCGCGCACCCGGGTTCGGCGCGGCCAGGTGTTCTTGCTGACCTCAGTGCCTTCGAACTCGCCCGTCGGGTGCACCGGCAAGGCGAACCAGAAGCCGACCATGTCGGAACCCGCGGCCACATTGTCACGGTAGATATTGTCGGGATTGGTGATCCAGAACGTGGACGCCGTATTGTCGGACGGGATCAATATATGTTCGGACCTCTGGCCGGCCGCACCCCGCCCCGGTGTTGAAGTGGAGAGCCCCGCCGGGCCGAGATGCGTAGGCTCGCACGGCAGCACCGGATGGCACTTGGTCTGGATGCCGAGATTGCGGACGAACTGGTTGCCCGTCTCGACCGCATCCTCGAGGAAGAAGCAGTGGCCGACCGTGTTGTAGGTGACGTTGTTTTCCACCCGCACATTGTTGGTGCCGTGTACCGTCACGCAGCGACTGTAAGAGTCGTGAATGGCGGAATTCTGGATGTACTGGCCCTGTCCTTCGCCTACGAGGTGCCAGTGCATCGGGTATCGGGCGAGTTGCAGGTGCTGGCCCATGCGGGTCAGCTCCACGCCCGAGACGCGCACTTCGGGGCGCAGCATCGCCATGATGTGTCCGCCGAAATATGAGCTCTCTGCGTCTTTCGAAGCCTGAATGCGGATATTGCGCGTCAGCAGCCCGACTTCGCCCCGCTGGTCGACACCGAAGGTGATCTCGCCGAAATGCATATATTCGAGCGGCCGGTCGAGCGTGATCGTGTTGCCCTCGATCGCGGCGATAATTCGCTTCTCCGCCTGCCGCGGATCGAAGTCGGTCGAGGCCAGCACGATCTCGTCGCCGGCCTGCCAGCCGCTGGCGTCGAGCACTTCGATCTCTGCGCTGCCGGCCTCCGCGGTCCTCGCCAGCTTGGTCCATGTGTGCTCACGGTCGCCATGGAGGCTGAGCTTGCCACCCATGAGCATGATCCCGCGGTCGCCCATCGTATTGATATCTTCGCCAGGGACATTGTCGGTCAGCGTGATCGTCGCCTTGCGCGTATGCGGATTGGCCTCGCTGCCGATATGCAACTCGCCGCCGCGCAAGTAGATCCACTCCGTTTCGAGGGCGATATCGAGATCGTTCGAGAAGGTGAGCCTGCCGTCGACGGTCAGGCTGCGAAGCGCGGGCGGATCGACGTCGAGCACGACATCCATGTCGCGCGCGATCGTGACCGCATCGCCTTCGCCGGGGACCTTTCCGTCAGGCCATGCGGCCGGGTCGGACCAGCGCACTGTCCTGACCGCCGCTGGGGGCGTGTCTGCCGCTGCCTCGGAATGGTCATGGCCGTGGTCGTGGGCGTCCTGCGCCGCAGCGGCAGGCGCTGGCCCGAGCAGAAGGGCTGCAGGCAAAAGAATGGAAGACAGGCATCGGCCGGGCTGCATGCGCATGTGTTCGATCCCCTCCCTAGGGATGGTGGCGTCCGCAATTTCTGTTTGCGGCAGAGTTGCCTCGGTCCGGCCGCTTTGACAAGCGGCAGTTCGCCGCCGCGGCCGGGCCGCATTCCCAGCAGACCGCGATTCTGTGCCACGTAACCCGCCGTTGCGTCAGATAGATCTGTGGACTTTGTCCGGCCGGCGCCCGCTCACCAGCCCTTGCGACGGCTATTCATCGCCAAGCTGCGCTGCTCCACCTTCGGCCGCTGGTGGCGCCAGGGGAAGCTCGATCCGCGAGCCCGCTTCCCAGCCCGTATGGATCGTGAACCGCGGTGGCGGGTCCTGCCGCACATCGGCGAGGTTGCGCTGACGCGGATCGGCTCCCGCGAGGACGAAACGCAGCCGCGAACCCGCCTCGACACGCCGGGACAATGGCATCATCGCGATGGCTAGCCGGGCGGTCTCTCCTTCGGCCAGCGGCGCCACGTCGGAGGGCAGGCCCGAATGCCAGGGCAGGCCGAGATTGTCCCATGGCGCCTCGGCGAGTGCGCGGTGCGACAGTTTGAGACGCCCGAAGGACAGCACCTCGATCTCGCCGGCCGGGCTGACCTCTTCCAGGTAGACGAACACCTCGGCATCTTCGCGGTCCGCGCTCAGCGCAACCTGCGCCACCGGGTAGCCAAGCAGGTCCAGCGGAGCCTCGAGCGGCGCGCTGTCATAGAGGATGCCGTTCTCGTCGGCCGGTGCGGGCCAGAAGGCAAAGTATTCCCCGTCGGGCAGGTCGTAATCGACCGTGAATTCGTCCTGCGCCGCCGCGGGAGGCTTGGGCGCCAGAGTGCCGTTCATTCCATCCCGATGAGGCCCGAGATACCAGGCGAGCGACAGGCTGCCCTCGCCCGGCAGCTCCTCCGCCCGGCGATAGAAGCCCTCTCCATCTCCGCCATCGACCCAGTAGGTCACCGGCGGCTGGTCCGAAAACCCGTTGTCGATGCCCTTCAGATGGTAGTCGAAATAGCGGACGACCTCGCCGGAAAGGTCGAAGCCCTGCGGCGGAGCGCAGTGGCTGCCCGGCCCGACCAGCACCCGGCTGGAAAGATTGCGCGCGGCGATCAGCGCCTGCGAGGTGGGCTCGTCCTTCCAGTTGCTCCAGACATAGGTGGCTATCCCGGCATCGCGGATCGCATCGGCATATCGGTGGATCGCCACCTCGTCCCAGAAGGCGCTGCCCGTGAGCGGCGAGATGCTGTCCCGGAAGGGCATCGAATACCATAGCGGCCCCATGGGCGTGTTGCCGGCATGCTCGGCCACTGCCTGCCGCAGCAAAGCTCCACCCTCATCGCCATCCACGGGGATGCTGGCGAGATCCACTTCGAGAGGTTCGTCGGGCCGGGTATTGAACTGCGCCGTGATCCCGCCGCGGCGGACAAAGTCGTATTTGTCCCAGTCGGTCGCGCCGGCAAATATCGCCTTGAGAGAGGGCGGCGCGGTGCTGGCAGTGTGCATCGTCGTACCCCCGAGATAGGAGCAGCCGACCATGCCGACCGCGCCGGTGGAGAAATCCTGCCGCGCCAGCCACTCGACGAGATCATGGCCGTCCTGCGCTTCGGTCCGGTCCTGGAAGCCGCGCCTCGTACCGAAGGACGCGCCCTTGCCCCGGATGTCCGCCACGGCCACGACATAGCCCGCGCGCAGCAGGGACCGCAGCCCCATTCCGTCCTGCAGGGCGGTCTCCTCGATCTCGCCCTCGTCGTTCAGATAGCGCGCGCGATAGGGAGTGAAGACGAAGATGACCGGCAGGCGTTCCGCAGCGACGCCATCGGGGCCGGCCGGGCGATAGACGTTGACGGCGAGCCGCGTCCCGTCGCGAACGGGAACGTAGAGCGACTGCCGCGCGACATCGGGATAATCCTGCGCTTTTGCCGGTGCCAGGCCCAGGCAGCACAGTGCCGCCAGGGCCAGAAGCACATCGCGGAGCGTCCGGGTCAGGCCCGGTCCTGTTCCTCGCTGGCCAGCCATTCAAGGATCTCCTCTCGGTTTTCGTCGAGCCGCGGCGGCGGCTGATCCGTCCCGGGAGCGCCCGGCTCCATGCGGAAGCCGACATTGGGCACCGCGACCTTGCCTCGCCGGGGCAATCCTTCGATAGGAATCTCGAGCAACACGTCTTCGCGGCACAATTTGGCCGCTTCGCTGACCTGCCGGGCCTTGCCGCAGGGCACTCCCGCGGCGCTCAGTGCCCGCTCCCACTCATCGGCTTCGCGCGTCGAGAAAATCGCCTGGAGCTCGTCATACATTGCCTGGAAATTGGCGCGGCGGGCATCGGCATTCTCGAAGCGGGGGTCGGTAAGCCATTCCTCGCGCCCGAGCATGCGTGCCAGCGCCACGAACTGGTTTTCCTGGACCACCCCGAGCGAAACATGGCGGCCGTCGCGAGTGGCGAACAGACCCGCCGTCGGCAATTCGCTGTAGCCGGTGTTCCCCAGCCGCTTGAGCGAATTGCCAGTCACGAGGAACGGCGTGAGCGCCGAAGTCATAAAGGCAAGGCTGGCATCGAGCATCGCCACATCGATGAAGGCGCCCTCGCCGGTCCGTTCCCGCTGGATCAGCGCACCCAGGATCGCGAGCGCCGCCGTCTGCCCCGTCAGCGTATCCACTATCGGAAAGCCGATGCGCACCGGGGGATCGCCCTCGGCGCCGCTCAACATCATCATCCCGCTGGTCGCCTGCACGATATTGTCGATCGCCGGCCAGTCGCGCTGCGGGCTGTCCTGCCCGTAGCCGGAAACCGAGCAGAAAACGATGTCGGGCCGCAAGGAACGCGCCACCTCATAGCCCAGCCCCAGCCGCTCGATCACACCCGGGCGAAAATTCTCCAGCAGCACGTCGCAGCGCGCAATGATCTTCCGCGCGATTTCGTGATCCCGCTCATCCTTCAGGTCGAGCGCGATCGATTTCTTGCCCACATTCGCGGCAATGAAAGCCGGGCTCATCCCGTCGAATTCCCGGTTCGAGCCATAGTTGCGAAACTGGTCGCCCTGCGGCGATTCGATCTTGATCACTTCCGCGCCGAGCAGGCGCAGCAAGTGGCTGGCGAACGGCCCGGCCATGACGTGGCTGAAGTCCGCCACCCGGATGCCCGCAAGCGGCTGCGTCACGATAAATCTCCACAATTGATCTGGTTACGCGCCGGAATGCTGTTCCGCGCCAGTTTGAAGGCTGCGAGGCCGTCGATGCCGAAGCGGCTCAGGGCCTGGGCATTGAGTTCTCCATCGCGCAGATACAGCGCGTCGAAGCGGGCCTGATCCTCTGCAGACGCGGGGGAATAAGTGATCCGCCCTTCTCCGGCTGCCACGCCCACCGCTTCCGACTGTCGAATTTCCTCCGCCAGCGCGGTCTCCCACACTTCGCTGCTGCGCGTAAGAAGCTCACGTTGCCACGGCGCGAGCGCATTCCAGCGTTCGGCATTCATGGCCCGCGCGGGATAGGCGCCGCGCGGTATCCGCAGCTCATAGAAATAGCTGGTCACCTCGGCAAAGTGCAGCGCCTGCAATGTGTCCAGCGGGGCCACGACGCCATCGATGACGCCCTTGGCCAGCGCCGAATAGACCTCCCCCATGGGCATATTCACCGCATCGGCGCCAAGGCTCTGCAATACAGGCAACAGCTCGGTCGGCGCGCGAATGCGCAGGCCGCGCAGATCGTCCAGGTCGCGCACGGGCCGCGAGCGCGTGAGGATGCCCGGCAGCAACCCCCCTTGCACGGCGAGAACCTCAAGGCCTTCCAACTCGGCGCGCATCTGGGGCAGGTTCGCGTGCAGGCACTCGTAAACCTCGAGCTGCGATTCGATCGAGTCCGCCCCGCTGTAGAAGCCGGACTGAATTCTGATCAGGTGACTGCCGCCGCGGGCATAGATGGGCGTGATCAGGCCGATATCCGCCACGCCGTGCCGCAACTCCTCCATCGACATGTCGGAAGACAGCAATGCCCCCGACCATACCGGGCGAACGATCAGGCGGCCTTTTGCGTTCTCATTGACGAAATCCATCCACCGCTGGTCGGCGCGGCTGAACGGATGCGCCGGCGGATAGGGCGTCGCATATACGAGTTCCGTCACGCCTTCCGGAACCGGGCGGCCGCATGCTGTAAGCAACAAGGCAAGGAGGAAGGCAAAATACCTCACGTCAGCCCGCGCTCCTGCAGGAATTGGGCGACCATCCCCACCATCCGGTCATGGTCCCAGATTTTCGCGTCCACCATATCCGCGTCGATCATCAGCACGGGCACTCCCGCCTGTTCGAGCGCGGCTGCCGTGAGCTTGGCGCCCGATTGCGAAAGGCGGTTGTCGGGCGGCAGCAGCATGACCGCCGCGTCGATCCCGCAGCGCTCCGCCTCCGCGGTCATCCACCCGTTCATCCATGGCGGAAGGTGCAGCGTTTCGTTCAACGATGCGACCCGGCTGGCGAGCGCTTCCATCGGCGAGCCGTGGAGGTCGCGGATATAGGCCGGCCCCGCGAATGGCATGTACATCGACCATACGAAGACCGCGCCGAGCGTCTCTTCCAGCGCCTGGTAAAAACCGGGATCGTGCCACACGCCCGCGCCGATCCACATCAGGCGCAAATTCTCCTTGCTCGAAGCGCCCAGCCCCGCCTCGACCCGCTCCAGCACCTCGTCACGGAAACTGCGTGCGTGCGCAACCGCCCAATCCGAACCGCGATGCCATTGCGGGATCATGGTGTTGGGCATCTGCTCGGCGATCGACACCGGGCAGGGCCGCGCGTTGCCGATCGCCTGTGCGGCTTCCCAGATATACCCTTCCTGGACGTTGATCTGTTCCATCAGGTGATGGAACTTCGCTTCATCGAAACGGCGGCCGGTCCGCTGCTCCAGCAGCGCGATCAGGTCTTCCATCTCCCGCACCATGAGAGCGATCCGGTCCGGCTGGAACACGCGCCGCCAGTCGGTCTTCGAATGCCTGAACCATTCGGGATCCTTGTCCGTCCAGGCCGGCGCCTCCATCGGGAAGAATTCCGTGTCCAGAGCTTCGGCCCACTGTCCGAAGACATGCTGGATACACTCGCAGGTCAGGCGCGCCACCAGCACCGTGGGTCGGGGCAGCCCGCCCCAAGGGGCAGTCTCGGGATCGTTGGCCAGCGTGCAGGCCAGCCCGAGCGAGCAATATTTGCAGCTGTTGGCCGGGTAGCCGACCTCTACCATCGCGTCGAAGTAGCGGGTGGAAAGCTGCTTCGCCGAAATATAGGCCGACCACCACTGGTTGGTGATGATCGGGATATCCATAGCGTGGAATATCTCGTGCGGCGTATCGGCCTGCACGATCGCGAAAGGCTCACGATCTTCGACCACGCGGCGGCGCAATTGCTGGCCGAACTCCTTCTGGAAGGCCGTTGCGCGCGAAGTGCAGGCGAGCATCTTGCGGCTGCGCTGGTTGGAGGAGGAACTCACCGGAAGACTCCCATATTCTCGAGCCGGGCAATGTCCTGATCGCCAAGGCCGCAAATTTCCCGCGCCACGGCATGACTATGTTCTCCCAGTCCGGGCGCGCGGAACGGAGCGGCTTCGTCGCGCGAGAACCGGATCGGCGTCGCGACATGCCCGAACGGCCCGAGCAACGGATGATCCAGAGTGATCAGGCCTCCGCGCCTGGCCATTTGCGGATCGTGCTCCATCAGATCTTCGCAGTCCTGCAGCGCACCCGCGGCGATGCCGGCCTCCTGCAGGAGTTCAGCGATCTCGCGGTCTTCGCGCTCGCTTGTCCATGCGGCGATATCGGGGCCGGTTATCGATAGAAGACGTTCGCGCTGCTCGGCATTGTCCAGCGTGATCGCCACCCATCGGTCTTCCCCGGCAGCGGGGAAGACGTCCTGGAAAAACACTCCGGGATCGGTGTTGCCAAGCCTTTGCGGGCGCTCGCCTCGTTTCGCCCGGGCGAGGAATTCGCGCATCTGCTGCACGCAGATCTCATACATCGAGGCGTCGATATGGCACCCCTGCCCTGTCCGACGGCGATGTTCCAATGCGGCCGCAACATGCCCCGCCATCACAAAGGGGACGATGACATCGCCATAGGGAACCGCGCCGGGAATGACCGGGTCGCCCTCCGAATATCCTGTCAGGAAAGTACGCCCCGAAAGCGCGCCGCCTGTGCCATCGACGCCCCATTCCTGCGCCAGTGGCCCGGTCTGTCCATATACGCTGCCCGATACCATGATGATGTCCGGCCGCCGCTCCGCGAGCCGGTCGTAGTCGAGCCCGAGCTTGGCCATGGTGCCCGGCGAGAAATTCTCGACGACCACGTCGGCCCATTCGATCAGCGGATCGAGGATCTCGCGCGCTCCCTCCTGCTTCAGATCGAGCGCGAGGCTGCGCTTGGAGGTGTTGAGATGAGCAAACCACGGCTTGTCGTCGAGGCTGTCTGCACTGGAGGCGGACACTTGCACATCGAGCCGCGCGAGGTCGGGGCGCGAGCGGGATTCGATCTTCACGATCTCCGCGCCGAGATCGCCCAGCGTCTTGGTCGTGATCGACCCGACCAGCGCCCAGGCGAAATCGAGCACACGAACGCCGCTCAGCGGTCCTGGACGTGCTCCGCTCGAAGCGGTCGGGGCCGCCGGTACGGAGGGCGCGCTTCCCGGACGAATGGCTGCGAACCTCTCCGGAAGGCCGTCTGCCGTTTCGAAAAAGCCTCTCGCCGCCAGGTGGGTGTCATTCAATACGTCGGCCGGTTCGTTTACGACGCAGGCGTTGATGCCGCGGCGTCTGCCTTCCTTGGCAATCTCCGATTTGGTGCGTGCGGCAAAGAATTCCGCAATCGCCGCTTCCCATTCGGCACGGGTCTCAGCCGGAAGAGTCGACCGGTTATATGCCAGCCAGTCCACGCCCCGCAGCGGATTGTCGACACCGCTTTCATCCATCCAGTCGGACAAGGCCTTGTTGGCCGAGGCTCCCAGCCGGCCCGTCATCAGCGCGTGGAAGCACCAGCCGTCTGCCAGTTTCCAGATCACCCGAACCTTGGCTCGCCCATAGGCGATACAGCCACCCGCGCGATCGAGCTTGCGCCGGTCGAACTGCCAGACCAGTATCCCGTTGACATTGCGGCTCATCGCCACCTGCTGGATGGAAACATCCACATGCTGGCCCAACCCGTGGGTGCCGCGTGCATAATGCGCAGCCATTGCTCCCGCCGCAGCCACCATGTCGGCGTGGAATATGCAGGCGTCCCCCGCTTCCTTGACCGGCTTCTCGCCCGGCTCTCCGGTGAGGCGAAGTGCGCCGCCCATTGCCGAGGCAACCAGTTCGCCGCCGCGCCAGTGAGATCTCGGCCCGCCCGACCCGAACGGTGTGACGGACACGTGGACCGTCCGATCCGAAATATTCAGTCCGGCCGTCCCTTCGAGCCCGACATCGTCAATGACGAAGGATGCATCTTCGACCGGGCCGCCGATCTCCGCGCCCAGCGAAGCCAGGTAGCGCGCCAGCGGCCGCTGCCCCATCTTTCCAACGGTCGCAACGCGATGTCCCGCGAGCGGCTTCATGAGCAAATTTCCTTTAAAAAACAATCGATTTCTGCCGTTGCGCCGTCTCGCGCGAGCCAGTCGCGCCGCGTCATCACCAGATGGGGCACACCCAGCTTTTCCAGCGCCCGGAGCTCGGCCGGAAGATGCCAGCACTGCGCCTCGTCTTCCTCGATCCGCCAGAGAATGACGGCCTCGGCGCCGCAATTGCGGATCCGCTCCTCAAGCAAAGCCGCAGGATCGGCGAAGCTTCGCGGACCACCCCGGCGCGTATGTATTTGATCAGCCAGTGCGCCTATCGGGTCGGCGGTATGTTCCTCCACCATCGCCCCTTCATCGCTCCAGTCTTCCGCAAGCGTCGGGCCTACAGGCACAAAGCCGGCCTCTTCGATGGCCGAATGCAGGCGGCGATCGGGGGGCGGCGTTCCGGTCAGCATGCAGCGAGGCCCGGCAGGGGCATCAACCTTCTTCGATCGGCGCAAATTTGCTTCCTGGATCGCCGCCTCGAGCTGATCGGGAGTGACCGACAGACGAGTGCAGAGCATCTGCAACTGGTCCGCAATCCGGTCACGACTGATCTGTCGCGGGATTTTGGCGATATCGAGAATCAGCGCCTCGGGCCCACTGATCCGCCCCGCGCGCTGAAGCTCGCAAATGTAGTAGTACAGGCGCTGGGAGGAGTCGTCCGCGCGACTGAACAGGACAGCCTGCAACCCATCGTAGCGACCATCGATCCAGTCCTCGAGCACCGACCTGGTCCATGGGGCGAACCTGCTTTCGAGCCACTCTTCCGCCCGTGGGGTCGCTCGATCGGGATCGAACGCGATAGGCCCCGCATGGCAGGCTGCTGCATGCAGGATTTCATGAGGAAGATCAGGTCCGGCGAGGGCTATCATTTCAGCTTCCCAACACTTGCGGCAACCACAGCACGAGAGCCGGGAATGCGATCAACAGGATCAGATGGACAAAGTCGCTGGCGAGGAACGGCACGACACTCTTGAAAATGCGGCTGATCGAAACATCCTTGGCGACGCCCTGCATCACGAACAGGTTGATACCCAGCGGCGGCGTCAGGAAGCCCACCTCCATCGCCCGCACCAGGAAAATGCCGAACCAGATCGCGCTCATCCCTGCGCCCTCGACGATAGGCAGCAGTATCGGTGTCATCAGCAGCATCATTGCCAGACCGTCGAGTACCGTTCCCAGGATCAGCAGCAGCACCGCAATCAGGACCAGCGTCCAGAACGTATTGAAGCCAAGGCCAATGACGAAACCGCCGGCCGCATCGGCAAGGCCGGTGACGGCAATGAAAGTGCTGAACAGCAGCGCACCCACGATGATCAGGTAGATCAGGCCGGTGGTTCGCAGCGTTTCGGCAAAGGCGCGGAACAGTGCAGCCCTGTCGAGTTTGCGCCGCAGCGTCGCGATCAGCAGGGCGCCGGCGGCTCCCGTGGCGGCGGCTTCCGGAGGGCTGATCCAGCCCATCGCAATTCCGCCGATGATGAACAGCACCACAGCCAGGATGTCCCATATCCGTGCCAGCGCCCGCCATCGCGCGGCCCAGGGCGCGCGTTCGCCTGCCGGTGCAAGATGCGGCCGCAGGCGCACGAGAAAGAAGATTACCAGCGCATAGAGCAGCGCCTGGGTCAGGCCGGGAATAATCGCCGCGGTAAACAGGCGCCCGATCGACTGCTCGGCAATGATCCCGAAGACAATCAGCGCACCCGAAGGGGGGATCATCTGGCCCAGCGTACCGCCCGCGGCGATCGTGGCCGACGCAAGCCCCTTATCATATCCGCGCCGCTGCATTTCGGGATAGGCCACCAGCCCCACGGTTGCGGTAGTGGCAAGGCTCGAGCCGTTTATCGTGCCGAAACCGGCACATCCCGCGATGCCAGCATAGGCCAGGCCGCCCCGCCTGTGCCCCAGCATCTTGGCAGCAGCATCAAACAGGTCGCGGCTTGCATCGACGGAGAAGAAGATGTGCGCCATGAACAGGAACAGAGGCAGCGTGCCGAGTTCATATCGGGTGAGCGTATCGATCACGACCACTCCGCCCTTGATGAGCGCTGGCTCGATACCCAGCACCAACGCCAGCCCCCCGATGCCGACGAGGCCGAGCACGGCGCCGATCTTGCCCCCTGCAAGCAGCAGGGCAAAGACGATGAGGATACCGACAAGGCCGGTGCCGGGAGTATCGAACATCATCAGTCGGGGCGCCTTGCCACGACGCGCCACGCAACAATCCCCGCGACCACCAGCAGGCAAATATTGGCGATAGCTCTCAAAGCCGCCCAGGGAACGCCCAGCAACTCGCTCTGCTCGTGGCCATTCCACAAGTCGGTAGCGAGCCACACAGAACCAGCCAGCAAGGCAAGAACGAAAAGCAGTGTGATAAGGTCGGAAAGTCGCTCGGCCCGGTCACGCCACAGCGGACTGAGCCGGTCGGACAGCAGCTTGACCCGCGCATGAACCCGGTCGAGCGTAGCTATGACCAGGCCAATAGAGCCTGCGATCAGCACCGCTGCCTGCATCATCTCGATGGATCCCGCGACGGGCATACCGACGTGACGGCCAGCAACCGCGACAGTGTCTATTGCCGTTGCCGCCAGAAGGGCTCCACCGCCGCCCCATATGGCGAATTGCGTAAGCCTGTTCATGGTGCGGGACTGACCGTTCCATCGCTGGCGATGAGGATCGGGGCCAGACCGGCCTGCTCCGTGATGGCTTCAAGATATCCCGTGATATCCCCGATACGATCGGGGCCGGCCAGGACCGGGCGCCCCGGCGGCTCGACAAACACCGGCACGATACCTGCGGTCAGGCTTCCATCAGCCGCGATACTCAAGCGGCCGATAAAGGCATTGACCGCTTCGGGATGGAACGGCGCCAGATGATAGGCGGGATCGGGTTCGAAGCCGAACATTTCACGCCTCCGCCTGGCCCATTCCCGTCGGGCCGGATTGTCCTGCTCCGGCGCAAGTGCGCGTGTTACTACGCACCCATTGCCCAGCCCGTGAAACACCGGGCGCCCATCGATGAACTCAATCCCGCGCGCAATATGCGAATGGTGCGCAATCACGGCGTCGGCTCCGCATTCGATCGCGGCCCGGGCCAGTGGCCGCTCATAGGGCGCAAGTCGCACCGGGGTGTGCACGATGCCCTTATGCAGAGCGACAATAACAGTGTCCGCATCCGCCTTTCCAATGTCATGCCGGAGAATTTCCTCCGCTTCTGGAAGGAGCCGATCGATGTCGGCCCTTGGCGATACCGGCGATCCGTCAGAGGTCCCCAGCGGCAAGTAAGCGCAGCCGGCCCGGTCCGCCCTCGCCCATGCTTCTTCGGGCCCGACACAGTTGTAACTCAACAGGGCAATCCTGCACCCGTCAACCTCGACGACGGCGGGCGTCCGCGCGTAAGCCAGATCGGGACCCGCTCCCGTATGGGCAATACCGGACTGCTCCAGGGCATCGATCGTATCCGCAATTCCGATGGGTCCGCAGTCGGCGATATGATTGCCGGCAAGGCTGACCATGCCGAACCCCGCTCGCGCGATGGCGCCGATATTCTCAGGCGGAGCGCCCGGCGCCGGTATATCGCCAGTCATCTGCTCGCGGCAGCTTGTATGCGGAACTTCGAGATGCCCTATCGCAAGATCGGCGGCCTGGAGCGCGGGAGCGATACCGGAGAGCCAGTGCTCGGCGTCGGGTTCGTCGAGCACCAGATCTCCGGTCACCGCGATATCGAGGGTTACGCCGCGACCCATTTCCAACCTGTCAGATCTTCACTCGCAGGCTGGCAGCGAACAGTCGCCCGATCGGACTTGCGGCAGTCGCATCATAGCCGCCGCTGCCATTGGACGAGGGCGCAATGTTCACATAGGGTGGAGACTGGTTGAACGCATTCCTGACTTCGGCCCCCAGAATGATCTCCGAGCCCAATGGCCCCGTGCTTCCGCTGCCGATCGTCCAACTCACCGCCAGATCCACCGGCGTGTAGCTGGAGACCTTCTGGTTGGGCACGATAGCGGTGTTGGTATATCCGCCAACATGAGTAACCGAAGCGTGGACCCGGACCGGCTCGAAATCCCAGGTCAGGCTACCGCGGGCCTTGAACTTAAGCGGGAAGAAGATCGTATTGAGCCTGTCGAGCGACACGCCGGCGGGAGAAACCGCCGAGGTGAAGCGCGTCATATAGGTGCCGGATGCCGCGAGCGTCAGCGTCCCGGCACGGGCGGTATCGGTCCGCCAGCTCGCCGCGAAGTCGATGCCTTCGGTATTAGACACGCCGAGATTGTTGTTCCGCCCGTCTACATAGAGCGTGACGTTTTGCGGATCGCCCCCAGGGAACGTCCCACGCGCCAGACCGACCCCCTGCGACAGCAACTGCAGGACCCGATCGCGCGCTTCGGTCCCGCGCAGGATGATACCCGTCCCCGCAAACTCGGATTCGCGGTTCAGGATGGCAAGATCCGCCAGGTAGCTGTCTACCTGGTTGGTATATTCAACATTGAAGTAGGTGACGCTGAAGCGCAGGTCCGAGGTCGGCGCCCAGTCCGCCCCGAGTGACCAAGTGGTGGCCTCTTCCGGCGCTAGGTCTAGATTGGGACCCGAATAGGCGAAGCCCACCAGAGGCGCGCCGCCCGCCGGGTTCTGGTAATTCTGGCCGAAGAGATTGTTGCTGTTGCCGTATATCTGGGTGATAAGCGGCGCGCGGAAAGACGTTCCGTACGATCCGCGGAAAGTGAGACCAGGAATGGGCGACCAGTTCACGCCGATCTTCGGATTGGTCGTGTTCCCCACGTCCGAATAATCGTCATAACGGATCGCAGCATTGAGTTCGAGCCGCTCGAGCCCGGGCCGGGCATTGCCAGGCCCGAAGATTGGGACGTAGAGTTCGGCATAGGCAGAATCCACTCTGCGATCGAACTGGCGATAGGCAATCGCCGTACCGGCCGGGCCGCGGGCGCTGCCAAGGCGGGTTTCGATCTCCTGCCCTTCATAGCCGGTGGCGAGTTTCACCCCGCCGCCCGGCAGGTCGAACAGCGTACCGTTCATCCGTATTTCGTAGCCATTGAAGTCGTTCAGCGTAGGCGAAAGCGTGAGGAAATTGCTGATAGCCGTCAGGGTCTGAGGCGAGGTGCGGCCAAGACCGTAGGGATCGAACGCGGTGGCCGGGTCCGAACTTGCCAGCGCCGCGTTGAGCGCTCCGCCATTGAGCCCGCGGACCTGGTCGGACTGATCGTTGCCCCGTCCGTAGGTAAAGAGACCTTCGAGCTGCCAGTCGGAAAAAAGGCTTGCGCGCAGGCCCGGTGTGACCTGCCAGTTTTCCGAACCGCCCAGCGAAACGTCGCGCGGCAGATCGTTGATGAAGCTGTAGTCGATCGTATAGCTCGTGCCGGTGAAGCCCGCCGGGCGCACGAAGAAGGCGTTGGTTTCGGGGACCGTGAGAGTCGAGGAGAAATAGGCGGGGTAGCGCTTGTAGTTACGCTTGCTCCAGAACCCATCCCCGAAGAAGGTCAGCCACGGAGTCAGCTCGACGGTCACAGTGCCGTTGACCGAGTCGTAGCTTTGCTCGGGAAACAGATCCTGGCCCACCAGATCGTCGCAGCGATTGGCCGTGCCCGGCACCAGCGAATTCACATTCGCGGGAGTAAGCTGGTCCGGCAGCGCGTAGCTCGTTCCGCTCATGCGCAGCGTACCCGGCGCGCACCGCGTGACACGGTAATCATTGCCGCCGAACGCGGTCTGGTCCGAACGGAAGAAGTCGCGGTCATCGCCGTTCAGCGCCGAGCGATAGACATGCTCGTAAGCGAGCATGACCTGTCCGCCGTCCCACACTTTGCCGATGGCCGCACCAAACTGATATTCCTCGAAATGGCCGCCATCCGAAATGCCGTAGCGGGCGATAGCCTCCGCGCCGTCGAGCGTCCTTCGCGGGATCAGGTTGACCACGCCCGCGACCGCATCGGAACCGTAGATCGCAGAGGCACCATCGGCGATCACCTCGACCCGTTCAAGGCCAAGCGTCGGAATGACGGAGGGGTCGAACGCGCGGCTGTTGTTGACCGCGCGGTGGCCATCCACCAGCACCAGTGTGGCATAGGGCCCGATGCCGCGCAGATTGATGCTGTTGCCATAGGTAATGTTGCCGCTGCCGCCTGACTGGCCGCGCGAATTCTCGCTCACGCCAAGATCGAACACCTGCGGGATTTCCTTGATGAGCCGGTCGGTGGTGACGGCTGCCGAAGTCTCGATCGCGTCGCGGCCGAGCGCGGTGACAGCCGAGCCCACCGGTGCGGTACCGCGCACGCGGCTGCCGGTCACAATTATTGCGCCGCCTTCCTCGATTTCAGTGCCGTCGTTATCTCCATCCTGAGCGATTGCATAGGGCGCTGCCGCCAATTGGGAAGCGGCAATGGCTGCCAACGAGACCGAACGAAAGCGCTTGAACGCGGTGCGACGAGAGATCGTGAACATTCTGGAATCCCCTCACTGTGGCCGGTGCTTTATTCCCGGTCCTTGTGCGACGAGGGTGGGTCCAACCTCGGCAGGATTCAATAAAAAAATAGACAACGAAATTGTTGACAATCTTGTTGTCATTTATACCATTGTAGATATGGATACAATTGCGACCGCCCTCCCCGCCAAAGGTCCGACCGGACTTGAAATCGCCGACTGGATTCGGTCCCAGATTCGGGCCGCGCGTTTCGTTCCGGGCCAGCGCCTCGTCGAAGTCGACATAATCAGGCAGACTGGCGGTAGCAGGTTCAAGGTGCGGGAAGCACTTCAGCGGCTGGCTGCCGAAGGCCTGGTCGAGATAGAGGAATTCCGCGGCGCCAGGGTACGCGGCGCATCGATGGCGGAGGTGCGCCAGCTGTATCGTGCTCGTGCCGCACTCGAAGGCATTTGCGCAGGGGATTTCGCCAGTAACGCGTCGCCCAAGGATAAGGAGTGCCTGCGGACAATTGCCGAGCAAATGGAGCAATGCGTCGAGGAGGGCTCACCGGAACTCTTCGGCCAGCTCAATTCGCAATGGCATTCTCTCATCATGCGCGCGACTGGCAATGAGGTGATCGAGAGTCTGGTGAAGCGCCTCAACACTCCGGTCCACCATCTCCTTTTTGAGACGTTCTACCGCGGCGACCGGCTCCGTGAAGCGGTGGAAGACCATCGCCGGATTCTCGACGCGATATTGCGGGCAGATGCTCCCGCAGCAGAGGCCGCCATGCGCCAACATGTCGAGAACGGACATCGCTTCCTCATAGCCCTCGACGAGGCGATGCATCACCAGGGTTGATGGACGTTCGTCAGACGTTGCTCGACCTTACCATCATCCAGAGGAGCCGGCGCAGAGACTTCAGGTCGCTGGCGCTCAGCGATACCGTGAGTGCTTTCTCATGGCGGGCTATACGCTTTTGCAGGGCATCCAAGGTTTGCTTGCCGGTCTCTGTCAGGACAATTTCGTATGAGCGCCGGTCTTCGTGCCGACGCCGCCGCGCCACGCAGCCACGCGATTGCCAGAAATCGACCGCCAGCGTGGCAGCCGGTCGCGACAAGCCCACCATAGTTGCCACCTGGGCCTGCCGTATTCCGTTGTTGGCTCCAATCACTTTCAGCACAGAATAGCGCAGCGGAGTTACCGCTCTGTCCCGGGTCCAGTCGCCAAAATCTGCAAATCCTGAAACGATCGCTTTACGCAGCAGGAAACCGGTAAGCTTGGGAAGCTGCCCATAGCTCAATTTTTCGTTGCCAGGAACCTGCGCCGCACATCGCTCCTCGTCGACATGCTCCACGAGCAGTCCGTTCAAAGCGCCATCCCCTATATTCTTGGCGCTCACGGGAACCACCGATCTGTCACCGCGTCGCGTCGTCGGCCGGGATTATGGCGCGCTCGACCATCCACTCGAACAATCGATCGCCCCAAAGCCCAACCGTCATCGAAAAATTGGGCACCTCGTAGACGTGAATTTCCGCCTTCGCGCCTGCGTCCTTCCAGAGCGAAAAAAGCGCCAGCAATCCGTCCGTTACCGGACCATGATCGGCTTCCGTCACAAGATAGAGCGGCGGTGCATTCGCCGGAACCGACACGTCCTGCAAGGACGGGCCGAAGATCGAAACAATGAAATCAGGCTTGGTGTTGGGCGGTCCGTCGGAGAGCAGGCTTCCGAATGCCACTCCGCCTCCGGCAGACGTGCCGATCATCCCTATCCGGTTGGGATCGAGATTCCATTGGGCGGCCCGCTCATGCGCCAGTGCCAGCGCCGCCTTTCCGTCGGCGGTTGCCAGGCGCAGCACTTCGGAAAGCGCCGGATCGTCCGGGGACGGATTGGCGTTGGCGTTGCGAATTTCCATCTTCGGAAATTTCACAGGGTCGGCCGAAGGCGGAGGAGCGGCGGGCGGCTGGGCCAGCGTTTCCGGATCGACCTGAAGCGTACGATATTCGAGCAGGATCACCGCGATACCCTGCTCCAGAAATGCGTCTATTTCGGTCTTGGTCCCCTCGCCTAGCCCCAATACCCTGAGCCCGCCCCCGGGGAGCATGACGATCCCGGCGCCATTGCCTTTCTCGGGAAGATAGACCTGGACGCGCGGCTCGCGCGTGTTGAACACATTCTTTCTGGCCTCCTCGCATGTGACCAAGCGCTCATATTTCCAGTGCTGGGAACCTTCTGCGGGACCGGAATAGAGAGGCCCGTCATAAACTTGCGCACTGGCCGCTTCCACAAAGGCGCAGCCACCCAGCAAGCTCCCCGCCACCATGCCTGAAAGCGACCGCCGAAAACGTCGAAGCCCGGTCAGTCGATTGATCCAGTTCAAGATTGGTCCTCCTCCGGCGAGCAATACGAAAAGGTTACCAATGCCGGGCGAACCGGGAGAGAGTGGTTCGCCCAGCACTGGTCGCCTCAAATACGGGCGCGCAATCCAAGTGAGATTGTGCGTCCGATCGACGAATGAGAGTTGGAATCGAAGGGCAGCGGGCCGTTGATGACGATCGGGGGATCGTTGTCGAAAAGGTCCTGCACGTCGAGCGAAAGGACCACGCTTTCCGTGAAGGAAAGCGGCGAAACGAGCTCGTAGCGCAGTGCCAGATCGAATTCCGTGTGGGACGGAACCGACTGCGTCGGCGTATCATATCCACCCTGATGGTTGGCGAACAGAGTGGCGCCAAACCGCCCGATGTCGACCCCTGCATAGGCTCTCGCCATCAAGCCGCGCGGGTTGTTGATCGTGTCGACGATGTCGACCAGCGGCGAGCTGGGAGTGAGAGCCCGCTCGAAATTCATGATCCACGCGGCGTTGAAGCCAAGGCGCCAGCCACCCCAGTCGGTATCCGCGCGGTAGTCGCCGAGAAACTCGAGACCCTCGGTATTGATCCGCCCCACATTGACCTTCCGCCCATCGACGATCGCATAGATGCCGGCCGGGTCTTCCGGGGGGCTCGCCCAGCCCGGACCGTTGATGATCGCCAGCTTCTCGTCGAGCGTGGGATTGGTGTTGATCAGGAATGCCAGCTCAGGCTTCTGAAACGCCAGCGTGTCGTTGCCGGGCGTCGCGATGCGATTGGTGTATTTGACGTTGTAATAGGTGGCCGACAGGCGAAGGCCGGGAACAGTCACCGGCTCAAAATCCACCCCCGCCGACCAGGTCGTCGCTTCTTCCGGCTGAAGGCCGGTATTTCCGCCCCGAATGAACAGCACCCGGTACGTGCCGGTATTGGTTTCGTTGTTGAAGTTTGTCGCGATGTTGAAGGGATTGCCCGTATCCGCGAGCGTTGGTGCGCGGAAGGATTTGCCGAAGCTCGCCCGCATGGACACCGATTCCACCGGGCGGAAGGTAAGGCCAAGCTTCGGATTGGTGGTTGAACCGATATTCTCGTAGTCGTCGTGCCGAAGCGCCGCCGAGAAGTTGAGCTCCGGTCCGTCGCCGCCACCGATGAGCGGAACGAATACTTCGCCGAAAACCGAGTTGATGTCTCGCGTCTGGTTACTCGGGAACGGCGTGATATCGATCCACCGGGTTTCCTGGCGCGCCGCACCGAGGGCGACACGCAAATCACCGCCAGGCAGGGCGAAGAGCGGTCCATCGAAGGAAATGCCGTATTCCTTCAGGATGTTGTCGGTATCCACGCGGAATTCGCCGAGCAGGCCGACGATCGTCGCCGGATTGTTGTTGCCGTTTGCCGAGAACAGGTTGAGTGCGGTCGAAGGATTGGTGTCGGTCAGAGCCGCATTGAGTGCGCCAGCGTTGATCGTGGGGTTGGTCGAGCGTTCCTCGTTCTTGCCGTATGAGAAGAACGCATCAGCCGACCAGCCGGCGCCAAGATCAAATTCCAATCCGGCGGTGCCGTGATAGAATTTTTGGGTGGACTGACTTAGCGTCGTGCCCAGTTCGTTGGTGAAGGCGTAGCGCACGGTAACGGGCGAACCGGGATTGCCGGGATTCACGTAATACGGATTGCTGACCGGAACGGTCGCACTGGTGGTCAGCGCTCCGCGGATGAAATCGCTGCTCCGGTGCGCGTACACTCCGCGAGCGTAGAATTTGATCCAGCTCGCTATTTCCTGCTCGAAAGTCGCCGCAAAGCCATAGCGCTCCTGCGGGGGCAGGATATGTGTGCCATCGTAAATGCTGCGCAGGTTGCGCGTATTCGCGGCAAAGTCTCCGGGCGTGAGCCCGGTTCCGTCCTGTCCCGACGGGATGGCGTAGGATACGCCGTCGACGATGACATTGCCCGGGGCGGCAAAATCGGAACGCAGGTCCGCTCCGCCATATGGCCGCAGGTCGTCGGTATAATATTCCCGGTCTGCGGCGAACAGCCCCTCGCGGTCAGTGTACTCCCCGGCCACCATTATGGAGCCGGTATCCCAGACGGTGCCGATCGCTCCGCCGAGCTGATATTCTGTCATCCCGTCGGCGAATTTCACCCTGCCGCTCAGATCGGCCCCATCGAGATCCTTGCGGAGAATGATGTTGACCACGCCGCCCACCGCATCGGAACCGTAGATCCCCGAACTACCGTCCGCGAGCACCTCGAGCCTGGCGATGGCTGCGGTAGGAATGACGGACGGGTCGAAATACTGGCCCATCGTACCCGCCCCGGGAACACGTCGGCTGTCAACGAGCGTAAGGGTCGATTCCGTTCCCAAACCGCGAAGGTTGATGCCCGTACCGAAAGTGCGGTTGGCATTCTGGTTGTTCGCCGAGGTAAATGAAGCATCGTTGGCGCCGAGATTGAAGACCTGCGGCAGTTCGGACAGCAGCTCGGTGGTGGTGGCAGCTGCGCTGAGCTCCATCTCCTCGCGGCTGAGACCGATAACCGGAGAACCGGTCGGTTCGATCCCGCGGATCCGGCTGCCGGTCACAATGATGGCCGTCTCGGACGGCTCGGCCTGTGCTTCGCCCTCGCCGCCATCCTGGGCGAACGCCGCGCCTGGCAGCACGCTGGCCGAAATAAGGGCCAGCGCCGAAACACTCTTCGCAAAAAACGCCTGTATACTCATTTTCCCACTCCCCGCCTTATTCTAAAGGTTAAATAAAAGTTTTGTCTGTTTTTTGGACAATCGAGGTTCTGCTCAATTGAATCGCAGAGGAACCGAGAGCGGCCCTATTTCCGGCCATCTGCTCATGGTGATGTCGCCGGCGATTTCAAAACCGCCTGGCGAAGCTGCAAGAATTTCTTCCATCGCGACGCGCAGTTGCATGCGGCCAAGATGAATTCCGGGACAATTGTGAGGGCCGCGCCCGAATGCGAGGTGATCCGAGATGTTTTCCCGGTCCATCTGGAACTTGTCCGGTTCGGGAAAGACCGCCTCGTCCCGGTTGGCTGAGCAGTAAAGCAGCGCGATGGCTTCTCCGGCCGGGATCGTCCGCCCACCCATCTCGACATCGCGGACCGGTGTGCGGGCAAAGCCGCGATAGGGCGTATAGAGCCGCAGAAATTCCTCGATCGCCGCGGGCAACAGCGAAGTATCGGAACGCAGACGCTGCTGAAGGTCCGGATCGCGCGCCAGGTGAACACAAATACTGCCGATCATGACCATCGGAGCCACGATCCCCACCAGCAGCACCTGCCGAACCGTCCCGACCAGAAGTTCGTCCGGAAGGGGCTTTCCTTCATGCCGGGCGGCAAGCAGCGCACTGGTCGGGTCGAGATCGGGGTCTTCGGGATGCTCTCGCCGCAGCGAAACAAACCGGCGGGCGAGCCCGTAAAGTTCGAGACTCCGTTCTTTCATCTGCTCCGGGTTGTTCATATGAACCGCAAGGACGAAAGCCCGGCCTGATTCATGCAGCGGATCCAGCCAGTCGACCGGCATCCTCATCCATTCCCCGAACACCTGCACCGGCAGGTGGCTGGAAAAATCGACACAGATATCGCCCCCGCCCTTTTCTGCCATGGGCTCAAGCAGGGAGCGTGCGATTTCGCGGGCACGCGGCGAGAAGCTTTCCGCCCGTTCATGAGACAGCAGCGGATTAAGCGCCTTGCGGTATGGGGTGTGTTCGGGCGGGTCCAGATGCAGAGGAGGTCGCCGCCCGGTGAAAGCCACCTTGGGGATCACGTTCTGGACCGAAGTGATGAAGGTCCGCCAATCGGTGGCCGCGTGTTTTACGTCCTCGTAGCGGGTCAGTGCCCAGAACCCGCCAAGGCCGGAAGTGTGGGCCACCGGGCACTCTCGGCGGAGCCGCGCATATTCGCGGTGAGGACTGTCGAAATCCTCGGCCTTTTCCGGCTCGAAATCCTCTTTGATCGTATTCATCGCCGCCCGCCTACCTTCGTGTCGCGATTCATGCAAGCGCTCTCATACTGCAATTTGGGGATCTTGCGCGAAATGCAAGCGCGTTCATTAAGTTGGTCAATCGCGCCGAAATTGCGCCCCCACGTCGACGCATCGATCGATTTCGAGAATCGAATCGGCGAGGCGTGAAATCTCCGACAACGAGAGCGGATCGGCAGCGAAAGCGGCACAACTGCGAAACTTGTCGAGTAGCTGTTGGTCGGTCAGAGGCCGCTCGGGGCCGCCGCCGGCTCGCTCCAGCGACGTCTCATATTCCGCCCCGTTCGACAGGATGATCTTGAGCGAACCGCCGGATCCGCTTTGCCAATTTCCGTCACTGCACAGGCGCGGTTCGACTTTCGCGGCGAGTTGAACAACGATAGGGTCGGCAAGCGCCGCTTCATCGAAGTCGGCAATTCCGACCCGGCCTTTCGCAAGCGCGGTGGCAATCGCGAAGGGCAGCGAAAATTTCGCCTCGATAGCGCTGGCCGGCCTGCTGCGGGACGCGAAGGGTTCGACAAGCATCTGCTGAACAGGGTCGTGCTCGGCAATTATCCGGATGATGTCGGCGGGCTCGGCGACGCACTGCGCGCGGAGCGCGAGGGCCATTTCGATATGGGCGTGCGTGCCTCTGCAGGCCGGCCACAACTTAAACGACACAGCCTCGGTCCAGAACTTTTGTCCGAGATCCTTCGTCAGCGCATTCTGGTCGTACAGGCCGTCCGCATAGAGGGCAAAGAAGCCCGCCTGCCCTTCGAAGGGCTCTTCAAACCCGCGTACACCCGCCCTCGCCAGCAAAGTGCAGGTGACGGCAGCCTGCGCCGGAAACGCCTCCCGGATCGCTCGCACCGTGGATTGGCGGCTGTGCTTTATCTCTCCCGGCATAGTGGCCTGGCAAAGCATCAAGGAGCAGGCATCGCGGACCTGGATGGCCTCCAGGCCGAGCAGCCTCGCCGCGCCCGCAGCAGCACCAAACGCAGCAAGGATGGGCGGAGGATACCAGCCGCCATCTTCGAGCGGCTTTTTCAAAGCCAGCCCCAGGCGGCAGGCCAGATCGCCGCCCAGCGCGAGGGCTGCCAGGAATTCCCTGCCCTCGATCGGCCCCTCGGACTGGGACAGAGCGATGAGGGCCGGGACCAGGCTGGCGTGCGGGTGCCCAGGTGCGCGATCAAACGTATCTTCGAAGTCCAGTGCATGAGCCAAAGCACCATTGGTCAAGGCGGCAAGATGCGGCGGAGCACCAAGCCTGGTGCCGAGGACCGAACACGGCCCGCCGCTTGCACGCGAGGCGATATCGATGAAGGGCCTCGCTTCCTTTGATCGGCCGCTGGCCGCGATCATCACGCCCACCGCGTCGAGCAAGACCCGCTTCGCTGCGTGGATCGTCGCCGGCGCCATTGACGCGGCATCGAACGAGGCGACATGGTTGCACAACGTATCGCTCAGCCGCAGCGGCTTCGAAGCTTCGGCGGATCCCATGGATCACAC
>CAYRCH010000018.1:19048-24598 GCA_964422665.1 uncultured Sphingomonadaceae bacterium | reverse complement strand
GGACCGGGCGCCGTCGCCCACATGTCCCTTCATCAAAAACCAACAATGTCAAAGAGCCATCCAACAAAAGAGGCAGACAACAGTGGCTCCCCGATTGACCGGGGGACCGGTTGTCCGTTTCTGTTGGCGACCGTTGCGTTCGTAGCCAGTCAAAGACCGGCAGCGCCGCGTCGGTGAGCGGGCATATATGGGCGGTGTTGAGTCGGGTCAACGCCTTTTTGCAATTTTATTTCACGTTTTTGCAAATGCCCGGTTTTGCGTGGATTTTCATATAGGAACGCTTCTCCGGCAGACAAGATGTGCGGCCCGGGCACTCATGCCTTATCATATTGCCCCCAGCCTGTTCCGCAGCGAGACAGCGCCGCCGAGGCTGCATCCTTTGTTTACCGCGTTGGGCTAGGCGCGTCCGCGCAGGCCAGCCCCCGGCCCGCACGCGAACACGAAGGCGATTTTCGATGGCAAAGCCCGCGATCTCGGTCGCGATGAGCGTCTATAATGGCGAGCGCTTCCTGCGTGAGGCGATCGACAGCGTGCTCGCGCAGACCTTCGCCGACTTCGAATTCCTGATCCTCGACGACGGCAGCGGCGATGCCACGCCGGAGATCCTGCGCGAATATGCCGCGCGCGATTCGCGAATCCACCCGATCATCCGCGAGAATCGCGGACTGATCGCCAGCCTCAACCAGCTGGTGGACGAAGCGCGCGCCCCGATCGTTGCGCGTATGGATGCCGACGACATCTGCCATCCGGAGCGATTCTCGATGCAGCTGGCATTCCTCGACGCCCACCCTGACTACGGTGTCGTCGGCAGCTGGAGCGAGGATATCGACGAGCAGGGCCGCACGCTGGAGATGAAAGGCTCGGGACACCCGCTCGATCACCAGGCGTTCCTGCAGGCGATCGGCACGGGCGGGCAGCTGATCTGCCACCCGGCGGCGATGTTCCGCCGCGAGATCGTGCTGTCGGTCGGCGGCTATCATGCGGCGTTCCGCCACTGCGAGGACTTCGACCTGTGGCTGCGGCTTGCTTCGGTGACGAAGCTTGGAAACCTGCCCGAGCGGCTGATCCGCTACCGCCACAGTCCCGGCCAGGTTTCTTCGCGTCACGCCACCGAACAGCAGATCGGCGCCGCCATTTCGCTCGCCGCCTATCAGGAGCGGCGCGCTGGCCGCGCCGACCCGACCGCTTCGCTCGCTCGCCTACCGCCCATTGCCGCGCTCGATGCACTGTTCGGCCGCGATGGCGTGGCCCGCCAGGTCCGCGCGCAAGTCGCGCAGATGCTGCGCTATTCCCCCACCGCGATGCGCGATGAAGGCTTCGACCTGCTGCTCGACCACGTGCGCGAAAGCCGCGGCCACCAGGGGATGTGGCGGACGGTGCTGCGCCTCGTACGGTTCGGAGAGCCGACGCGGGCGCTGCGGCTGGCCGCGGCACTGGCAACAGCCGCATGAGGCGCGGCGAACCCGAAGTGAATGGTCACGGTCACGGCCGCGGCGATGCCAGCGTCAAGGGCGCTGCACTGTGGGCGGCGGGCAGCCAATACTGCCTGTTCATCCTGCAATTCGTCACCAGCGTCCTCATTTCGCGGTTCTTCCTCCTGCCGGAGGAAGTCGGCCTGTTCTCCGTGGCGCTGGCGGCGGCGATGCTGTTCGCGATCCTGCAGGATTTCGGCCTGACCCGCTATCTTGCCGGCCATCCCACTGCCGACGAACCGGTCGTGCGCAGCGCGCTGGTGCTGGCCATCATCTTTGCCGCGGCGCTCGCCCTCCTCATCCTCGCCCTCGCATGGCCCATCGCGTGGTTCTATGACGATCCCCGGCTCGTGCCGATCCTGGGTCTGATCGCGCTGTCCTATCTGTTCGTGCCGTTCGGCACGGTGCCGCTGGCGATGCTTTCGCGCCGGCTGGAATTCCGCAAGACCTTCCACGTCAACATCTCTGCCGCCCTCGCCAGCAGCGCCGTCGCGCTGGGATGCGCGGCCGCGGGCTTCTCCGCCGAATCGCTCGCCTGGGCGATGATCGCCAACAACCTGGTGCGCGCCATCGCGGCGCAGATCGCCCGCCCCACCCCCCTGGCATGGCCGATCCGGGTGACGGGCCTGCGGGAAATGGCCAGTTTCGGCTCGACCAGTTCGCTGCTCTATTTGTCGGGATCGATCGGCGTCCGCTCACCGGACCTGATCATCGGCCGTGCGCTTGGAATGGGCGCGACCGGCCTCTACAGCCGCGGGGCCGCCCTCGCCTCGCACGCGCACCAGCTCGTGACCGGCGCGGTCGGCAGCGTCTATTATCCCGCTTTCGCCAGGCTGCGCGACGAGGGCAAGGCCCTCGGCCCCTATTACGAGCGCGTTGCGGCAGCGCATGGCGCGATCGTCTGGCCGGCCATGGCGCTCATCGCCGTGCTGGCCCAGCCGATCGTTCTCGCACTCTACGGGCCGGCCTGGGCGGGAGCGGCGATGATCCTGGCGCTCGTGGCGCTGTCCGAATTCGCCTTTACTGCCCTGCCCCTGACCATGGACCTGCCGATCCTGCTTGGCCGCATCAAGCGGCTGCTCGCCTTCAACATCGTGGATACCGCGATCTCCGTCGGCACATTGGTGGTGGCAGCGACGATCGGCCTGATGGAAGCCGCCGCATCGCGGATCGTCTATTCGGTGCTGTGGTTCCTGCTCTATGCCTTCTGGCTCCAGCGCCTGGTCGGTTTCCGGTGGTCCGCGATGCTGCGCATGTATGGTGCGAGCCTGCTCCTCACCCTGGTCACGGTGACGCCCGCCGCGCTGACGGTAACCGTGTGGCGGACGCCGGAAACGCTTGGCTTCGAGGGCCTGGTCGCTGCCGGGCTGGCCTCGGGCCTCGCCTGGCTGATTGCGATTGCTGCCATCGGCCATCCGGCGCGCGAGGATCTCATCGGTCTCGCGCTTCATGCCCTGGCGCCGCTGCGGCGGAAGTTCTCGGCGCGACCCGCATGAAGATCGCCTGCCTCATCCTGGCGCATGACAAGCCGCGCCAGCTCGAGCGGCTGGCGCGCGCAGTCCTGGATGACCCGCGCGACGAAGCCATCATCCATATCGACCGTAAATCCGGACTGTGGCGCGAGCGGGATTCGCTTTCCCTTCCAACCAATGCCCGGATCGTAGTCGATCCGGTCGAAGTGCGCTGGGGCCACTGGTCCCAGGTTGCCGCCACTCACCTGCTGGTGCGTGAAGCGCTCGATAGCGGCTGCGATGCCGCCCATCTCATCAGCGGCGCCGACTGGCCCATTGCGCCGCGCGAGGCCGTCGCGGCAGAGCTGGCGAAGGGCAAATGCCATATCGAGGCCGAGCACTGCTGGCTCGAGGCGCGGATGCAGACATACCGGCTTGATACGAAGTGGCTGTACCCGATGGATCGCGGGCCGCTCGCCAACCAGGCGCTGTGGGAACTGCGCCGACTCGCGCGGGCGGGAGACCGGCTCCGCCGCATGCTCGGGCATCGCCGCACGGAACCCTATGGCCAGTGGCTTTACGGCTCGTCCTGGTGGTCCCTGCCGCGCGACGTGCTCGAAACCGTGGAGGCGGAGCTCGCACGCCTGCTTGAATCGGGCCGCCTGGCGGGCACGGTGTGCAGCGACGAACACGCGATCCCGACCATCGTCGGGCGATTGTTCCCGAACCGCCTCGCGCCGAACCACCGCTTCATCCTCTGGCCCGAGGACGTACATGTTTCCAACCCGCTACTCCTGACACGCGAACATCGCATGCGGATCGAAGGCAGCGGCGACTGGTTCGCGCGCAAATTCGATGCCGATGTCGACGACTTCTTCTATTCGATCGGCAGCGATCGCGCCGCTCGCGCGGCCTGAAGGAATCGCGCTGTCCTACACGGATCTGCCCTGCTAAAACGGCGAGGCTGGCGCGGGGAACGGTACTGCTCTTCCCTCGGGAAAGGGCACTGTTTTGGAAGTTCACAGCACATTTCGATATAGTTTATATTTTTCAAATATTTAAAAGTCTTTCTGGCCCGGTTTGACTGCACAGGGAGTGTAGTATTTGGGCCGAGCCATTTGCCGGCTCCGTAGAGTTTCGCTCTGCGGAACGGGTGTGGTATGATCGCCCCGCGCGGACGGCTGGAACCGTGCTGCGCGGGAGAGTGCAAATGCCACATTGGTTTTTGGCGAGCGGCGTCGCGGCTGCACTGGCCGGAAGTTCGGCGGTTCACGTTCTCGACGAAAGCGAAGTGCCCAGCGTTCCGGTCAATGCCGACATCGTCGAAATGCAGCAGGAGCGTTTCCACCGCCTCACCGTGCCGGTCACGATCGGCGGCAGCGGCCCCTATCGCTTCCTGATCGATACAGGCGCACAGGCCACGGTGCTTTCGCAGCAGCTTGCAGACCAGCTGCAGCTCAACGACCGCGGAACCGCCACGCTGGTCGGCATGTCGAGCTCACGCCCGGTGGAAACGGTCATGATCAGCGAGTTCGGCCTGGGTGACCGCGTTCTGACTGTGCCAATTGCGCCGATCGTGCCGCTGGCCAATATCGGCGGGGCCGACGGCGTGCTTGGGCTCGATACGCTGCAGGACCAGCATGTGCTGCTCGATTTCGAACAGAACCGCATCGCTCTGACCGGCGAAGATGCGGAAACGTCCGGCTACGAAATCATCGTGCGCGCACGCCGGAAGCTCGGCCAGCTGGTCATCGCCGACGCCAGGCTCGACGGGATCAAGGTCGCGGTGATCATCGACACCGGGGCCCAGGGCAGCATCGGCAACCTTGCGCTGCAGAACCGGATGCGCAGCCGCGACCGCGGCACGACCGACCTGACCGACATCAACGGCGTCACCGCCTCGGGAGAGATCGGCATCGCGCGCCGCCTGGACCTGGGCCGCGCGCGGATCGAGAGCTTCCCGATCGTCTATCACGACGCCGCCCCGTTCCGGGCGCTCGGCCTCGACGACCGCCCGGCCATGGTCCTGGGGATGGGCGAGCTGCGACTGTTCAAGCGGGTGGCGATAGATTTCAATCGCCGGCGGGTCCTGTTCGACATGCCCGACAGCTCCCGGCGTAGCCGGTCAGGAAACTGGTTCGACGGCTGACCGCGCGCCCCGCGCCCATTGCCCTTGCGCCGTCCAATCGCCATCTGGCCGCTATGAGCGGGCAGGCAGACAACGAAAATCCAGCGAACAATTCTCCGCGGCGCGACCCGGCGGACTGGGGCACCATTCGCCGTTTCGGCCCCTATCTCTGGCCGAAAGAGCGACCGGACCTGCGCTGGCGGATCGCCGGCGCAGCGTTCTTCGTCATCATCGCCAAGGCCGTCGTGCTTACCCTGCCCTTCGCCTATGCCGGCGCGGTCGATACGATGGCCGCGGATGGCGACCCGGCGCTGTGGGTCGCGCTCGGCCTCGTGATTGCCTATGTCGGCGGCCGCTTCGCCACCGTCCTGTTCGACAATATCCGCAACATCGTGTTCGAGCGGGTCGGCCAGGATGCGGTCCGCAGCCTGACCGAGGATGTGTTCGGCCGTCTGCACCAGCTGTCGCTGCGCTTCCACCTGTCGCGCCGCACCGGCGA
>CAYRCH010000018.1:13502-18948 GCA_964422665.1 uncultured Sphingomonadaceae bacterium | reverse complement strand
CGCGAACGCTCGCGCTACGGCTCGGCCGCGCGGCAATATTCCGAAGCGGCGATCCGCAGCGAGAATTCGCTCGGTCTGCTCAACATCGCCCAGGCGCTGATCATGAATCTGCTGATGGCCGGCGCCATGGCCTTTACCGTATGGGAGTGGAGCAAGGGCCGGCTGACACCGGGTGACCTGGTGCTGATCCAGACCTACCTGATGCAGCTGTTCCGCCCGCTCGACATGCTCGGATGGGTCTATCGCACGATCCGGCAGGGGCTGGTCGACATGGCGCAGATGTTCCGCCTGATCGATACGCAGGTAGAAGTGTCCGACATGCCCGGCGCCCCGCCGCTGGTGGTGCGCCGGCCGACGGTCGTGTTCGAGGATGTGGTATTCGGTTACGACCGCGACCGGACGATCCTTCACGGGCTCAGTTTCGAAGTGCCGGCGGGCGCACATGTCGCCTTGGTGGGGCCTTCGGGCGCGGGCAAATCCACCATCGGCCGGCTGCTGTTCCGCTTCTACGACCCATGGGAAGGCCGTATTCTGATCGACGGGCAGGACATCGCGAGGGTCACCCAGGCGTCCCTTCGCGCCGCGATCGGGATCGTTCCGCAGGACAGCGTCCTGTTCAACGACACGATCGGCTACAATATCGCCTACGGCCGCGATGGGGCGAGCATGGCCGAGGTGGAAGAAGCCGCGCGCGACGCGGCCATCCTGCCCTTTATCGAGCGGCTGCCCCAGGGATTCGAGACCGAAGTCGGAGAACGGGGACTCAAGCTTTCAGGCGGCGAGAAGCAGCGCGTGGCGATTGCGCGCACGCTGCTGAAAAATCCGCCGATCCTGCTTCTCGACGAGGCGACCAGCGCGCTGGATACGCGGACCGAGCAGGATATTCTGGGGACGCTGCACCGCGTGTCCGAGCATCGGACCACCATCGCCATCGCGCATCGGCTCTCCACGATAGCCGACGCCGATTTGATCTATGTCATGGATGAAGGGCGAATAGTCGAGCAAGGTAGCCATGCTGACCTGTTGCGTTTCGGCGGCCTTTATGCCGAGATGTGGATGCGGCAAGACGCCGAGGCAGGTGAGCTGCAGGAAGTCGCCGAATAGGAGAACGGGTCGAATGAAAAGGTTCCTGATTGCGGCACTGCCGCTCGCCGCGCTGGCCTGGCACGCCGTCCAGGCCGGCGAAGAAGCCGTCGAATCCGACCACGTATTCGACGTTCGACAGTCGATGATCGACGGTGTGAACCCGCCAACGCTGGCGCTGTGGGATGTGGGCAACAACGCCATGAGCGAAGATGGAACGCTCGCGCTCGATCCGGCGTTGATGACCGACGAGGACTGGACGAAGATCGAGGAAGCAGCATACCAGCTTGGCGAGGAGTCCCACCGGATGGCCACTGCCAAACGCTTTGCGGCAAGTGGACCCAATTTGGTCGAGGGCGAGGTTCCCGAAGGCGTTTCCACCCGCGAGGAGATCCAGGCGGCAATCGATGCCGATCCAGACGATTTCCGCGCCCTGTCGAAAAGCATGGCCGATATGTCCGCCCAGATTTACGACGCAGCGCAAAACCGCGACGCGGCAGTCGCCGGGGAGGTGATCTTCACGCTCGATACGGTGTGCCAGTCCTGCCACGTCAAGTACTGGTATCCGCAAGAGGATCAGGCCCGCACCAACTGACCGGCGCGAGTACAGGCACTCCGGTCAGAGGATATATTTGGAAAGGTCGGTATTCCCTGCGAGTTCCGCCAATGTCTCGCGCACATAGGCGGCATCGATCGTGACCGTTTCGCCCTTGCGCTCCTCGGCCTCGAAACTGATTTCCTCGAGCAGCTTCTCCATCACCGTCTGCAGCCGCCGAGCGCCGATATTCTCGACCGCCTCGTTCACCTGCGCCGCGATCCTGGCCACTTCCCGCACGGCATCGTCCGTGAAGTCCAGCGTTACCTCCTCCGTACCCAGCAGCTGACGATACTGCTCGACAAGGTTCGCCCGCGTCTCCGACAAAATGCGGACGAAGTCTTCCTCCGTCAGCGATCGCAACTCGACGCGGATGGGTAGCCGTCCCTGCAATTCGGGCAGCATGTCGGCTGGCTTGGCGACGTGGAACGCGCCAGAGGCAATGAACAGCACATGGTCCGTCTTGATCGGCCCGTGCTTGGTGGCAACGGTTGTGCCCTCGATCAGGGGCAGCAGGTCGCGCTGCACACCCTCGCGGCTGACGGAACCACCGCGAACGTCGGAGACGGCAATCTTGTCGATCTCGTCCAAGAACACGATCCCGTTGGTCTCGGCATTCTGCAGGGCAACCCGCGCGACATCATCCTGATCGAGCCGTTTTTCCGCTTCCTCGTCGACCAGCTTATCCCACGCATCGGGCACTTTCAGCTTGCGGCGCTTGAGCCGCTGCCTGCCGAAGGCCTTGCCCATCATTTCGCTCAGATCGATCATGCCGACATTCCCGCCCATTCCGGGCAGGTCCATCGCCATCTTGGGCGCCTCCTCGACGTCGATCTCGACCTCGGTATCGTTCATCGCATTCTGGACGATACGCTGCCGAAAAGACTGGCGCGTCGCCTCCGACGCATTTTCTCCCACGAGGGCATTGAGGAGCCGTTCCATCGCGGCTTCGGACGCGGCTTCGCGCACGGCCTCGCGGCGGCGCTCCTTCTCCAGCCGGATGGCTTCCTCTACCAGGTCCCGGCCGATCTGCTCGACATCGCGGCCTACATAGCCGACTTCTGTGAACTTGGTCGCCTCCACCTTCACGAAGGGAGCGCCGGCCAGCTTGGCCAGCCGCCGGCTGATCTCGGTCTTGCCGCACCCCGTCGGGCCAATCATCAGGATATTCTTCGGCGTTACCTCGTCGCGCAGCTCGGGCGCCAGGCGCTGGCGGCGCCAGCGGTTGCGCAATGCCACGGCCACTGCCCGCTTGGCGTCCTGCTGGCCGATAATGTGTTCGTCGAGTGCAGCGACAATCGCTTTGGGAGTAAGGGAATCGGTCATCTGGTTCCTGGGGCTCAGACGGTTTCCACCGTCACCCGGTTGTTGGTGTAAACGCAAATCTCGGCGGCGACTTCCATCGCCCGCACGGCGATCTTTTCCGCGTCATCTTCATATGATTCGATCGCGCGGGCGGCGGAAAGCGCATAGTTCCCACCCGAACCGATGGCCGCAATCATGCAGCCATCGTGCACCTCCGGTTCGAGCACATCGCCATTGCCCGTCAGCACCAGCAGGTTTTCGGTGTCTGCAACGATCATCAACGCTTCGAGATTGCGCAGGTATTTGTCCGTCCGCCAGTCCTTCGCGAGTTCCACCGCGGCACGAAGCAACTGTCCCGAACAGGCTTCCAGCTTCTTTTCAAGCCGGTCGAACAGGGTAAAGGCATCGGCCGTTGCTCCGGCGAACCCGGCAACAACCTTGTCGTCCTGCCCGATGCGGCGAACCTTGCGGGCATTGGGCTTCATGACCGTATTGCCCATGGAGACCTGGCCATCGCCGGCGATCACTGTCTTGCCGTTCTTGCGCACGCCAATGATGGTGGTTCCGTGCCAGGCCGGCGCGGACGAACTATCGGAAAGTCGGTTCATGACCCGCGATATGGGTCGATAACGGCTCGCCTTCAAGCGCGCCGTGAATCCGCCCTACTGGCCGGCGCCGGCACCCGGCATGCCCACCTGCCCGATATTGCCGAACAGATCTTCCAGGAAACTGCGTTCCTTGCCCAAGGTAGGCGTCTCGTCACCGTCAGGGTCGATCCGCACGACTTGTTCCATGCCTGAACGTTCAGCACTGGCTACGTTGCCCGCCTCGTCGAAATGCACGGCCAGGACGCTATGCGTTTCGATGCGCGGACGGCCGAAGGGAGCCTGCTTGGTCGTACTAGAAACATAATACCACACCGGATCGCCGAACTGGCTGGTGAAGGTCGGACGTCCCAATGTGCGCTCCACCGACACCTGGTTGTCCAGACCCGGCTGGATCGAGCTGCTCAGCAGCGGGTCGTTGATAAATCCGCGGTGGTCCCTGATCGAATTGCAGCCGGCCAGCATGGTAGCCCCGGCGATCACGGCAATAGCAAAAAATTTTGGCCGCATCGACTTCGGCATTTCTAAACTCTCCAGCCCTATAGCTCATCTGCGAGCTTTGCCTGAACGGCGGCTCTTGCCTATATGCCGCGGTGCCTTAGGGATTGGCGAGCCGCGGTGCAATGGCGCTTGGTCGTGTTGTGGCATTGAATAGCCGCTGAATGGAACGGGGGCGAGTGGTAGATGAGCTTACTTAACAAGTTGATCCGTAGGCGCCCAGATCCGGAGGAAATTCGGCCGATCTGGGACACGGTCGTACGCGAGGCGCGCAATCCGCTGTGGTACAGCCAGTTCGGCGTGGAAGACAGCCAGGCCGGCCGCTTCGACATGCTTACGGCGGCGCTATCGCTGCTATTGCTGCGAATGGAGCGAAAGCCGGCGATGGAAGAAGAAAGCGCGCTGGTAACCGAATTGTTCGTCAAGGACATGGAGGGGCAGCTGCGGGAAAGCGGTGTCGGCGATCTCGTGGTCGGCAAGCATATCACCAAGCTGATGGGAACACTGGGGGGCCGGCTGGGCGCCTATCGCGAGGGGCTGGCCGATCGCAGCGGCAGCGGACTGACAGAGGCTGTTATGCGCAATATAACGCTGAGCGAGAAAGCCGATCCGGGCATGATCGCGATGCGGATGGGGCAGTTGTACCAGCGGATATGCGCAGCGGACACCAAGGACGTGCGGAAGGGCGAGTTCTGGTGACAGCAGCTTCCGGCCAGCCAACGCCGGAATTCTCGCGCATGGTCGATGCGCGCCAGCTGCCAGCGGCCCCGCTCACGATCGAGGCGAACGAGACGGAGCGTGCCGCACTGGCAAAGCGCTTCGGGCTGGTCGCAGTCGAAAGCCTCGCCGCGGAGCTGGCATTCGAGCCTGACGGCAACGACGTAATCGCGCGGGGGCGGTTGCGCGCCAGCATCGTGCAAAGCTGTGCAATTACCGGCGATGACCTGCCGGCGGCGATCGACGAGGAATTGTTGATCCGCTTCGTACCGGATAGCGTGCCTGCAGAACCTGATGAGGAAATCGAGCTGGAAGCAGATGACTGCGACGAGGTACCTTTCGATGGCTCTCGCTTCGACATCGGCGAGGCTGCGGCGCAAAGCCTCGCGCTGGCAATCGATCCCTATGCCACCGGCCCTGGGGCAGACGAATTGCGCGAGGAAGCCGGGCTTCTCGACGAAGGAAAGGCCGGACCATTTGCAGAGCTCGCCAAGCTGAAAAAGGGCGGCTCCGACTAGCCGGCCCGCGACGGGCGATAGCCTGCTCTCTGTGCAGCGCCTTCCGTGCAGAACCGGTCTTCCGGCCGCGTTTCGTCATAGTAGTTCTGCCCAGGGAGGTAATAGATCCAGTCGCCGCGATAGCT
>CAYRCH010000018.1:0-13402 GCA_964422665.1 uncultured Sphingomonadaceae bacterium | reverse complement strand
TTTCGTCATAGTAGTTCTGCCCAGGGAGGTAATAGATCCAGTCGCCGCGATAGCTGCGATTGCCTTTGATGGCGCACCGGCCGAGATTGTCGCGATAGGTTCGCGGTTTCGGCGGCGCCGCAGACGCAAGGGCGGTGGGGGAGAGGGAGACCGCCGGCGGCTTTGCAGGGCGCCAGGTGACTGGATCCTCGAATTGGGAACCCCAGATGCCGCGCGAGAATTTTCGCGCGACGTCTTGTGCTTCGGCATATCCGGGCCCGATGCTGGCAGGCACCACGGCAAAACCCGCGCGCACCATCGCGTCTGACAGATCGATCCCGTCGGCGGTACAGTGCGCAAAGTTTCCCGTCTGGTTGCTCTGCTCAACCACGCATCGCACCTTGCGATCGGCAATCAGCTCGACCAGCACCTGCCGTGCTTCTTCCCCACATGCCCAGTTCTCGCCTGCCCGGGTGCAAACCAGATCTGCTGCAGGTGCGTCAATGCCGGCGAGGCGGACATATGTTCCGGCAAAATCGAGCGTATCGCCGTCGATGACCGTGGCCGTCCCGCCTATCACCTGCGCTGAAACAGGTGCAGCGAGAGTAAAGATCAGACAAGAGGCCCACCAACACGCCCGCATATATGCACTCCGCTTACGCGCACTTGTCCCGTGCGCGCCTCGCAGTGTGGCAAAATTGGTTACGGAAAGCTGGGCGCGACCTCGCGCGAGATTTTGACCGTCAGAACGGGATTTCGTCGTCGAGATCGTCGTAATTGCTGCCGCCGCCCGCGGGAGCGTTGCCACCTCCGGAACCTGCGCCTCCCTGGTTCCATCCGCCCGACTGGCCGCCGCGCTGACCGCCGCCGCCCTGCCCGCCGCCGGGACCATCGAGCATCGTCAGGGTGCCATTGAAACCGCGCAGCACGACTTCGGTCGAATAGCGGTCATTGCCCGACTGATCCTGCCATTTACGCGTCTGGAGCTGGCCTTCGACATAGACCTTGCTGCCCTTTTTCAGATAATTCTCGCAGACATTGATCAGTCCTTCGGAGAAAATCGCGACATTGTGCCACTCGGTGCGCTCCTGGCGCTCACCGGTGTTGCGGTCTTTCCATTGTTCCGACGTGGCAATGCGGAGATTGCAAACCTTGCCGCCGTTCTGGAAGCTGCGGACTTCCGGATCCGCCCCCAGGTTCCCGATCAGCATTACCTTGTTGAGGGAACCGGCCATGTCATCTTCCTTCGCTAAAGCCCGAGCGCAACCGCGCTCCAATATGTGATTCCGGCAAACACATAAGCGAGGGCGAACAGGTAGGCCACCATGAACATGGGCCATTTCCACCCATTCGTCTCCCGGCGGGCCACTGCGATGGTGGAAAGGCACTGCGGAGCAAACACGAACCAGGCGAGGAATGCCAGCGCCGTCGGCAGGCTCCAGCCCGATTGCAGTTTGGGAATGAGCCCTTCTGCGGCCTCATCGTCATCGTCGGCATCGACTGCATACGTCGTCGCCAGCGCCGAGACGGCCACTTCGCGCGCTGCCATTGCGGGGATCAGCGCCAGCGATATCTCGTGATTGAAACCGATCGGGCGCACCACGACTTCCAGCCCGTCGGCAATATGACCGGCGATCGAGGCATCGACCTGGCTTTCACCTGGGGCTGCCTTGGGAAAACTCAGCAGCAGCCACAGGATAATCGTAGCCATGAAGATAATCGTGCCGGCGCGGCGCAGGAATACCCACGCCCGCTGCCATAGCCCGATCAGGAGGTCGCGGATCGGCGGCCACTGATATTTCGGCAGCTCCATGATGAAGCCGCTGGCCCCGCCTTTGGTGACGCTGCGCCGCAGCACCAGTGCGGCGGCCATGGCGCCGAGAATGCCCGCCACGTAGAGCGCGAAAAGCACCAGCCCCTGCAGCCCGATGCCAGGCCCCACGGCTACCGGCGGAATAAAGGCGGCGATGATTACTGCATAGACGGGCAAGCGGGCAGAGCAGGTCATCAGAGGCGCAATCAGGATCGTCGTAAGCCGGTCCTTCGGATCGGAGATGCTGCGCGTCGCCATGATACCCGGAATGGCGCATGCAAAACTGGAGAGCAGCGGAATGAAGCTGCGACCCGAGAGACCGACATAGGCCATCAGCCGGTCCATAATGAAGGCCGCGCGCACCATGTAGCCCGACTGTTCCATGACCAGGATGAATGCGAACAGGATCACGATCTGCGGCAGGAACACCACCACGGATCCCACGCCGGTGAGGACGCCTTCGGTGAGCAAGTCGCGAAAGAATCCCGCCGGCAGATTGGCGTTGGCAAGGTCGATCAGCGCACCAATCGCGCCGTCGATCGCATCGGCAAAGGGCGTCGCCCAGGCGAACACCGCCTGGAAGATCACAAACAGCAGCGCCAGCAGGATCACCGGCCCCGCCCATGGATTGAGCAGCACCTTGTCGAGCCCGGCATGAAGCCGGTGGCGTGAACTTTCGGCGAGGATTGCTCCTTTGGCGATATTTCGCGCGGCAAGCCGTCGCTCCGGCAGCGTAATATGCGGCTGCCGATGCTCATCGTGTCGTTCCGCCCGCGTCTCGGCGCTGGCGATCGCGTCGCGCAATTCGTCAACGCCGCGGCGGCGCACTGCCACTGTCGGGATCACCGGAACGCCGAGAGATTGCGCCAGGGCGGCCGGATCGATCACCAGCCCGTCGCGCTCAGCGAGGTCCACCATGTTGAGCGCCACCACGGTCGGCCGGCCAAGAGCGAGCACTTCCTGGGCGAAAACCAGGTGCTGTTCGAGGTTCGACGCATCGAGCACCACCACCAGCACTTCGGGCTGTGTCTCTCCCGGGAACTCTCCGTGCACGACCTTGCGGGTGACTTCTTCGTCGGGGCTCGCGGGATCGAAGGAATAACTGCCCGGCAGGTCGACCAGTTCGACGGGCTCACCGCTCGGCAGGACAAATCGGCCAGCCCGCCGCTCGACCGTCACACCGGGATAGTTGGCGATTTTCTGCCGCGCGCCGGTCAGGACGTTGAACAGCGCGCTCTTCCCCGAATTCGGATTGCCGACCAGCGCGGCGGTACGAAGCCTGCTCATGACTGGAGTTCGACCTCCATTGCCCTTGCATGGGCGCGGCGAACGGCAACAGTCATCCTGCCGATCGTGAGCGCGATGGGGTCACGGCCGCCAAAGATACCGCGATGCGCGATTTCCACAATCGCACCTTCGTCTATGCCCAGCGCCCGAAGCCGCTTTGCCTCATCCGGCGCGAGGGATGACCAATCCACCGACAGAATCCTTCCGGTGGCCCCGCGTGCAAGCATGTCGAGCGTCATGCCGGCGCCGGTGCCAGATGCGCCCTCCTTTTGCAACTGATTATCAATAGGGGTCAGCGCGCCGGATAACGCAGCCGGCCAAGGAAACGCGTCATCGAAAAGCCTTCCCGATCGCGCAGCAGCCGCGCCTTGGCCTTTTCGAACTTCATAACGCCCTCGATCCGCCGATCGAGGAACGCGCGCGTTTCGCGCTTGTTCTCGCTCGCATCGTCAACCCAGATGGCCAGCGTCGCCGCATATATCCCCGCGAGGATCGCCCGCTTGGTATAGTGGTTATAGTCGGCGGCCCTGTCGCCGGCGAGCCGCCACATCGCATCCGCGCTGTTCCAGCCCAGCCTGAGCGAGGCAGGGACGTTCTGCGGCATCGCCTGGATCGCGAGCGCCCGGCGCACGGCTTCTTCCAGGCCCGCAACCGCTTCCAGGCGAAACAGGACAAGAGTGCGGATACGTTCCCTGATCGGCAACAGCGAAAGCGCCTCGATCGAGAATTTGCTCTCCATCGCCCCATCCACCGAGGCCACCCAGGCGCCGATCATCTGCATGGCCCCTTCCCCGAATGCTAGACGCGCCACGGAGGGATCCACGCCGGCCTTTTCGGCAGCAGCATCGACTGCCTTCTCGCTCCAGCCGTCGAAGATCGCCGCACGGGCAATGTCGGGAGCGAGAACCGGCCGCAATTCGTCCAGGGTGAGATCGCTTGCTGCCATCATGATACTACAATGTGGGCCCGTAACTGCGGGAGGCGGCGCGTTCTTCCGCGCTCTTCGCGCTGCGCTCGATTTCCGCGAGGATCGCCGAGCTGACACCGGGAAGCGAGGCATAGTCGCGCGCCGAACGGCCGGAATTGTCCGTCCGGTCAGGATTCGCACCGCCTTCCAGCAGGATCCGCATCAGTTCCGTGTCGCGGCGATGGACGGCCGAAATAAGCGGGGTTTCGCCGGCGCTGTTGGCCACGTCGACCTGCGCGCCCTTGTCCACCAGCGTTTCGACGCCGTCGTGAAACCCGAGTTGTACGGCCAGCGAAAGGGGCGTTACGCCGTTATTGTTGCGGATGTTGGGGTTGGCCTTGCGCTGCAGGAGGAACCGGGTCCACAGCAGATCACGCCGGGCGATGGTGAGATGCAGGCCTGAATCGCCAGTGGTGATGTCGCGGGCGTTGACGATTGTGGAACCGGGTTCGTCCAGCAGCCGTGTGGCGGTTTCGCCATCGGATTTCTTGACCGCTTCTAGGAACCGGTAGCCATCGGAATAGAACTGCGCCGCTGCCGGCTCCGGAGTCGCCATTGCAAAGGGCACCAGCATCGCGCCTGCCAGCGCCGCCAGCACCTGTTTGCGCCTCGAAAACATCCTGAATTCCCCTGCGCCTTTCATTCGCCTGCGTCTTCCACTTGCCCCGCAAGCGTTAGCAGAGCATGAACCGGCGCGCCATGACCAAAGCCCTTTCAGGCGCCCTCGCGGCGCTATTCCTTCTGGCCGGATGCAATAGTCCGGCTGCCGATGCGCCCGCCGATCCGCCGCTTGCCGGAGCCGCGATCGGCGGCCCGTTCGAGCTGGTGAACAGCCGCGGCGAAACCGTCCGATGGAGCGATTTCGATGGCAAATACCGGATGATTTATTTCGGCTACGCCTATTGCCCGGACGTATGCCCGTTCGATGTCCAGCGGATGATGCAGGGCTATGAAAAGGTGAAGGCGGGCAATCCCGCCCTCGCCGCCGATATCGTTGCACTGTTCGTCACCGTGGATCCGGAACGCGACACGCCGGAAGTGGTCGGAGAATTCACTTCGGCCTTTTCGGACGATTTGATCGGGCTCACCGGAACGCCCGAGCAGGTCAAGGCCGCAGCCGACGCTTTCGCGGTATATTATGCGAAGGGCGAACCGAACGAAGCGGGTGGCTATCTGATGGACCACTCCCGCACTGCCTATCTGATGGACCCGCAAGGCAAGCCACTGGCCGTCCTTCCGGTGGACGAAAGCGGTGACGGGGTGGCAGCGGAAATCGAGAAATGGGCCAGCTGAGGGACAAGTTCTGGGAGCTTCCGCTGGCCGACCTCAGCGAACCGGAATGGGAGGCGCTGTGCGATGGCTGCGGCCAATGCTGCCTGCACAAGCTGGAAGACATGGACACTGGCGAGATTGAGCGCACAAATGTTGCTTGCCGGCTGCTTGATCCTGCCACGGCTACCTGCCGCGATTACCGCAATCGCAAGGCGCATGTTCCCGATTGCCTGCGGCTTACGCTGAAGCTCGTGAAAGAAGTCTCATGGCTACCGGATAGCTGCGCCTATCGGGTCCGGGCTCGCGGAGAAAGTCTCCCGCAATGGCACTACCTCGTCTGCGGCGATCGCGATGCCGTTCGCCGCGCGGGTGTCTCGGCTGCCGGACGGGTGATCAGCGAAACCGATGCCGGGCCGCTCGAGCATCACATCGTCGAATGGCCAGCCGGATGAGCGGGGCGGCATGATCGACTGGCTCCGCCGTGATGTCGCGGAACCGGCCGTGACTATTTCCGGCCGCGTTCTTCCGCTCGCAATATCCCGCCGGAGGGACGCCAAACGTATGACGCTTCGCGTGGCCGACGATGGATCGCATCTCAAGGTCACCCTGCCCCGATGGGGGCGCACGCAGGATGCGCTGGAATTTGCCCGCGCCCGCAGCGAATGGATCGCGAATGTCCTTTCGCGCATTCCCGAGCGGAAGCTGCCGCAATCAGGGGGCGTCATCCTTCACCGGGGTGAGGAGCTGAAGATCGTCTGGACTGCCCATGCCCCGCGCAAGGTGATACGCGATGGCACGGCCCTGCATCTCGGCGGACCGCAGGACACCATTGCCACGCGCCTCCGAAGGTGGCTCGAAGTCGAGGCGCAGACGCTGATGGAAGTAGATCTCGTCCATTTCTGTGAGCGGGCCGAAGTCCACGTCCCTCCCCTGCGTTTGTCTCGCGCACGCCGCCGCTGGGGCAGCTGCTCGTCCGCCGGAACGGTGCGGATCAACTGGCGGCTGGTGCAGGCGCCGGATCACGTAAGGCGGTCGGTCGTGGCTCACGAAGTCGCGCACCTCGTCCATTTCGACCATTCACGCGAGTTTCACGCACTGGTCGATCGGATCTTCGACGGGGATGCTCGCAGGGCCGATGCCTGGCTCAAAAAGCACGGCCGCAGCCTCTACTCACATTTTGATTAGAACATAACAACGCGTTAACTTTGTTCGGCTACATTTGAGCCATGAAGGTGGTTCTTGCCCTCATTGCCGCGTCTATGACCTCGACGCCCGCGCCCGCCGAAGTGGCGGAAACGCCGCGCTGCAAGCTGTGCAAGCAAGCCGAACAGCGAGAGGTCGAAGTGCCTTTGCGGGTCGAGGTCGACAGCGGCCTGATCTTCTCCCGCCTGGCCCTGACGGGACGCAGCGACGGCAGCGCCAGCATCGATCCGACAACCGGCCGCAAGCTGACCGATGCCGGGATGGTCGATCTGGGCGGAATTGCTGTGAGTGGCCGCGTTATCGTCACGGGCGAGCCGCGCCGCTATGTCAGGATCGACATGCCGCCGCAGGTCATGCTCCGGTCTCCGCATGGCGCGGAAGCTGAACTGAGCGATTTCCGGACGGATCTCGAACCCATGCCCCGTCTCGACGACAATGGCATGCTGGAATTCAGCTTCGGCGGCAGGCTCAGCACGAAGGGTTCCCAGGGCGGAAATTTCCGCGGCCGTATTCCAATTCGCGTCGAGTATAACTGATCTGGGCGGCGCGCATCGCGCCGCAGACCAAAGCGCTGGCGCAACGGGCGCCGGAGTCCTATCTTACTGGCCGTGAGCTTCTGGCGAAACATTTCCCCCAAGGGTGCGATCGGCGATTTCGTCGATGTCTGGACGCAGCCCACGCCTTACCGGTGGCAGGTCCTCGGCCTGGCCCTGGCCATCACCTTCACCATTTTTGCAGTCGCTATCCCTGAGAGCCAGCGTGGTGAGCCTTCACGGCCGACAGTAACTTACATAACCAGTTTCGCCCCGGATCGCGCAGACGAGGAAATCATCGCCTCCAATCTCGCCAACCAAAGGCGTAAAGAGGAACTCGCTGCCCAGCGGGAAGCGGCGGAGGAACGGCGACGCGACCTCTATCGGGCTCTGGGCCGGGCAACGGGCCTCGATGTCGACGAAATGGAACGCGAAATCGCCGCCGAACGCGCTGCCGAAGAAGCGCGAGCCCGGCGCGAACGCGCGGCCCTGGAAGGCCGTTTGGGAGCGCCGCAGCAAGAGCCGGCGGTTGAAAGCGAATAGAATCGATCGGCACTGGCTGGAAGCCGCCGCGGCGCTCGCCGCGCGGGCACGGCCTCTTAGTCGGCCCAATCCTGCCGTTGGAGCGATTGTCGTCAGGGACGGACATGTTGTCGGGCGCGGCTGGACCGCGGCCGGTGGCCGTCCTCATGCAGAAGCGATCGCCCTCGAACAGGCGGGCGCGGCGGCACACGGTGCGACCCTCTACGTCACGCTCGAACCGTGCGCGCACCGGAGCGAACGCGGACCGGATTGCGCGGGGCTGGTGGCACGCTCGGGAGTGGTCGAGACGGTGATCGGGATCGGGGATCCCGACCCGCGAACCGCGGGAGCCGGAATTGCCAAACTGGAAGCAGCAGGCGTGAAAGTACGCATAGTGGATAACCCTGCCTGCCGCGCAAGCCTGGCCGGCTATCTTTGCCGCGCCGCGCATGGCCGACCATACGTCACGCTCAAGCTCGCCACTTCGCTGGATGGCTGCATCGCCCTGGCCGATGGCACAAGCCGCTGGATCACCGGAGAGGCTGCGCGCGCCCACGCCCATATGGAACGTGCGCTCTCAGACGCGATCCTCGTTGGCGGGGGAACTCTTCGCGCCGACGATCCCGCGCTTGACGTTCGGATCCCCGGGCTGGAAGGGCGTCGTCCGCAGCGCATGGTCCTGACCCGCGGGGACGCGCCGGAGGACTGGACCGTTCTCGCCTCTCCCCCTGCGATCCACGATATGCCGGGCGTTCAATATCTGCTCATCGAAGGCGGGGCCCAGACCGCCGCCGCCTTCCTCGCCGCCGATCTCGTCGACAGGCTGCTGATCTATCGCGCGCCGATCCTGATCGGCGCGGGCAAGCCAAGCCTCGGCGATATCGGGCTTGCTGCGCTGGCGGACGCACATGGCCGATGGCAGCGCAGCCAAATGCTCGCGCTGGGCGCCGACGCTCTCGAAATCCTCACTCGCATCCGCTAGGCCGCTTCCATGTTCACCGGAATAGTCACCGCCATCGGCACGATCGAAAGCGTGGAGCAGCGCGGCGATCTCCATGTCCGCATCGCCTGCCCGTTCGATCCGTCGGGGATCGCCATTGGCGCCTCGATCGCGTGTTCGGGCGTGTGTCTGACGGTGGTCGAGCGCGGCGGGAGCGATGCCGATGCTTGGTTTGCGGTCGATGTCTCGGCCGAAACGATCTCACGCACGGCCCCGGGAATGTGGCTGGCCGGCCGCGCGCTCAATCTGGAGCCATCCCTGCGCGTGGGCGACGAGCTTGGCGGCCACATCGTTTCCGGTCATGTCGATGCCGTGGGGACCATTGTGTCGTCCACTCCCGACGGAGATTCGACCCGTCTTGTCGTCTCTGCACCGACGGAACTGGCGCCGTTCGTCGCGCCAAAGGGTTCGATAGCGGTCGACGGCGTGTCGCTCACAGTAAACTCGGTCGAAGACCAGGCGGACGGCAATGTTCATTTCGGGCTCAACATCATCCCCCACACCGGCAAGGTGACGACGCTCGGTTCGCTGGGCCAGGGCGATCGCGTCAATCTGGAGATCGACACGGTTGCGCGTTACCTCCAGCGGCTGGAGAGCCTGCGAGCCTAAGCCGTTCCTCCGCCCACCCGCGCAAGCCTGGGCGTCACCATCGGGATGGACAGCATGGTGCTTCCCACCGCCATCAACAGCAGCGCGGTGAACGTCTCATTCGCGATGATCCCGCGGTCCAGCAGCACATTGGCGAAGATGATCATGATAAGCGCCTTGGTCTGCAGCAGCCAGCCGATGATCGAGGCCTCGCCGCTTTTCCATCCGAGCACCCGCCCGGCCAGGTGAACGCCGGCAAGCTTGCCCGTCACCGAGGCGACAAGCAGCAGCGCTGCCCCCGCGAATACCGCCGCTCCGCCCATGTCCCATTGGGTCCGCAGGCCGGTGGAGAGGAAGAACACCGGCATCACCGCCAGCAATATGTGGTGGCGGAACGAATCCATCTTGTCCTGGTCGAACCACCGCGCCTCCAGCACCACTCCGGCGAGAAACGCCCCAACCATGTAGTGAAGCCCGGCCCAGTCCGCCGCCAGGCCGATGCCCGGAAGCCAGATCAGGCTGACATACCAGCGATCCGGCTCGGCCAGTCGCGCCATCAGCCAGCGAAAGGCCAGCGCCGCAATCGCGAACAGCACCAGGAACGCCAGCTGGCGGCCCATGCGTTCGAAATCGACCAGGATGATCGCCAGCACGCCCCAGATCGCAATATCGTCGAGGCTGGCATATGCGAGCAAGCGCTGACCCAGCGCGGTGCGCAATATCTCCAGCTTTTCCATGAACAGCACCAGGATCGGCAGCGCCGTGACCGCGCAGGCCATTCCGATCCCCAGCACTACCTGCGTGTGGTTGCCATTAGGGCCGATCCAGCCGGGCCACTGCAGCAGGATCAGCGCCGCCAGCGTGCCGAAGACCAGCGGTGTTAGCAGCGCGAGCGAAGCCGTGACCACAGTTTCGCGGCCGCGCCGGATCGCCGCACCGACATCCAGTTCGATCCCCGCAACCCAGACGAACATCATTACCGCCCACCAGGCGATCCCGTTGAGCGCTGTGACGACACTCTCGTTGAAGACGAAGGCATAATATTCGGGAAAGGCCGCGCCGAGCACGCCCGGGCCGAGGAGGATTCCGCCGATGATCTGCACTACCACCAGCGGCGCGTAGTAATCCGTTCGCCCGACCCGCCAGACGAGGTAGGGAACAGTAAAAATGATCAGCAGCGCGATGAGGAAAATCTCGGTCGTGCCCATCGCTGCGTGCATTGCCGGTCCCCCCAATCCCGGGAAGGGAACTGCCATTCAAGCCGCTGCCGGTCAATCGGCGCTGCGGTGGAGCGGGCCGGCGAGGAAATCATCGCGCATGATCTCGTAAACGACGTGCTCGACCGGCCGGCCAGCACGCTCCTCCACGAAAGTCTGCCCCGTCAGCCGTCCCCCGATATTGGCCATCGCCCGGCGGGAAATCACATTCTCCGCCCCGACGCGAAACACCACGCGATCGACATGGCGGAACGCGTATTCGAGCATCAGCGCCTTGAATTCGCGATTATAGCCCTGGCCCCATAAGTCCCGGCGGATGAAGCTCCAGCCGATCTCCAGCACGCCCTGTTCTCCTTCCAGGTCGCAGTATTGGAAACGCGAGGAGCCGATCACATCGCCGGCGGACTTGTCGACGATCGCCAGCGCGCCGCCCTTCGCCAGCGCATCCTCGAAGAAGGCACGAAACACCGGCTCCTGCCAGCGGTCGTGCGAAGGGTGGAGCGCCCACAGATTGGGATCGCTGGCGACCGCGTAGAGCGCGCCCCAGTCGCCCTGCTCGAGCGGCCTCAGCACCAGCCGCTCCCCGTTGAGGACCGGCTGGCGGTCCATCGCTACCCGGCCACCGCCGCCAGCGCGGCAATGAACTTGTCGATATTGCCTTCGGTCAGCCCGGCAATGTTGATGCGGCCCGAGCCGGCCATGTAGATCGCATGGTCGCCGCGCAGCGCCTGGATCTGGTCCTTGTCGAGCGCGAGCATGCCGAACAGCCCGTTCTGGCTGCCGATCGGCGTGAGGTCGAGACTGCCGACCTGCCCGGCTTCCGCGAGCCGCGCGCGGACATCGCGGATGCGGCTGCGCATCTGGTCGAGCTCGTCGAGCCAATCGGCGGTCAGGGCTTCGTCGCGCAGGATGATCCGCACCGCGGCGGCGCCATGGTCGGGCGGCATGGACCAGTTGGCCCGCGCCAGCGCATAGCCGTTGGACATGATCCGGTCGATCTGGCCGCCATCCTTGGCCATGGCGTAGAACGCGCCGACGCGGTCGCGGTAGAGGCCGAAATTCTTGTCGCAGCTATAGGCGATCAGCGCTTCGGGAACCGCGGCCAGCACCTTGCGCATCCCGGCGGCATCTTCTTCCATACCCTGGCCGAGGCCCTGATAGGCCAAGTCGATGATTGGCAGCACCGGGCTTTCGGCCAGCAGCGCGGCGATCTCGTCCCAATGTTCCGGCGTGTAGTCGATGCCTGTCGGGTTGTGGCAGCAGCCATGCAGCAGCACCGCATCGCCCGCGCCTGCCTGCTCCAGCGCCGTCCTGAGCGCGGTGATATCCGCTGCACCGTCCGCCGCGGCATGGTTGAAATTGACCGCCTCGAGCGAGAGATCGGCAAGGATCTGCGCATGGTTCGGCCAGCTCGGCGTGCCCATCAGCACGCGCCCGATCCCGGCGCGCTTGGCCATGGCCGCGGCCAGCCGCACGCCGCCCGTCCCGCCCGGGGTCTGCATGCCGTCGATCCGGCCACCCATCGTCGCATCGCTGCCGAAGATATGCGGCATCAGCGCGCGCACGAAACCCATGTCGCCCTCGGGGCCGAGATAGGCCTTGGTGTCCTGCTCCTCCACCAGCCGGCGCTCGGCCTGCTTGATCGCCGAGAAAACGGGCGTCGCGCCGTCCCCGGTGCGATAGACCCCGACGCCGAGGTCGATCTTGTCGGGCCGGTCGTCGGCTTCGTAGAGCTTGATCAGCGCGAGCAGCGCATCGGGCGGTTGTTGGTCGAGTCTTTCCAGCATGGCGGCGCGGCTAATGCCGACCGCGCTCCCATGCCGCAAGGCACAATATTGGCTGGCGGCGATTTATCCGGAACCGAGGCTCAGAAAGGCAGCCATTTCTGCTCTTTCGAGAACTTCATGTAACCGGCATTGATGCCCAGCCGCAGGCCCGCGCCGACGCGGATCGGGATCAGTACCACGTCCCCGCTGCGCAGGTAGCTCGCATTCATCCCGCCCACCAGATAGGCCTGACCTTCCCCCGCCGGGAAGCGCTTGAAGAGCTCTTCGCTGTCATGGAGGTTGTAGACCAGCACGAAAGTGCTGCCCGCATTGGCCCCGGCATCGAAACCGATCGACGGGCCGGTCCAATATACCGGCCTCTGCCCCTCGATCTTGTGATAGAGCGTTCCCGATCCATAGCGCACGCCCAGCACGAAGGCGCCGCCGCCTTCGCGGCCGACGATGTAGCCATTGGGCTCGCCCTGCTTGCGCAATATGTCCTCGATCAACCCGGCCAGCCCTTCGGCGCCCTTGCCGAACACGCCCTCGGCCGCGCCGATCAGATCGTCTTCCTGGTAGGTGTCGGAACTGGCGCTGCTGCCGGCAGTCGCGGCGCCGGGATAGGGCGAGATGTCCTGCGGGGCGGAATATTCGCCCCAGCTCTCCTCGCCGACCGACGGCTGGGCATATCCGTCATCCGCCGCGCCATCTGCAGGAGGCGGCGGAGGTGGAGGCGGATAGTTGCCCTGCGATCCCGAAGGCGGATCGGCGAGGTCGCCGTCGATCGCCGTATTGGGGTCGATCTCGTTCATCTGCGCCGATGCGATCGGCGCGGCCCCAAGCGACAGCGCGGCAAGCGCCGCCAGTGCAGCCCGGCCGTTGCGGTGAAGCTTTGCGAAAATACCCATTTCTCTCGTCCTGTCCCGCATCCGCGGTCTGATCCATTCCAATCAGAATCCCCGGCGCCTGAAGGGACAATGAATGCTCGACCAAGCGAGTCCGATTTGCGGCAGGGCGAGTCCGAAACGGGCGGGCAAACATTTCGCGCCGGCGGGCGCAGCCAGTGCTTGCCGCGTTATGATACCGCCGTTATAGCGCGCCGGAATTGCCGCCAGGGATCCCGGAGACGTGGGTGAGTGGCTGAAACCAGCGGTTTGCTAAACCGCCATACGGGTAAATCCTGTATCGAGGGTTCGAATCCCTCCGTCTCCGCCACTGTGCAGCCCAGCAGCCCCTCAGCCTCGGACCTGCCTAC
>CAYRCH010000017.1:9673-24898 GCA_964422665.1 uncultured Sphingomonadaceae bacterium | reverse complement strand
TGGTGGCCAATGCGCTCGGCTACAAGACCGTGATCGTCATGCCGGACAACCAGTCCAAGGAGAAGATGGACACGCTGCGTGCCCTGGGCGCGGAGCTGGTGCTGGTGCCGCCGACCAAGTTTTCCAATCCCGGGCACTTTGTCCACACATCCCGGCGGCTGGCCGAGGAAATGGACAATGCCGTCTGGGCCAACCAGTTCGACAATATCGCCAATCGCAAGGCCCATATCGAAGGCACGGCGCCTGAAATCTGGCAGCAGATGGAAGGAAAGGTGGACGGCTTCACCTGCGCCGTCGGCACAGGCGGCACGCTCGCCGGGGTCGCACTCGGCCTCAAGGAATTCAACGAGGACGTGCAGATCGCTCTCACCGACCCGCATGGAGCCGCGCTCTACAATTACTACGCCCACGGGGAATTGAAGGCCGAAGGCAGCTCGGTCGCCGAAGGCATCGGCCAGGGCCGCATTACCGCCAATCTCGAAGGTGCGCCGATCGACACCCAGTTCCGCATCTCCGACGAAGAAGGGCTGGAATGGGTGGCGCGGCTGCTGCGCGAGGAAGGACTCTGCCTCGGGCTTTCGAGCGGCATCAACGTGGCGGGCGCGGTGGCGCTGGGCAAACAGCTGGGCCCGGGCAAGCGGATCGCCACCATCCTGTGCGACACGGGCTTCCGCTACCTCTCCTCCCTATACAATCGCCAATGGCTCGAGGAGAAAGGCCTCCCCGTCTTCCCCTGGCTCTGACGGCGGACCGCAACGGCAATTGCCCGTTCATTGCGGGAAGCGTAGGCTTATTTCATGAATGCCATCGACGATGACAATGCATCCGGCCCAGGCGCCGGTCATCCTATCCGCGGTGGGCGGGCAGAGCTGACTCCACGCGACCATATGGTTCAGCGCCTGCAGGTTGGCCTTGCCGGCCTCGCCAGCATGGTGCTGCTCGTCGCCTTGGCCAGCATCATCATGCAGCGCGCCAAGGAGACGGAGGCGAATACCGTGCCCGAGGCGGCGGCCTCTGTGGCCCCCGGCGAGGATCGCCGATCGCGCGACCCCCTGGCGGATGCGGGCGTGGTGCCCGACATTCCGCAAGCTGAAGCATCCGATCCGGCGGAGGGTGGACCGATCGAGCCGCTGGACGAAGATCTGTTCCAGGATTGACGCGGATGCGCGCCAAAATCGGTATCCTGACGGTTGCCGCCCTGACCTTGGGTCTCGGCGCAACGAATGCGCGGGCGGACGAGCACAGTACGTTGCCGCCGGTCGGCCTGTTCACGACCATGCCGATCTACTGGGGTGAAACTGAAGAACTCGGCGAATTGCTGCGTCCGGAAGCCTCATCGCACTGGGTGCGAAAGATGATCGAGGAAAAGCACGAAGCGATTCTCCCGCTCGACGTGCTTGACCCGGGATCCGCGGAGCTGGCGCAATTGCGGCTCCTCCTGATGGCGCAGCCCAGGGCTCTGGCGCCGGCGGAAAATGTGGCGCTGGACGCCTGGGTTCGCGGCGGTGGACATTTGCTGATGTTTGCCGACCCCTGGCTCGAGGAGCCTTCGCGTTTCCCGCTGGGCGATCCTCGGAGATCCCATCCCGCCGCCCTGGTTTCTCCCATCCTGGCGCGGTGGGGTCTCAGCCTCCAGTTCGACGACCAGCAGCAAGAAGGTATGCGGCAGGTGTCGATTGACGGGCAGCTTGTGCCGGTGGACATGGCGGGCCGATTTTCATCCATGCCTCCTTCCGGTGGCGGGCAGGCAGCATGCACGCTCAAGGCCGAAGGGGTCGTGGCGGATTGCCGTATCGGGGACGGGCGCGCCCTGATCGTCGCAGATGCGGACTTGTTGCGGACGGACATGGCGCAGCCTGCTGCAACTCAATCGCTCAAGGCGTTGATGGAAAAAGCATTCCCACTTGGGGATTTTGCGGGATTATCGCCTGAAAACCCGCGTTTTCACCCTGATTCCGGCGAGTTAGGCGTTGCAGATCCTTGACGAAAAGAACGTTAAAACAAAGATATAGCTCGTTTTCCCATAAATTCCCGTGTTTTCCCCTTTTCTCCCGCATATCGTTGCGGTAGATATTTCCCCTGTTCGGTCAATTTCGACTCTCGCGTGCTGCTTGGGGCAGCACAGACGGGCAGCGTGTGCACGCGGCCCGAGGGAGAAGTTTTTGCCGGTTTCGTTTGGGGATTTGCCCGAGGGCGAGGGTGGGCAGGCGTGTCTGGAGCAGCCAATATTGCCTATAGTGGACAAGGCTTTTCGCCTCGCGGCGAAAAGGGCCGCTACGTTCTGCCGCCTGCTTTCCGCAAGGCCGTGACCGAATCGTCCGACGGCCGGATCCTCTGCATCGCATCGCACGAGCGCTGGAAATGCCTCACCGGGTTCGGTCTCTCGCGCAAGCAGGCGCTTTATGACGAGATCGACCGCGAAGAGGAGCGCGCATTGCGCCTCGGCCGCGACTTCGACCGCGAAATGCGCCAGCATCAGCTGTTCGGCTTTACCGAAGTCCCCTTCGACGCCAGCGGCCGCTTCATCCTCCCCGAGCATCTGGTCGATCTCGCCGGCCTGACCGACGGCGTGTATTTCCAGGGTGCAGGTACGTTCTTCACCCTGTGGAATCCCGACGAGCTGTACCGGATGGGCGAAGGCTGGGAAGGTGCGCAGGCCGCCTGCCGCAAGCTGGCCGTCGAAACCAGGGGCAAGCGGGCATGAACGCGCCGCATATCCCCGTCCTGCTCGATGAAGTCATCGAAGCGCTCGCCCCCGGCCCGGGCGAAGTGATCATCGATGCGACTTTCGGTGCCGGTGGATATACCCGCCGCCTGCTCGATGCGGGATCGACGGTTCACGCCTTCGATCGCGATCCCGATGCCATCGCGGCGGGCTCGACCTGGCCTGAAACCCGGGTGGATCCCCCGCGCCTGGTTCTGCACCAGCGACGCTTCTCCGAGATGGTGGAGGCGATGGCCGAATGCGGCATTGCCCAGGTCGACGGAGTCGTCTTCGACCTCGGCGTTTCCTCGATGCAGCTCGACCAGGCCGAGCGCGGTTTCGCATTTTCGGCCGAGGGCCCGCTCGACATGCGCATGGGCCGGGCGGGCCCGACGGCTGCGGAGTTCGTCAACGAAGCGGGCGAGGCCGAAATCGCCGATGTCCTGTGGCGCTACGGTGAAGAGCGGCAGTCCCGGCGCATCGCCCGTGCCATCGTTGCCGCACGACCGCTCAGCAAGACGAGCGAGCTTGCAAGAGTGGTCCGCAAGGCGCTGGGTTATCGGCCCGGCGCTCCGCGCGACCCGGCGACCCGCAGCTTTCAGGCGATCCGCATCCACGTGAACTCCGAGCTGGAGGAAGTGGAAGCGGGGCTTGCGGCTGCTGAAGCGCTGCTGCGCGAGGGCGGCCGTCTGGCCGTCGTGAGTTTTCACAGCCTCGAAGACCGGATCGTCAAGCAGTTCCTGCGCGCTGCGTCGGGCAAGCTGGCTTCCGGCTCCCGGCATCTGCCCGTTGCGGATTCCGGACCCGCTCCGACCTTCGCCCAGCTTTCGCGTGCCGTCCGGCCAGGCGCGGCCGAGATCGAACGCAATCCGAGAGCGCGGTCCTCCACCCTGCGCCACGCCACGCGGACATCGGCTCCGGCAAGGAGGGCGGCATGAACGGCCTCTCCCGCCGCCGGAAGATCGGATGGCTGGTGGTCCTGCTGGCCTGCTCGGGACTCTATTCCGCCCTGCATTTGCGGGTGAATGCGGTCAAAAGCGAGGTCCGGCTGGCCGAGCGGCAGATCGTTGCGCTGGAAGAGCAGCGCCTGCTCCTCGAGACAGAATTCCTCACCCGCGCGAGCCAGAAGCAGCTCGACGACTGGAACGAGATCGAGTTCGGATACCAGGCGCCGCGGCCCGGACAATATCTCGAGAATGAGCGTCAGCTAGCCGCCTATGGCGCGGCGCGGGGAGTGAACGCTCCCGCTCCGGTCCAGGTGGCGCATAACGACGTTCCGGAAATCGATGCGGACTTCGAGCCCATGGTCTCGCCGCTGACCGGCAGGCCGGTCGATCCTGCCATATTCGGTTCGGGACGTCCGACACTTACGGCCGATGCGGGCGCAAGTGCCGGCCCCGCGCGCATACCCCTTTCCGCGGTGATCCAGGGGGCGGAAAGATGAGTATTGCGGCCGCCCGGCTGGCTTTGCCGGCGGGCCAGACGCGCCTGGCCAACCAGCGAACGCATTCTTTGCTTGTCGCGCGCTGGCGACTGATCTTCCTGCTGCTCGGCCTGCTGTTTGTTGGGGCGGTGATGATCTTGCGCATTGCCTGGCTGGGCGTGGTCCAGCCTGGTCCCTCGCAGATGACCATGGCCGAAGCGTTGCTGCCGGCGCGGGGCGAGATCACCGATCGCAACGGTGTCCCGCTCGCCCGGGCGTTCCCGGCACGCGCTCTGTGGTTCAATCCCGATGCGATGGGCGACGGCGGCAGCCCGCTGGTCAAGCCGGCGGCGGAAGTGGCGGCCGCGCTGGCAGAGATATTCCCCGATCTCGATGCCGGTACGCTGGAGCGCCGGCTGTCCAGCGGACAGGCCGGTTATATCCGGCGGCGCGTGCTGCCGGCAGAGGCGGACAAGGTCCAGGCGCTGGGCGAGCTGGCACTGGAACTTCCCAGCGAACGGGACCGCTATTACCCGCAAGGGTCGATGGCGGCTCACGTCCTTGGATATGTCGCGGCCGACGGTCACGGCCGGGTCGGCATGGAAGCGGTGCTCGACGAGCAATTGCTCGATCCCGCCCGGCGCGGGACGCCGGCGGCGCTTTCCATCGACGTGCGCGTGCAGGGAGCCCTCGAAGACCAGCTGGGGCGGGGGATGCGGGCGGTCGACGCGCTCGGCGGGGCCGGGATCGTCCTCGACGTGGATACCGGCGAAGTCCTCGCCCTGGCATCGCTGCCGGAATTCGATCCCAATGCCATCGATGCCGAGGGCCAGGAGCGGATGTTCAACCGGGTGACCAACCAGGTTTACGAGCTCGGCTCCACCTTCAAGACGCTGACTGTGGCTGCCGCCATCGATTCCGGCGCCGTGACCAACCTTTCGAAACGCTACTCCGCCCAGCCATTCAGGGTGGGCGGCTTCACCATCAAGGACAGCCGCAGCAAGGGCGCCACGCTCAACGTGCCCGAGATGCTGATCCACTCATCCAACGTGATCACCGCCCATGTCGTGGATGCGACCGGGCCTGCGGTGCTGCAGAAATATATGCGCGAGCTCGGCATGGCCGAGCGGCCCTATATCGAGCTTCCCGCACGCGGTTTCCCCATCTGGAGCAAGGGCGAATGGCCCCGCCTGCGGGCGATGACGGTGGGTTACGGCCATGGCATCGCAGTGACGCCGCTGCATCTCGCCAGCGCCTATGCGGCCATGGTCAATGGAGGGATCTGGCGCCCCGCTACCCTGCACAAGCTGGGTCCGGGCGAAGCGCCGAAGGGGCGCCGGGTTTTCAAGGCGAGCACCAGCGCGCGGATGAACCAGCTGATGCGGATGATCACGCTGTACGGCACGGGGCGGAACGCGGATGCGCCTGGCTTCCGGGTTGGGGGCAAGACCGGATCGGCAGAAAAGCCTGCCAATGGAGGCTATGCCCAGACCACCCTGGTCTCGACCTTTGCTGCCGCATTCCCGATGGATCGGCCGCGCTATGTCGTGATCATCATGCTCGACGAACCGAAGGGGACGGTCCGCTCGTCATTCCAGCGAACGGCGGCATGGAATGCTGCGCCAGTGGTTGCCCGGCTTGTGCCTCGCATCGGGCCGATATTGGGCGTCAAACCCGATAGCTCGCGTGATATCGATCTCACCGACCTCAAGCCTTTGGTGCATGGGGGCGTGGAATGAAGCTGGGGACGCTGGCGGAACTCGCGGGACTTTCGCTCGAGCGCGGCAGGGAAGGGAATGTTACCGGTTTCGCTATCGATCACCGGAAAGTCGCGCCGGGCAATGTCTTCGGCGCCTTCCAGGGTCTTGCCGTCAATGGCGAAGATTTCATCCCGGCTGCCGAAGCGGCAGGGGCGGTCGCGGTCGTGGCTCGGCCCGAAGCCCGGGTGGCGGCCGCTGTCCATATCGCGGACCCTGTTCCGCGCCGCGCCTTCGCCCGGCTTGCTGCGCAGTTCTTCAATCCGGTCCCGGAAACCGTGGTCGCGGTGACCGGCACGAATGGCAAGACCTCGACAGTCGAGATGACGCGGCAGCTCTGGCGCATGCTCGGGGAGCGGGCTGCTTCTATCGGCACGCTCGGAGTGACCACGCCTGACGAAAGCGTGTCCACCGGGCTTACCACTCCCGATATCGTTACTTTCCTTTCCAACATGGTCGGGCTCGCCCGCGAAGGCGTAACGCACGTGGCCTACGAGGCTTCCAGCCACGGCCTCGCCCAATACCGCAACGAGGGTGTGCGCGTGGTGGCCGGGGCTTTCACCAATCTCAGCCGCGATCATCTCGATTATCATAAGGACATGGAGGATTATTTCGCGGCCAAGATGCGGCTGTTCGACGAGATCGTAACCGATCGCGGTGCCGCCGTGATCTGGTCGGACGACGCATGGTCGCAGCGGGCGAGTGAACATGCGCGCAGGCGGGGTCTGCGCCTGTTCACCGTGGGCGAGGCAGGCGAGAGTAATGAAAACGGGATCCGCCTCCTCGCCCGTTCGCCCACGCAGTTGGGTCAGGAGCTCGAACTGGAGCATGCCGGAAGCCGGCGAAAAGTGTCGTTGCCGCTGATTGGCGCCTATCAGGCCGCCAATGCCCTGGTGGCAGCGGGGCTGGTCATTGCGGCCGGCGGCGACGCGGCGCGAACCATAGATGCGCTGGGGCGCCTCCAGCCGGTGCGCGGGCGGCTAGAACGTGCAGCGATCAGCCGAAGCGGCGCGCCTGTCTATGTCGACTACGCCCACACGCCCGACGCGCTGGCCGCGGCGATAGCCGCGCTGAGGCCGCATGTCGCCGGGCGGCTGATTACCGTGTTCGGGGCCGGCGGGGACCGGGACACCGGCAAGCGAGCGGAAATGGGACGGGTGGCGGCGGCGCGCAGCGATCTGGTCATCGTGACGGACGACAATCCGCGCGGCGAGGATCCGGCGGCGATCCGCGCAATGGTGATGGAAGGCGCCGGACGTTCTGCGCGCGAAATCGGCGATCGGCGCACGGCCATCGCCGAAGCGATCGCGGCGGCAGGAGCCGAAGACATCGTGCTCGTGGCCGGCAAGGGACATGAACAGGGACAGATTGTGGGATCAGGGGAACATATGCGGGTTTTGCCATTCGACGACGTGGCCGTGGCGCGGGAATGCGCCGCATGAGCGTGCAGGGAACAGCAGTGGCCTGGCCGCGCCCGGCTCGGTCCGATCAACAACCGCTCGCGCTATGGGATGCGGCGACCCTCGCGGCGGCGACGGGCGGCAAAAGCAGCAACGATTTCCAGGTGTCCGGCGCGGAAATAGACAGCCGGGATGTGCAGGCGGGCGACCTGTTCTTTGCCTTGCAGGGCGAGAATACCGATGGCCATCGCTTCCTGGACAAGGCGTTTGAAAACGGGGCTGTCGCTGCCGTGGTCGATCGACCCGTGTCCTATCCGCACATCCTCGTGGAAGACACCACAGTTGCACTTCGGGCCATCGCCGAAGCTTCGCGGCAGAGAGCGGGGGCGACGATCGTCGGTGTAACAGGTTCGGTCGGCAAGACGGGCGTCAAGGAAGCGATATTCGCTGCTCTGGAGCGATCAAGCCGCGGGCGGGCGCATCGCTCGGTCAAAAGCTACAACAACCATGTCGGCGTTCCGCTCAGCCTGGCGCGCATGGCGCCGCGCAGCAAATATGGCGTGTTCGAGATGGGCATGAACCATGCGGGAGAGATTTCGGCGCTCACTGCCCAGGTCCGGCCCCATGTCGCGGTGATAACCACCATCGCGCCGGCACATATCGAAATGCTCGGCTCCGAAGAGGCCATAGCCGACGCCAAGGCCGAGATTTTCGAGGGGCTGCAACCGGGCGGCACCGCGGTCATCCCCGCAGACAATCCGCATTTCGCCCGGCTTCGCGCGGCGGCGGAGCGTGCTGGCGCCAAGGTCGCTGCCTTTGGCCGATCGGACCACGCCAATGTCCGCCTGCTCGACACTGTTCCGGTAGCTCATGGAGGATCGCTGGTCACCGCTGAGCTGGGCTCGCGCCGGCTGTGCTACACCGTCGCGGAACCGGGTGAGCACTGGATCGCCAACTCGCTGGCAGTGCTGGCAGCCGTAGAGGCGGCGGGTGGTGATCTTGGCTCGGCCGGGCTTGCCCTTGCCGAGATGGGAGGGCTGAAAGGGCGCGGCGCCCGGCACCGCATCCCCGTCCCCGGCGGCACCGCGCTCATCATCGACGAAAGTTACAATGCCAATCCGGCATCCATGCGTGCGACGCTGGGGCAACTGGGCGCGACGCCCGCATCGCGCCGGATCGCGGTTCTCGGCAGCATGAAGGAACTGGGCGATTTCGGCCCCGCCTTTCACGCCCAGCTCGCTGGACCGATTGGGGATGCCGGTGTCGACTACGCCATATTGGTGGGCGAGGAGATGGGGCCCCTGGCACGCGAACTGTCGAATCGTGGTCGTTCCGCGCTTGGCAGCGGGCTGCATTTCGATCATTGCCCTGATTTCACCGCCGCGATTGCCGCGCTTGAGGAGTTCGGCCTGACCGGCGGAGACGCAGTGCTCGTGAAAGGTTCCAATTCGATGAAGCTCGCAGGTCTCGTCGAATATTTCACGGCCAGGGAAGGCTAATGATCTATTTTCTTGCGCAATGGCTGGAATTCGAGGGGCTGTTCAACCTCGTCCGCTACCAGACCTTCCGGGCTGGCGCGGCCATGCTGACAGCGCTCGCCATCGGCCTACTGATCGGTCCACGCTTCATCAACATGCTCCGCGTCCGCCAGGGCAAAGGGCAGCCCATCAGGGACGACGGGCCGAAAAGCCACCAGGCCAAGGTGGGAACGCCCACCATGGGCGGGCTGATGATACTCGTATCCCTCGTGCTCGCAATGCTGATCTGGATGGATTTGGCCAGCCCGTTCGTCTGGGCCTGCCTTGCCGTGACGATAGGTTTCGGAGTGATCGGCTTCCTCGACGATTACGACAAGGTCACCAAGCGGCACCATGCAGGCCTGTCCGGCAAGGTTCGGTTGCTGGCGGAATTTATCGTGGCTGGCATTGCCGCATGGCTGATCGTGAGCGAGATCAGCACCGATGTGCACGTGCCGCTGTTTTCCGATAGAGTGATCCCTCTGGGACCGTTCTATTACCTGTTCGCTGCAACTTTTATCGTCGGCTTCGGCAACGCCGTGAATTTGACCGACGGGCTGGACGGCCTCGCCACGATGCCGGTGGTGATCGCCGCCGGGGCTTTCATGGTAATCTGCTATCTTGCCGGCCGGGTTGATTATGCCAGCTATCTCGGCATCCCCCATGTTCCGGGGGCGGGCGAGCTTGCGCTGTTCTGCGCGGCGATCATGGGGGCAGGCCTCGCTTTCCTGTGGTTCAATGCACCGCCCGCGGCGGTGTTCATGGGGGATACGGGCAGCCTCGCGCTGGGCGGCGCGCTGGGCGCCATTGCGGTCGCCAGCCACCACGAGATCGTCCTGCTGATCGTCGGCGGCCTGTTCGTGATGGAGACCGCCAGCGTGATCATCCAGGTGTTCTGGTTCAAGCGCACCGGACGGCGCATTTTTCGCATGGCGCCGATCCATCACCATTTCGAGCAACTTGGCTGGAGCGAAAGCAAGGTCGTGATCCGGTTCTGGATCATTGCGATCGTCCTCGCGGTGCTGGGCCTGGCTACGCTGAAGGTCCGATGATTACTGCGCCCGCCCTGTCAGGAAAGCGCTTCGCGGTTCTGGGACTTGCGCGTTCGGGACTGGCCGCGGCGGAAAGCCTGCTTGCCAGCGGCGCCGAAGTGACTGCGTGGGACCGGCAGGAGGATCCGCGGGCCAAGCTGGCGGGCAGGGCGCGGATCGCGGATCCGATGGACATCGACATCGCCGGCTTCGACGGCGTGGTCGTCTCCCCCGGAGTGCCTTTGAACAGCCATCCCATTGCCGGCAAGGCAAGGGAAGCGGGCGTGCCGATTATTGGCGATATCGAACTGTTCGCCCTCGCTCGCCCCCATCTTCCGCCGCACCGCGTGATCGGAATTACCGGGACGAACGGCAAATCGACCACCACGGCACTTGTGCATCATCTGCTCTCCGCCGCGGGTGTGCCCACTCTGATGGGAGGCAATATTGGTCTGCCGATCCTGGACCAGGATCCCCTGCACGCCGGCGGCGTCTATGTGCTCGAGTTGTCGAGTTACCAGCTGGACCTGACACGATCGCTTGACTGCGATGCCGCTGCGCTAACCAATATCACCCCCGATCATCTCGATCGTTATGACGGTTTTGAGGCCTATTGCCGCTCCAAATCGCGGCTTTTCGCTCTGCAGTCTCCTGGCCAGTTTGCCGTGTTCGGATGCGCGGATGCGCCCACTCGCGCCATTCGCGAAATCGAAAGCGTCCGTCGACCGAAAGGGCGCGCAGTATGCTGCGACCCGGCACTGGTCGCGCCGCTGCAGCCGGACTGGCGCTCCTTGCAGGGCCCTCACAACCTCCAGAATGCGGCCATCGCGGCATGGCTTTGCGCGGAAATGGGCGTGCCGAACGAACAGATCGCCGAGGGACTGGCGAGCTTCACCGGCCTTGCCCATCGCATGGAGTTTCTCGGCGAAGCCGGAGGCGTGACCTTCATCAACGATTCCAAGGCCACCAACACGGCAGCGACGGCTCCCGCTCTAGCGGCCTATCCGGCCAGCCCGGCGCCGCGCATCCACTGGATTGTCGGGGGCCTGCCGAAGGAAGACGGTCTCGGCGACTGCGAGCAGTATCTCGGCAATATCGCGGTCGCATATACGATCGGCGAAGCTGGACCCCGCTTTGCCGAATTGCTCGAGGGGCAGGTTGCCGTCGAACGGTGCGAGATGATGTGCACGGCCGTGCAATCGGCCGTCGCCGCCGCGAAACCGGGAGATGTCGTCCTGCTGAGTCCGGCATGCGCGAGTTTCGACCAGTTCCGCGATTATGAAGCCCGCGGCGATGCGTTCCGGGAAGTGGTCATCAGCCTCACCGGTGCGACGACCGACCAGCAGGGAATGATCGCGAGGTCGGCGGCATGAACGCACGCCGGCCCTATATTCCCATGCCCGGCCATCGGCGGCCGGAAGCGCCAAAGCGGAATCTCGCCTGGCAGGCAGAGCTCGCCATCTGGTGGCGCGAAGTCGACCGGGTGTTGCTGGCGCTGATTGCCCTGCTGATGCTGATGGGCACTGCCGCTGTCCTCGCCGCGTCGCCGGCCGGGGCGCATCGGCTTTCCAATGCGGAAGGCATTCTGCCGCCGCTCTATTTCTTCGGGCAGCACGTGGTCTGGCAGATCATGGCGCTGATGGTCCTGGTCGGCGCATCGATGCTGGACCGGGACTTTGCCCGGCGATGTGCGATCCTGCTCGCGTGCGCGATGTTCGGTGCGATGCTGCTGGTGCCGTTCGTTTCGGATACGGTCAACGGTGCGCGCCGCTGGATCGACCTCGGCATTCGCTTCCAGCCAAGCGAATTCATGAAGCCGGCCTTTGCCGTTACCCTGGCCTGGGTGCTGTCGTGGCGCTGGCGCGTGGCGGAGCTTCCCCTTGTGCCAATCACCGGCGCCTTTCTCGCGGCAGTGGTGGCGCTGCTGATGCTGCAGCCCGACCTCGGCAGCGCGATCCTGTTTGTGGGTTGCTGGTTCGTGCTGGTGTTCATGCTCGGGATGAATCTCCAGCGCGTGGCAGTCCTCGCGGGCTCGGGAATCGCCGCGCTGGGTCTTGCCTACGCGTTCTACGACAATGCCCGGCACCGCATCGATGCGTTTATTGGCGGCGGAACCGCGTATGATCAGGTCGACCTTGCCGCGCGGACGCTGATGGCGGGCGGGTGGAAGGGCACCGGCCTGTGGCTCGGCGTTCGCAAGATGAATCTGCCGGAAGCGCACACCGATTATATCTTCTCGGTGATTGGCGAGGAGTTCGGGCTCATTGCCTGTGCTGTCGTCGTTATCCTTTACCTCGCGATTGCTGCGAGGGTGATTATCCGGCTGCTGGAAGAAACCGACCTGTTTGCCCTTCTCGCGGGAGCAGGTTTGTGTGCTCTGTTCATCGGGCAGGCGATGATCAATATTCTCGTTAATCTGCAGCTGTTTCCTTCCAAGGGGATGACCCTGCCGCTGATCTCTTACGGCGGATCATCCACAATCGCCGTGGCTCTCACGCTGGGCCTGCTGTTGGCATTTACCCGCCGCAATCCGTATCTGTCGCGCGAAGGCTTCGATTGGGTGACGCCTGGGCAAGGGAAGGAGAGGAAGTGACGGGCGTTTCGCGCCATTACGTGCTGGCTGCCGGCGGAACCGGCGGGCATCTGACTCCGGCCTTCGCCTTGGCGCAGGAGCTGGAAGCACGGGGTCATCATGTGGCGCTACTCACCGACGAGCGCGGGGCCAAGATTCCGGGGCGACCCGAAAGCTTTACAGCGCACACCATTCCCGCGGGGCGCCTGGGTCGGAACCCGCTCAAATGGCCAGGTGCGATCTCAGCTATCATGGAGGGGCGGCGGATGGCGCTGCGCCTGTTCGAGAGCTTCGAGCCGTCGGCCGTTATCGGCTTCGGCGGCTATCCGGCCTTTCCTGCCCTGATGGCGGCGCACAAGGCCGGGATACCCAGCATCATCCATGAGCAGAACGCCGTTCTTGGCCGGGTCAATCGTTTCCTGTCCGGGCGCGTGGATGCGATCGCGACTTCCTATCCGGATATCGCGCGGCTGGGCGAAAAGCACAGGGGCAAGGTCGAACTGGTCGGCAATCCCGTCCGGCCGCAGATCCAGGCACTGAGAAACGAGCCGTTCCCGCCCTTTCGTGAGGACGGGTTGCTGCGTGTTCTGGTGATAGGCGGAAGCCAGGGAGCCCGTATCCTTTCGCAGATCGTGCCCGATGGCCTGGCAATGTTGCAACCTGCCCTGCGTTCGCGGTTACAGGTGACCCAGCAATGCCGTCCCGAGGACCTTGGCGCGGTGCGCGACCGGTATACCGGGCACGACATACCTGCCGAACTCGGCACCTATTTCGAAGATATCGATGCGCGGCTGGCCGATGCCCATCTGGTGATCGCGCGCGCCGGGGCCTCGACCATCTCCGAACTCACTGTCGTCGGCCGTCCCGCAATCCTCGTGCCGCTGGCGATCGCGACTGACGACCACCAGGCTGCCAATGCGCGCGAAATGGTGAAGGCCGGAGGCGCTCGTGCAATTCGCGAACACAATTTCACGGCCAAGGAGTTGGCCAAGCAAATTCAGGCCATGGCCCAGCATCCCGAAACTCTTGCCAATGCGGCGCATGCGGCGTGGAACTGCGGACGCCCCGAGGCGGCAAGCAAACTGGCGGACCTGGTCGAGAGCTTTGGTGCAGCGCCGTTAATGGATGTTATTCGGCTGGGCGGCGAGGCGGAAAAGGGCGCGCAGGGCCGCGAGGCGCTGGCCCGGGAACCGAACTGAGATGAAGGGGGTCGGGACCGATATCGGGACAATCCATTTCGTCGGGATCGGCGGCATCGGCATGTCGGGCATTGCCGAGGTGATGAAAAACCTGGGTTACTCGGTCCAGGGCTCCGACATTGCCGAAAGCGTTACGGTCGAACGGTTGCGGAAGCGCGGAATTCCCGTTTCGATCGGTCAGGCGGCGGAAAATATCGAGGGAGCAGCGGTGGTGGTGACTTCCACTGCGGTCAGACGCGACAATCCGGAAGTGGTTGCGGCGCTCGAAAACCGTATCCCGGTGGTGCGCCGCGCCGAGATGCTCGCCGAGCTCATGCGGTTAAAGAACACGGTCGCCGTCGCAGGCACCCATGGCAAGACCACCACCACCAGCATGATCGCCGCATTGCTCGATGCCGGGGGGATCGATCCCACGGTGATCAATGGCGGGGTAATCGAGCAGTATGGGTCCAATGCCCGGCTGGGCGACAGCGACTGGATGGTCGTGGAGGCCGACGAGAGCGACGGGAGTTTCCTCCGGCTCGACGGGACCATCGCGGTGGTTACCAATATCGATCCCGAGCACCTCGATCACTATGGCGATTTCGACGGGGTCCGGAAGGCATTCATCGAGTTCGTGCACAACGTCCCGTTCTACGGGGCTGCGATCATGTGCATCGATCACCCCGAGGTGCAGGCCGCCGTGGGAAAGGTGCGGGATCGCCGCGTGATTACCTATGGCTTCTCGCTGCAGGCGGATATTTGCGGCGTGAACGTGACGCCCGAGAACGGAGGAAACCGCTTCGACGTCGTTGTTCGTCAGCGAGGGGATGAGGACCGGTGCATCGAAGGCGTGGTCCTGCCGATGCCCGGACGGCACAATGTCCAGAATGCGCTTGCCGCGATTGCGGTGGCGATTGAACTCGAATGCCCTGACGAGGTGATCCGCGAGGGTTTTGCCGGTTTCAGCGGTGTTCGCCGGCGTTTCACGCGTGTGGGAGAGGCCAACGGGGTGAGGGTGATCGACGATTATGCCCATCATCCGGTGGAGATTCGCGCAGTTCTGGCCGCTGCGCGCGAGGCCGCCACCGGCCGGGTCATCGCAGTTGCCCAGCCCCATCGCTTCACTCGCCTGCGCGACCTGATGGAGGATTTCCAGACCGCCTTTAATGACGCCGATCTTGTCTATGTGGCGCCTGTCTATCCCGCCGGGGAGGCACCCATCGAAGGAATTGATTCGGCGGCGCTGGTGCGCGGCCTTCAGGCCCGCGGTCATCGCGCAGCATATGAAGTAGCCGGACCCGATGATCTCGCGGTCAAACTGGCTGAAGTGGCTGAGCCCGGTGACCTGATAGTGTGCCTGGGCGCGGGCGATATTACCAAATGGGCTGCGGGTCTCGCCGATGCGATCGATGCCGCAAGGGTGCACGTGTCATGAGCATCCAGCCCGGCGAATACTGGCAGGCCAGGGGTGGAGCCCCCGGCGGGGAATTCGCCGGAAGCGCCGCCATGACCGTGCCGACCGAGGTGCGTGGCCGGCTCACGCGCAACGCGCCGCTTGCACCGCTAGTCTGGTTCAAGTCCGGCGGGAATGCAGACTGGCTGTTCGAACCGGCCGACCGGGAGGATCTGATCGATTTTCT
>CAYRCH010000017.1:0-9573 GCA_964422665.1 uncultured Sphingomonadaceae bacterium | reverse complement strand
GATAGTTGTTTCGGCACGGTTCAAGGGGCATCCGGGCGATCCCGCAGAGATCGGCGCGGAAATGGACCGCATCGCCGCCGCGCGCGAGCAATCGCAGCCGCTGCGGACCAGGACAGGCGGATCGACCTTTAAGAACCCGCCCGGCAGGAAAGCCTGGGAACTGGTCGATGCAGCGGGTTGTCGCGGACTGAAGATGGGCGGAGCGCAGGTGAGCGAGAAACATACCAATTTCCTGATCAATACCGGCGATGCCACCAGCCTCGACATCGAAGGGCTGGGAGAGGAAGTTCGCCGGCGCGTGGCCGATAGCGAAGGCGTGACACTGGAATGGGAAATCCAACGGGTGGGCCGACCATGACCCTTCCCAAGCTCCATGTCGTGGTCCTGATGGGCGGCTGGGCCAATGAACGGCCGGTATCGCTGATGTCGGGAAATGGCGTGGCCGATGCGCTGGAGGAGCGCGGCCACCGCGTCACCAGGATCGATATGGACCGCGATGTCGCCGCGCGCATCGCCGAAGCAAAGCCCGATGTCGTGTTCAACGCGCTCCACGGCGTGCCGGGCGAGGATGGAACGGTGCAGGGCATGCTCGACCTGATGGGCATACCCTATACGCATTCCGGGCTCGCAACCTCGGTGATCGCGATCGACAAGGAGCTCACCAAGCAGCGGCTTGTTCCCAACGGCATCCCAATGCCCGGCGGGCGGATTGTGCGCAGCGAAGAACTTTTCGAGCGGGATCCGATGGCGCGGCCCTATGTGCTGAAACCCGTCAACGAAGGATCGTCGGTGGGTGTTGCGATCGTCACTGACGAGGGAAATTACGGCAATCCGATCAGCCGCGACGCGCAAGGGCCCTGGGGCCAGTTCGAAAGCCTGCTTGCCGAGCCCTATATTCGGGGCCGCGAACTGACGACTGCGGTTCTAGCGGGACCGGAGGGGCCGCGCGCGCTGATGGTCACAGAACTCGTTCCCAAGAGCGGCTTCTACGATTTCGATGCCAAATACACCGATGGCATGACGGAGCATGTTTGTCCGGCGCAAATCCCGGAGGACATCTCGCGGCTATGTCTCGAATATGCGCTCAAGGCGCACGAACTGCTGGGCTGCAGGGGAACAAGCCGGACCGACTTCCGCTGGGATGACGAACAGGGCGAAGCAGGGCTCTTCGTGCTGGAGACCAACACTCAGCCTGGAATGACTCCGCTCAGCCTGGTGCCCGAGCAGGCGAAACATTGCGGCATTTCGTATGCCGAGCTGGTTGAGCTCATAATCGCCGATGCGCTGGCACATTCGGCCGGGAGCGAGGAGAAGTGAGTAGCCGCACAATAAGGCGCAAGGCGACCGGCGTGCGCCGGCAAGCGCGTTCGCAGGGCAATCGGGCGAGGGTCAGGCGTGCGCGCAGCACCAGCGGCGCCATGGTCGACTGGCTGATGCGGTTTCTTCCTTTTACGGAAGAACAGCTGCAACGCGTTTTCCTGTCGATCATCCTGGGCCTTGCCGCTGTACTGGCGTGGTTCGTGGCCAGCCTCGCGGGGGTGCCCGCCATGGCGAGCCAGCAACTCGCGATCCTTGCAAAGGATGCCGGCTTCGAGGTTCGCCGGGTCGAAGTGCGCGGGGTCGAGCGGATGAACGAGCTCAAGGTCTATGAGCGCGTGCTGGGACAGCGTGACCGTGCGATGCCGCTGGTGGATATTGGTGCGCTTCGCGACGATTTGATTACCCTTAGCTGGGTGCGCGACGCACGTGTCTCGCGCCAGCTGCCCGATACCGTGATTGTCGACATCGTCGAGCGTGAACCGCATGCGGTGTTGGAACGTCCCGGGCGGCTGATGCTGATCGATGCCTCAGGCCACCAGCTCGAACCGATTTCGCAAAATGCCGCGGGCGACATGCTGAGGATCAAGGGCCCGGGGGCGGGCCAGCAGGTAGAGGCGCTGTCGGATCTGCTTGACGCGGCGCCAGCGCTGAAGCGCCAGGTGGCATCGGCCGAATGGATCGGCAACCGGCGCTGGAACCTGACTTTCCGCACCGGGCAAACCCTTGCCTTGCCCGAAGGAGAGGATGAATCTGCCAGCGCCCTCGTCTCCTTTGCCCGCCTGGACGGGGTCAACCGCTTGCTGGGCGGGAAAGTGGCCGCGTTTGACATGCGCGCTCCGGAACGAATTTATCTTCGCGTGCCCCAGCCCAAGCCCGAGACTCCGCCGCTCGAAGCGCCTGCACAGGCGGAGGGCCAGTAATGGCTTCGAGACCTCGCCTGTCCCGTTTGGTCGGTGCCATCAATGTCGGTTCGTTCCGGATCTCCGCGATGGTGGCTGGGGTCGACGAGAATGGGGCTGTCACGGTTCTTGGGTCCAGCCACCGCGCCGCGCAGGGGATCAAGCGCGGCTATGTTACGGACATGGCGGCCGCGACCTATGCCATTCGTGATGCAGTCGAGAAGGCCGAAAAACTGGCCGGGGCATCGGTCGCAGGGCTCTGGCTCAGCTGCTCCGGGGCCGGGCTGACAAGCCGCATCGCCTCGGTCGAAATCGAAATGGGCGGCCGGCGCGTGGAAGAGGAGGACGTCGAAAATCTCCTTATCGCCGGGCGCGATGCGCTCTATCCCGACGGGCGAATGGTGCTTCATGCGCAGCCTGCCTTCTATACGCTCGACGGGGCGCACGGAGTGGCCAACCCGGTTGGTCTTCATGCCGACCGGCTCGGCGTGGATATTCATGTCGTGCTGGCCGACGGAGCGCCCGTCAAGAACCTGCGCGAAGCGGTCCAGAACGCCCATTTCGAGGTGGAAGGCATTGTCGCCTCGCCGCTCGCATCGGGCTACGCATGTCTTTCGCCCGAAGAGCGCGAGCTGGGCGTCGCGATGATCGAGATGGGAGCCGAAGTCACCCAGGTTGCCGTTTATGCGGCGGGGATGATGGTCGGCCTCGAGACCATTCCCCGCGGCGGCGCGGATATTACCGACGCCATTGCCAGTGCGTTCGGTATCCGCCGTTTTCAGGCAGAGCGAATCAAATGCTTTTCCGGCTCGGCCATCGCCAGTCCGCAGGATAACCGCGAGACGGTGCCGGTCGACGGACCGGAGGTTGAGCGGGGCAGCGAGCGAACGATATCGCGCGCGGATCTCGTTTCGGCGATTACCGGTCAACTGGACCTGCTGTTCAGTGATATTGGCAAATCGCTCGATCGGCTGGGTTTCGCGGCGCAGCGTGACCGGCAGGTGGTTATTACTGGTGGAGCCTCGCAGCTGGCGGGTGTGGCGGATTACGCGCAGGCTGCGTTGGGTCGTCCGGTCCGGACGGGGAAGCCGGCGATGTTGCCGGGCCTTCCGGAAGCGCATGCCGTGGCGGGGTTTTCGACGTTGGCGGGGCTTGTGCTATATGCAATCGAAGATCCGATCGATGTGCGGGCAGTGGGGCCGGCAAAGCAGGCGACCACACGTTTCGGGCCTGGAGAGCTCGCGGTGCGGCTGTTCCAGGCCTTGCGCGACAATTTCTGACCCGGTCCAGGTTGATTCTGGATGGCTGTAGCAATGCGCGACAAGTCGAGGCGTATTGTGGATAAGGCGATTTACCTTTTGCACCCGCGATTCGCTTTATGGCACTATGGTGTCATTCTGCCCGGCCGGCGATTAGCGACCCTTGGAAAGAACGATTTATGAGCATCAATATCGGCCCCCCCTCAGTTGAAGAGCTGCGCCCGCGCATCACCGTTATCGGTGTGGGCGGTGCCGGGGGCAATGCGATCGCCAACATGATTGAGGCCGAGATAGAAGGCGTCGATTTCATCGTGGCGAACACCGATGCCCAGGCGCTGAACAGTTCGACAGCCGACCATCGCATCCAGCTGGGTCCGGAAATTACCCAAGGCCTTGGCGCGGGATCGCGACCCGAGGTAGGGCGCGCCGCTGCCGAAGAAACGGCCGACGAGATCGAGCGTGCGCTTGAGGGCGTCAATATGTGCTTCATCGCTGCCGGCATGGGCGGCGGCACGGGCACGGGCGCTGCCCCCGTCATCGCCGAGGCGGCGCGGCGCAAGGGCGTGCTCACCGTTGGCGTCGTTACCAAGCCCTTCCTGTTCGAAGGCACGAGGCGGATGCGTGCAGCGGAAGCGGGCATTGAAGAGCTGCAGAAGCATGTCGATACGCTGATCGTCATTCCGAACCAGAACCTGTTCCTGGTGGCCAAGGCGGAGACGACCTTCAAAGAAGCCTTCATGCTGGCCGACGAAGTGCTTCAGCAAGGCGTCCGCTCCATCACCGATTTGATGGTGATGCCTGGCCTGATCAACCTCGATTTCGCCGATATCCGCTCGGTGATGGGCGAGATGGGCAAGGCCATGATGGGCACGGGCGAAGGCGAAGGCGAAAATCGCGCGCTGGAAGCTGCCGAACGTGCCATCGCCAACCCGCTGCTCGACGGTGTTTCCATGGCCGGGGCGAAGGGCGTCATCATTTCGATCATCGGCGGCGAAGACATGAAGCTGCTCGAGGTCGACGAAGCGGCCAACCATATTCGCGAGCTGGTCGACGAGGATGCCAACATCATCTGGGGTTCGGCCTTCAATCCCGACCTCGATGGGAAGATTCGCGTTTCGGTCGTTGCCACAGGCATAGACCAGAACATGCAGACACATCGCCCATCAGAACCGACGCAGGCGCTTGGCCTGGCATCGCGCGGGCCCAAGCGCCCTGTCCTGCCGCTGCCGACCGAGGAGGAACTTGCCGAGGACGGGGCCGGCGAATCGAATGAGCCGCTGACGGCCTCCGACCTCCTGGGAGGCGCCAACGATTCTCAGGACCAGGAAGGTCCCGGCATGCCGGGGTTCCGGCGTTTCGATGCACCGTCTCCGGAGCCGGCCGGCGAAGAGCCTGATTATGTCCCCTCCTATGCCGCTGAGGAAGAGGAGGAGTATGACGAAGAACTTCCCGATCCGGCGGATGATGAAGAATATGAATCCCCTGGTTCCGGGGCAGGCTACGCATCGCTCGTCGGCGGACTGAAAATGCGCCAGCCGGATCCGGAAGAAGAAGACGACTGGGGCGATGACGGCCAGGGCGAGGATGATGCGCTCGAGCTGACCATGGAAGCGGGCGACAATGGCGGCAACGATGAGGGCGATGATGAACTGCTGCTCGATGCCAGCCGCCTGGCTGCTGAAGACGGGCCGGAGCAGCGCGGCGCCGGTTTGGGTCAGGCTGGCTCGCCCGGTGGCGGCGGCGGAGCCGCCGCGGGAGGCGTCGCTGGCGGAAGCACCTTGTTCGAACGTATGGCCAACCTCTCTCGCGCGGGTCGTGCCCAGGCCGATGAAGATGACGATGAAGAGGGTGAAGATGACGGCGTCGGATCGCTCAACATCCCGCGCTTCCTCGGCCGCCAGAACAATCAGTAATAAGCAGAGATCGTCGGATTGATGGAGCAGGTTGGGCCATTGGCAAGGCAGCGGTGAGAACACGACGCTACTCGCTGTGGATTGCATCCCTCGTGCTGCTTTCCGCGTCTGCCGCGCAGGCGCAGGATTCCGCCGATGCCGCGTTGACGCGCGCCGAGCTGACGCGGAACCTCAACGAACATGTGAATGTTCTCGCCCGCAATCCCCATGATTTCCGTGCCCTGTTCGGGGCTGCAAATACGGCGCTGGCCATGGGAGATATTTCCGCAGCGGAAGGCTTCTTTCGCCGCGCCGAAGCCCGTGCTCCGGGCGATTACCGGATCAAGCAGGGACTGGCCGCGGTGGCATTGCGGAGGGGTCAGCCCCGGATCGCGATGACACTGTTCGAGGAAGCCCGCGAACTCGGTGCCCCGGAGGATTCCGCGGCGACGGAGCGTGGCCTGGCCTTCGATCTTCTGGGCGACCAGCGCGGCGCCCAGACCCTGTACCGGACGGCGATCGAGAATGACGAAGGCGATGAAGCCGTGCGCCGCCTTGCGCTGAGCCTCGCGATCAGCGGTGATGCGCGCGAATCCGAGCGCACGTTGCGACCACTGATGTCGCGCCAGGACCGGGCTGCCTACCGCGTCCGCGCCTTCGCCCTTGCGGCCATGGGGCGCACGGATGATGCGGTAACGGTCGCGGCTGCGATGCTGCCGGCAACGCAGGCTTCGCGGATGGAGCCTTATTTGCGATACCTTCCGCGCCTCAGCGCTGCCCAGAAGGCGGCCGCAGGCAATCTGGGGCTGTTCCCGCGTGTGGCGGACCTGGATGCCGTAGCGGGAACCGCTCCTCGCGCCGCGGTCGCGGCCAGCGACAGAAGCGAGGGCAATCGGCTGGTTCCTGCAGGCGAGCCGCTCGGCAACAGGCCCTCGGCGCCCGCTTCGCCGGCAGCATCAGCGGATGCCGATGTGGCGGCCACGCAGGTTCCGGCGCAGGCGGCGGCTCCACGCGAAGAGGCGCCGAATGGCGCCGCGCCGCGCCCCGGTTTCGATCTGGCCGCCGTGTCGCAGCCTGAGCCCGCCGCTCCCGAACGGGCATCGGGGCCGGAGCCAGTCGAACTGGAAGACGCTTTCGCCGATTTCAGCCTGCCGGTGCCGGACGCCAGCCAGTCCGAGGCGCAGGGCGCCGTCGACCTGACCAGTTTCGAACCCCGGCGCGAAAAGCCCGAGCCCAAACCGGAGCCAAGCGCCGAGGAGAAAGCGAAGGCAGACCACCCCCGGCGTCACTGGGTCCAGGTCGCGACCGGCCGAGACCGCGATGCTCTGGCCTTTGACTGGCGAAGGATTCACCGAGGTGGAGGTGACGCGCTTGGCGAAGGGAAGGGCCATATCGCCGGGTGGAACGCCACCAACCGGCTGCTTGCCGGCCCCTATCGCAGTGCGCAGGCTGCCCAGGCGGTCGTTACGGAACTGAAGGCCAAAGGCATCGATTCCTTCACCTTCACGAGCGCAGCCGGAGAAGAGGTGCTGCCCATTGCCGGGCGTTGACCCGCTTTAGCGCGCAGGATCGCTGGCTGGCCTTTTCCCACATATTGTTAACAGGCTTGTAGAGTTTCCCCCAGCGCCGGACCGGGCGCGCATTGAGTTGGCAGGGTCCCTGCAGGCATTGACTGCAATCCAGAATGGGGCCGCAAGCAAACAGCAATGAGAAAAGTAGAAAACGATTTCGACGGCGATGACGGTGCCGCGCCGCTGGAGATGCTGGCGCAGCTGTTCGACGCCCATGGCTGGCCGTTTCGCCGGATCAATGACGAGGAACTGTCGGGCGAAGTTCCCGGCAGCTGGGCGACTTACCAGATTCGCGGAATTTGGCGCCCTGAAGACCGCGTCCTGCAGATGCTCAGCCTGCCTGACTTGCGCGTGCAGGACGTGCAGAAATCCGCCATTTACGAGCTGATCGCGCTCGCCAATGAGCAGGTGTGGCTTGGCCATTTCGAATTCTGGTCAAAGGGCAATGTGCTGCTCTATCGCCACGGCGCGCTGCTCGCCGATCACGGAAGGCTCGGGCTGAGCCAGGCGCAGGACCTGGTCGATGCCGCGATATCGGAATGCGACCGGTTCTATCCGGCGTTCCAGTTTGTGCTGTGGGGCGGCAAATCCCCGCGGGATGCGCTGGCCGATGCGCTGGTAGACGCCGCAGGCGAGGCCTGAACCTCCATAGACTTCCCCGCGCGCCCAAGGCATGGATCTCCGCGCCATGACTGACCTGAACTCGATCCTGATCGTTGGCTGCGGCAATATGGGCGGTGCGATGCTTGCCGGCTGGATTGCGGGCGGCGTTGACCCCGCACGAATTACGGTTGTCGATCCGGCGATCGAGGCCGCCCCTCAGGGCGCGCGGCTCCTGCGCGAAGTCCCGCGAGAAAGCTTCGATGCCGTCCTGTTGGGCATCAAGCCGCAAATGCTCGGAGAACTCGCGCCATCGATCCGGCCCGCGGCGGGCGAGGGCACAGTGATTCTCTCGATCCTCGCGGGGGTCGAACTGGACGTGCTGAGCGCACATTTCCCGGAAAGCGCCGCACGGGTGAGGGTGATGCCGAATCTCGCGGCGGCGCTGGGAAAATCGCCGATCGCGCTGTTTGCCGAGGGGCTGGATGAGGGCGGCCGCAGGGCAGTGGCGGGGTTGATGGAGCCGCTGGGGCAGGTGGAATGGCTGGAGAATGAGGATCAGTTCCACCTCGTCACCGCCCTTGCCGGATCTGGACCGGCATTTGTCTATCGCTTCATCGATGCGCTGGCGGGCGGCTCGGCTCGGCTTGGCATGGACCGCTCGCAGGCTGACCGGCTCGCGCTGGCGATGGTGGAAGGGGCCGCGGCACTGGCCGCATCCTCGTCGGATTCACCCGGGATTCTCGCCGACCGCGTGGCCAGCCCCGGGGGCGTCACGCGCGCTGGGCTCGATGTCCTGGACGATGACTCGGCGCTTGCGAAATTGATGGAACGGACCTTGCGCGCCGCCGCGGAGCGGAATGCGGAAATGGCCCGTGAAGCGCGCACTTCCCAGGGCGAGAAAGGTTAAGCGCCGCGCGCCGGTTTTGCTTGAAAAGTCCGGCCCGAATCCCGATATTCACGGCATACCGGCCCAGCAATGGTGGCCGGCAAATGGAGTAGGTTTGACAATGGCAGATTGGAACGACAACCGGACGTCCCAGAGGGGCTTTGGCCAGACGGGGTTCGGCGCGTCTCCGGGCCTTTCGGGCGAAGTTGCACGCGGCGAGGTATTCGACGCCGGGCTGCGCAAGCACATGCTCTCGATCTACAATTACATGGCCTCGGGCGTGCTGCTGACCGGCATCGTCGCGATGCTGACGGCTTCCAGCGGTTTCGTCTATACGATCATGAACGGCCCGCTGATGTGGCTTGTAGTCCTTTCGCCGCTGGCGATCGTGATGGCGATGAGCTTCGGCCGCAACAAGTTCTCGACCGGGGCGCTCCAGGCGATGTTCTGGGGCTTCTCGTTCCTGATGGGACTTTCGCTTTCGACGATTTTCCTCGTCTATACGGGTGCTTCGATCGCCGCGACTTTCTTCGCGACTGCCGGCGCATTCGCGGGGCTCAGTCTCTATGGCTACACCACGCAGCGCGATCTTTCGGGCTTCGGCACCTTCCTCATTATGGGGGTCGTCGGGCTGCTCATCGCGATGCTGCTCAATCTGTGGCTCCAGTCGGAAGCGCTGATGTGGGCGGTGAGCTTCATCGGTGTGCTGATCTTCGCCGGCTTGACTGCCTATGATACGCAGCGGCTCAAGAGCGAATATGTGATGATCCAGCAGGCGAAGATGACCAATCCCGGTGTGGCTGCGGCCTATCCGCTGGGCAAGATGGTGATCATGGGGGCGCTCAGCCTCTATCTGGACTTCATCAACATGTTCCAGTTCCTGCTCGCCTTCATGGGCCAGCGCGAATAATCGCAGGGAAATCGGACAAAGAAGGCCCGGCCCGCCAGCTGCGGACCGGGCCTTTCTTTTGGGTAGCAGGAATTGCCGGGAGCGCGCGATTTTTGCCCTTCCAAGCGGCAGGGCTTTTCGCTAGGAGGCGCCCTCCTCGCAGCGGAGCAAGTGCTCCGGTCTGCCGAGGATAAGCACTGGAACGGGGCCGTAGCTCAGTTGGGAGAGCGCGTCGTTCGCAATGACGAGGTCAG
>CAYRCH010000016.1:18168-26532 GCA_964422665.1 uncultured Sphingomonadaceae bacterium | reverse complement strand
TGTCCAATACGCATGTCGGCCCCTCCACCAACGCGCGCGACCCTGCGTTTTCGGCCTGAGGTTTACTCCCACGCCGGGACCTTGGCAATGATTGCTGCGACTGCACCGCTTGCCGCCATTGCGGGCACTATGCGATAAGCTTCCGCCAGAGGAGATGCCCAATGGCCACCCAGCTCAAGCACAAGCCCGAATGCAGCGAGGCGGAATGGAAAGCGCGGCAGGACCTTGCCGCCTGCTACCGCATTTTCGACCATCTCGGCTGGTGCGAGTCGATCTACAACCACATCACTTTGCGCGTCCCGGGCGAAGAGGCGTTCCTGATCAATCCGTTCGGCCTGCTATGGTCCGAAGTGACGGCATCCAACCTCGTCAAGATCGACAGCGAGGGCAACAAGCTCGACGGCAGCCCGCACTGGGTCAACCTCGCGGGCTTCACCCAGCATTCGGTGTTTCACAAGAACCTCTCCTGGGCGCATGCCATCGTCCATACGCACACGCCCGATACGATGGCGGTCTGCTCCAGCGAGGAGGGCCTGACCCCGACCAATTTCTATTCCTGCTTCTTCGAAGGCGCGATCGGCTATCACGATTTCGAGGGCATTACCGTGCGGCCGGAGGAAGGCGAGCGGCTGGTGCAGAACCTCGGCAACCACCGCGTGCTGATGCTGCGCAACCACGGGCCGGTGGTGATGGGCGAGACCATCCCCGAGATGTTCCTCAAATATTACATGCTGCAGCGCGCCTGCGAGATACAGGTCAAGACCTGCTCGCTCGGCAAGCCGATCCGCGTGCCGGACGAGGTGATCGAGGTGCACCAGCAGGACCGCGACAAGATGCTCAATGCCGGTTTCGGCGTGCTCGATTTCGAGGCATGGAAGCGCAAGATCGACACGATCGATACGGGCTGGCGGGACTAGGCGGGTTCGAGTTCTCCGATGACAAGCATGACCTTGAACGGGCGGCCGGTCCGTTTCGACATGGCCCCCGACACGCCTTTGCTGTTCGCGCTGCGCGAGGCGGCGAACCTCACCGGGACCAAATTCGGCTGCGGTGTGGGCGATTGCGGCGCCTGCACCGTGATGGTGGACGGCGAAGCGCTGCGAAGCTGCCTCGTCACGATCGAGGAGGCTGAGGGGCGCACGATCGTCACCATAGAAGGCTTGTCGCGCGACCGCTCTCACCCCGTGCAACAGGCGCTGGTCGCGGAACAGGCCATCCAGTGCGGGTTCTGCACGCCGGGGATCGTCATGGCGGCGGCCGCGCTGCTTGGTCGCAACTCGCAGCCAAGCCGGTCAGACATCGAAGGAGCGATCCAGAACCTCTGCCCCTGCGGAGTCTATCCCCGCCTGGTAAGGGCCATCGAACGCGCCGGCCGCGTGGCGCGGCGCATGGAAACGATCAGCGCCGCCCCTCCCCCCGGCATTCGCGCGGAAGACGCCGCCCGCGAAGTGCCGGCTCTGCGAGCCCGGGAAGAACAGGGGCCTTAACGCCGCGGCGCTTGTGGTTCCGGCCCCCGTCAGTAGCCGAAACGTATTCCGCCCATCACTGTGCGCGGCAGTCCGGGGCGCCAGCCCGCAGGCAGGACTCCCACATTGTAGGTCTTGTCGAACAGGTTCTCGATGCTCCCGAACAGGGAGACATTGCCGGTAAGTTCGACCTCGCCCGAGAGGTCGAAGATCATATGGGGTTCCACCCGAACAAACGGATCGGACATTGCACCAGCTCCGGTCGCGCCGAATGTTTCGCTGGTATAATTTCCGGTCAGGTCCAGCCGCCAGCCGCCGCGCCCGATGCCCGCATTCACCGTCAGCACATGTTGCGGCAGATTGGGCAGCAGGTCACCCCTGGCCACGTTGTCGCCCCATGGGCCGAAGCTGTCGAGGGATTCGCGGAATGTCGCATGGGTGTAGGTGTAGATCACGCCGAGAGGCATGGAGAAGCCGTCGCCCAGCACGCCGCCCGCATCATAGAATGCGGTGAACTCAATCCCCTTGGCATGCACCCGGCCACCGGAAAACTGTTCACCGATCGTGCATCCGCCGCCGCTGGAAGCGGTGCAGGTCCCGACGAAATTCCTGTAGTCGTTGAAGAAGCCGATCAGCGTCACTTCGGCATTGTCGCCGGAATAGCGCAGGCCCGCTTCCCAGTTGGTGGAGATTTCCGGTTCCGCCAGCGAGCCTCCCGCACTCACCGGGCCGGGATTTGTGAATCCGCGGTGCACGCCGGCCAACACGCGCAGCCCTCCGCCCATGTCGTAAGTTGCGCTGATCCCGGGAATCCAGACATCCATATTGTTCTCGCTGCGGTCGAGGAGCGCGCCGCGATTGTCGCGATCAATGCTGGATGGAGACGAGGCGTAGCGCGTACGCATCAGGTCTATCGTTTCATACCGGATTCCCGGCGTGATCGTCAGCCTGCCGATCCCGATCGTGTCACGCAGGAAGAAGCTCCAGGCACGCGCCTCGTCGAGCTGGTTGGCATTGCTGCCCGGCTGGCCGGCGGACGCCAGAACCATGGCTCCGCCCAGCATCGTATACCTGTCATCCTGCTGGAAACGGTCCTCGCTGTCTTCGTGATAGCGGGCGGAAAGCTCCAGTGCATGGCTTGAGCCGCCAAGCGCGAAATCCTTGGTCAGTACGGTCTGCACGCCCTTGGTTCGGTAGAGCCGGTCATTGTTGCGCACCCTGAGATCGCCAGTCCCGCTGTCGCTCCCCGTCAGATAGGCGAATGCCGAGGCATTGGCCGGATCCGATGGATCGGCAAGTATTGCGCCCGTGCTGCGATTGGCCCCGGCGGCATTGCGCACGTCCTGGAGCTTATACCAGATGCGCTGGGTCCTGGTTACATAACCTACGGTCGTCAGCCCCCAGCCGCCACCGAAATCGACATTGTGAGTGAGTTGGTACGTGTAGTGCTCGACATCCATCTCGTCCCGCTGGCTGCCGGCATAGCGGCGATTGGGTGTCAGTGCGAAATCGGCCATCGAAAGACCGACATAGGTTTCGTCCGAATGCTGCTTGTAATACTGGAACTTGAATTCGAGGCTCTGTTGCAGGCCCGCAGCCGCGTTGGAACGAAGCGCGATCTTGCCCACATAATCCTGGGTCGAAAAGCCGGTGGGGCCGCCATTGTCGAGCACTTTGAACCCGTCGCTCCGGGCCTGATGGGTTTCGAGCGAGGCACCGAGGTCATAGCTGCCCAGGCTCTTGTAGCCGCCTGCCAGCGCATGGGCGCGCAGCGTCCCCCTCTCGCCCACGCTGATCTGTCCTCTGCCGGAGACGGAGTTCACGGCATTGGGGATCGGATTGGAGAACAGGTGAATCGCACCCGCCGCGGTGTGAGGGCCATATTTGATCGCGCCTGCACCCTTGACCACTTCCACACTCGCCATGCGCCCGACATTGGGAAAGTAGTAGGCTGCCGGCGCAGAATATGCAGCAGGCGCCTTGAGTATCCCGTCCTCGTAAATGGCGATCTTGGAATTCCGGTCGTCATACGAACCGCGGATGGAGATATTGGGCCTCAGGCCGAATCCTTCCTCTTCGCGCACATTGACGCCCGGCACCTGTCTCAGCACCCGGTTGATGTCGGTATAGCCGAAATTTTCAAGGTCACTGAGATCGAGATAGGTCGCAGATCCGCCAATATCCGCAGCCTTCATTGCCGATCCGGTGACGATAATCGCATCCAGCGCCGCGCTGCGCCCCGGCGCGTCGGACGCATCCTCGGCCAGGGCAAGGCCCGGAATGGAAGCGATCGCGCAGCTGCCGGTCAGCAGGATCGATCGGAAAAGGACGGTAGACGCAGACAAGGAAGCCCCCTGGAAAAGATTTTTTGCGAGTGATTTTCAAGAGCGCCTCTATTGCGACCGATTTGCAGCAGCAAGGGAAAATGCTCCCTTGAGGCGATGTTTTTGGGTCGCTAGTGCGCAGAGGGCACACATAGAGGTGAGAAGATGAAGGCCACGATCTGGCACAATCCGAATTGCTCGAAATCGCGCGCCGCGCTCGAAACGCTCCGGGCCCGCCCCGATATCGACGTCACTGTGATCCAGTATCTCAAGGATCCGCCTACGCGGGGCAAGCTGGCGCAGCTTTATCGCGATGCCGGCATGGCCCCGCGCGAAGGGCTGCGGCTGCAGGGTACCGACGCGAAAGAGCGCGGACTGGATTCGGCCGACGATGATAGCGTGCTGGATGCGATGGCGGCGGATCCCCGGCTGATCGAACGCCCCCTGGTCGAAACGGAAAAGGGCGTGCGTCTCGGCCGACCGCCGGAGCGGATTGAGGAAATCCTCTGACTGTCGCCCTGCTTAACAGCCCGTCTCGCGGCGCTTGCCAAGCGGAAACGAATTTGCGAATCCCCTCAGGCAATTTTCCGGCCCCGAATGCAGGGGTGCTGCAATCGAGGGCAAAACCCGAATGAATGGTCACGAATTGGCACAGGAGCGCAAGGGGGCGGCCCTGAAACGCAAACTGCGCGAACTGGCCGGGCCGTGGGGCGTCTTTTTCGAAGGCTTCCTCCAGCACCCGGTGATGGTCGGATCGATCATTCCGTCATCCGGCTTCACCATCCGCAAGATGCTGGCCCCCGTGAAATGGGATGAGTGCCGCCTGTTCGTCGAATACGGTCCCGGCGTGGGCACCTTCTGTCGTCCGGTGCTCGACCGGCTGCGCCGCGACGGCGAACTGATCGTGATCGACACCAACCCGCTCTATATCGACTATCTGAAGCGCACGATCCGCGACAGCCGCTTCCACGCAGTTCTCGGATCGGCGGAGGATGTGGAGGAAATCGTTCGCGCGCACGGGCACGACCAGGCGGACTACGTGCTGTCGGGCCTGCCCTTTTCCACCCTGCCCGACGGTGTCGGCCCGAATATTGCGGCGGCCACCCACAGGGTGATCCGCGAAGGCGGGGCGTTCCTGACCTACCAGTTCAGCAACGTGGCCCGCGACCTGACCGCGAAGCATTTTCCGCGCGTGGAAACCGATTTCGAATGGCTCAATATCCTGCCCTGCAAATTGTGCTGGGGCTGGAAGTAGCGGCCTGAGGCGTCATCACCCCAGCGGGATATCGACCGCCTCCCCGCTCCCCCCTGCCAGTTGCCGGTGAACCGCGGCGACCGCCGCAGCCAGCAGTGCGATCCCGACCGCGTTGGTAAAGGCGCCAACCAGCGCATTGCCGAATTCGCGCACTGTATCGCCGCCCAGATAGAACAGCAGGCCGAACACCAGCGAAACGAATGCGCTGGCAATGAAATATGCGAGCAGGAGCAAGGCGAAAAACCCGACGATCCTGAGGGCGTTGCCGCCTGTGAGCTGCCAGGAGCGCACCATCGCCGAAACCGGATTCAACACCTTTTCGCTGACGATAACCGGCTGGACCACGGAAAACCGGGCATAGAGCCATAGGGCGATCCACACCGCCAGGACCATCCCGATCAGCGTAATCAAGGCATTGCCGGAAGCGGCAGTCGCTCCAAGCGGCAGCAATACGGCGAACATGAATACCACCATCTGCAGCAGCAGCACGCCGATATAGGTGGGCAGCGCGGCCAGCCCGCGACGGATAGCTTCGCCCGCTGTCGGCCGGGCCGAATCGCCGACCAGGCAAAGGAGGCTGAGCACTCCGGCCGCCTGGACAAGGCCCATCGCCGCCATGGCGATCCAGAACCCTGTCGGGAGGGACCGAAAGACGGCGCTCAGCTGCTCTTCGGTGATCGCGTCCCCGCTCTGGGCCATCTGGTCGAACACGGCCATGGTATCCGGCATCAGCAGCATGAAGGCGAGATAGGGCAGGAAGAAGAACAGGCCCGAGATCGTGAGAAAGACCTCCCGGTTGCTGCTCAGCATCGTCGTTACGCGGCTCCAGGCTCGGTTCATGTCCAGTTTCACGGTTTTGCTCCTCACCCGACCGGTCAATCCGCTTGATAAGCGCGCCCGGGTGAGTCACGCAAACGCCATGACCGACAATTTGCCCGGCAGCATCGAATGGCGGCGCGATTATGCGCCGGTATCCTATCGCGATGCGCTGGCCGAACAGGAGACGCGCAACCGCGCCATCGCCGCGGGGGAAGCGAAGGAACTGGTCTGGCTGCTGGAGCACCCGCCGGTCTACACTGGCGGCACCAGCGCCGTGGCGGAGGAGCTGCTCGATCCGCGTTTCGAAGTCGTCGAGACCGGCCGAGGCGGGCGGTACACCTATCACGGGCCGGGCCAGCGGGTTGGCTATGTCCTGCTCGACCTTGCCAGGCGGCAGAAGGATGCGCGCAATTTCGTCCATGCGCTGGAGGGCTGGATGATCGCCGCGCTCGGCGATTTCGATGTGGAGGCGTGGCGTGCTCCGGGGCGCATCGGCATCTGGACCCAGGGCCCACACGGCCGGGAAGCCAAGATCGGCGCGATCGGCGTGCGGATCCGCAAATGGGTGACGATGCACGGATTCGCGGTCAATCTGTCGCCCGACCTCACCCATTTCGCGGGGATCGTGCCCTGCGGGATATCCGACTACGGAGTGACGAGCATGGAAGAGCTGGGAAAGCAGGTTGCGCCCGAGGCATGGGATGAGGCATTGCTGGCCCGAGCCGGCGAATTCCTCGCCGCGATTGGCCAGAACTGCGCGGAGAGCCCGCTTCCATGATCCGTTATTTGCTGCCCATAGCAGCCATCGGCCTGCTGGCCGGCTGCGGAGACGATCCGGCGCCTTCTCCTGACGATGATGCCCGCACGGCGAGCGGCGAGATCCTCGAAGGCTCAATCAGCGACGAAATGCTGCCGCTGGCAACGCTCAAATCCCAGCCCCCACTGGTCGAATCCAGCCCGGGCGCGACCGGCGGGGATGCCGCAGAAGATGCCAATGAAGATATGGGCGATAATGCTCAAAATGAACCCGGCGACACTGAAAGCGAAGAACCGCCCGTCAACGGCGAAACGGCAGAACCAATCGAGGAATAGTCACCCCGCCCCGCCCAGCAGTCTCCGCGCCTGTTCCAGATGCGGCCGGTCCACCATCTTCCCATCCACCTGCAGCGCGCCCGCAGCCGGATCCGCCGCAAAGGCCTCTACGATGGCCCGAGCATGCGCCAGTTCCTCCTCATCGGGAGTAAAGGCTGCATTGATCACCGGGACCTGGTCGGGATGGATTGCCAGCATTCCGTGAAATCCGTCCGCTCGCGATGCGCGCGCCGCCCGTTCCAGCGCTGTCAGATCGCGAAAATCGGCCTGAAGCGTATCGATCGGCGCCACACCCGCGGCATGGGCGGTCAACAGCACCTGCGCGCGAACCATGCGAAAGGCATCGGTCCACTCGCCCGCCACATCGCGCTTGCGGCTTGCCCCCATTGCTACGGAGAGGTCTTCCGCGCCCCAGGTCAGGCCAGTCAGGCGAGGGAGCGCAATATCGGCATATGAGGCGATGGACAGGGCAGCGCGCGGCGTTTCACTGACCAGCGGCAGTATGCGCGTGGCGCCCGCGGCGATGCCGCTGCGCTCTTCCAGCTCATAGAGTTCGGCCGCCAGCTGCTGCAACTGCTCGGGCCCGCTTGCCTTGGGCAGGATGATGCCGGCCGGCTTGCCGGGCAGCACCACTGCCAGATCTTCGCGCCAGTGAGGCGTATCCATTGCATTGATCCGCACCCAATGTGCAGGAGCCGCATCGCCCCGACGCTCGGAGGCCTGTGCCACAAGCCAGCTGCGCGCCATCGCTCGGGCTTGTGGCTTGGCGTTCTCGCGGACAGCGTCTTCCAGGTCGAGGATCACCACATCGGCGTCGCTATGGGTCGCCTTGGCCAGTTTTTTCCCACTGTCACCCGGCACGAAAAGCCACGATCTCATCCGCATCGCTCCGTGGTCCTCCTGGTTTGCCGCAATCCGTGAATGAACAACGGACGATAGCCTATAGTCAGCCGGCTGAAAGCCGCTAGTTGGGCCGATGGAACGCCGATCGTCTCACGCCCGGTTCCCCTGGCTGGCCTTTGCCGCGCTTGTACTGGGCAATGCCTTGCTGGCACTTGGCCCTTGGGCAGTGCGCGAAGCAGATAGCGGGTCGGTTTCTGCCGGATTCTGGCGATTGGCACTTGCCCTGCCACTGCTGTTGCTGATCGCGCGAATCAGTGGCGAGCGGCTCTCCGCTATCCCGCGCCGGTCGATATTGTGGGTCGTGCTGGCCGGCGTCTTCTTCGCACTGGACCTGTCGAGCTGGCATGTGGGAATCGAATTCACACGACTCGGCAACGCCACCCTGTTCGGCAATTCGGGCAGCCTCGTCCTGATGGTCTGGGGTTTCTCTCTCCTTCGCCGCTGGCCCCGCATGCGCGAAGCGGCCGCGCTGCTGTTCGCCGCGGGCGGGATCGCCATATTGCTC
>CAYRCH010000016.1:0-18068 GCA_964422665.1 uncultured Sphingomonadaceae bacterium | reverse complement strand
CATGCGCGAAGCGGCCGCGCTGCTGTTCGCCGCGGGCGGGATCGCCATATTGCTCAGCCGCTCATTCGAAGTATCCGCAGCCACGCTCGGCGGAGACATGCTGTGCATGCTCGCAGGCCTGCTTTACGCCTTCTACCTGATCATCCTTCAGCGGGCCCGGTCAAACATAGGACCGTGGGGCATTCTGCTGATTGCCAGCATTGCCGGGCTCCCGGTCACGGCGGCCATCGCGGCCGTTCGCGGGGAGCCTTTCTGGCCGCAGGACTGGACGCCTGTGATCGCACTGGCGCTGAGCAGCCAGGTGATCGGGCAAGGCCTGCTGGTCTATTCGCTAGGCTATTTCCGTCCGCTGGTGATCGGACTCGCGCTATTGACCCAGACGGCAGTGGCGGTGCTGGCCGGCTGGGTCGTGTTCGGAGAAACACTCGGCCTGCAAGACAGTCTGGGGATGGTCCTCCTTGCCGTAGCACTGGTGCTTGCGCGCGCCGAACAGGGCGAAAAGCCAGCAATCCCGCCAGCCGACCATTCCCGCCAGGAGGCCTGAAGCTTGGGGGAATTTTTGGCTCCCGCATGCTCCGCTTCGTGCTAGCCCTTTCGTCGGCCACGGGAGGCTTGGGCAGGGCAGGAGAAGGAATGCACCGAAGCACTATTGGTGGGAAGAGGTGGTTTGCACTCGGCGCTTTGCCTGCGGTGACGCTCCTGCTCGCCGGTTGCGCCACTTCCGCCTACTCGGAAACCGTGAAAACCGAGGCCCCGGTTCAGATCGCGCTGGGTAGCCGGCACAAGCCGGTGATCGACGTAGCGGGGCTCCGATTCCGCGACCTCGACGGCGATGGTGCGTTGGCCCCGTTTGAGGACTGGCGACTGTCACCCGCGACACGCGCCGGTGACATCACCAGCCGCATGACACTTGATGAAAAGCTAGGCACACTGCTCCATGGCAGTCTGCCCGGCGCCTCAGGCCGGTTCGATATTTCGGATGATGGCTACGGCCTCGATGCGGTGGAACAGGCGGTTGCAGGCCGCCATGTGACCAGCTTCATCACTCGCCTGACGACCGAGCCCGCCCGGATGGCGGAACAGAACAACGCTGTTCAGGAGATCGCCGAACGTACGCGGCTCGGCATACCGGTTACGATCAGTTCTGATCCGCGCAACCATTTCCAGTATGTGCTTGGCGCGAGCGAAGTCGGCGGCGGTTTTTCGCAATGGCCCGAACCGCTGGGCTTAGCTGCGCTGGGCGAGCCGGGTATTGTGCGCGAATTCGCCGATATCGCCCGGCGCGAATATCGCGCCGTCGGCATCCACATGACGCTTTCGCCGCAGGCCGATCTCGCCACCGAGCCGCGCTGGGGCCGCCAGCTCGGCACATTCGGCAGCGATGCCGAGCTGACGAGCCGCCTTGCAGCGGCCTATGTCGAGGGGTTCCAGGGCGGCCGCGAAGGTGCCGGGCACGGCGGAGTGCTGGCCGTCGTGAAACATTTTGCCGGCTATGGCGCACAGCCCGAAGGCTTTGACGCGCATAATTACTATGGCCGTTTCGCCGATCTGGACCAGGCCGAATTTGCCGATCATGTCCGCGCATTCAACGGCGCGCTGGCGGCAAATGTCGGCGGAGTGATGCCCGCCTACCCGATCCTGCGCGGACCCGAGATCGACGGACAACCGATCGAGCCCGTTGGGGCCGGATTCAGCAAACTGCTGCTCGGAAGGTTGCTGCGAGGCGAGCTCGGCTTCAAGGGGCTGGTCCTCTCGGACTGGGCGATCACGCAGGATTGCCCCGAACCATGCAGGAACCCGACTGCCGAAAACCCGCAAACCCCGGCGGCCATCGCGACGTCCTGGGGCGTGGAGCACCTCTCCAAGGCGGAACGGTTTGCCCTCGGCCTGCAGGCCGGCATCGACCAGTTCGGCGGGGTGGACGATCCAGCACCGCTGGCGGAAGCGGTCGCCGGCGGGCTCATCAGCAGGGATCGAATTGATGAATCCGTGGCCCGGATCATGGAAGCGAAATTCCGCCTGGGACTGTTCGACAATCCCTATGCCGACCCGGACCGGGCCAGCGAAATCATCGGCCATCCCGATTTCGCCGCCCGCGCGGCGGAGGTGCAGCGCAGCGCACAGGTGTTGCTGAGGAACGAGAGGACGCTGCTGCCAGTCGCGGAAACCGCCCGGCGCGTCTATCTCTTCGGCGTCGATCCCGCAGCCGCCCGGCAGGCCGGACTGATCGTCGTAGACAGGCCCGAACAGGCGGACTTCGCGCTCATCCGCAGCGAAGCGCCGGCCGAAATGCTCCACCCGCATCACTTTTTTGGCAGCCGCTACAAGGAAGGTCGGCTCGATTTCCGGCCCGGCGATCCGGCCTATGATGCATTGATCGAGGCCCGGCAGCACGTCCCCACCATATTCGCCATCTTCCTCGACCGGCCAGCGATCCTCACGGGCGTGGCCGAACATGCCGATGCCATCCTGGCGAATTTCGGAGCCAGCGACGCGGCAGTGATCGATGTGGTGCTGGGCCGGGCACAGGCCAGGGGCCGATTGCCGTTCGAACTGCCATCATCGATGGAAGAGGTGATCCGCCAGCGGCCGGGCGCACAGGACGATACGGAGTCCCCGCTTTATCCGACAGGCGCAGGGATCCTCCCGGCCGGCTAGGCATGCGATGCTCGACTGCGCGGGCACTTCGGGTTAGCTCCTGCGGCAAGGGAGAACGCATGGGAATCCTGGCAGGACAGGTGGCGCTGGTGACCGGCGCCGGGCGCGGCTTCGGGCGCGCAATCGCCGAAAGACTCGCGAGCGAAGGTGCGCGCGTCGCGCTGATGGCGCGCAGCCTCGCGCAGCTTGAAGATGTGGCGGCGGCGATCCGGCAGGCCGGTGGCGAAGCGGTAGCGGTGAGGTGCGACCTCTCCTCCCCATCCGATATCGCGCAGGCCGTCACCGAGGCCGAAAGCACGCTCGGCAGTCCGGATATACTGATATCCAATGCCGGCGTGCCCGGCCCGTTCGGACCCGTGTGGGAAGTTGACCCGGAGGAATGGTGGCAGGCGCAGGAGATTCACATTCGCGCGCCGATGCTGCTGATGCATCGCCTCCTCCCAGGCATGATTGCGCGCGGCAGGGGTCGGATCATCTGCATTTCCGCCATAGCCAGCCGGATGGTGGCGCCGAACCTTTCCGCCTATTGCACCGGGAAGATCGCGCTCAACCGGCTGGTGGCGCAGGCCGCCGCCGAACTCAGGGACACGGGCGTGTCCGTATTCGCAATCGATCCCGGCTTCGTATTCACCCAGCTCGCGCGGGAAACGATGGAGAGCGCCGAGGCACAGCGACATCTCGGCGGCATGGTCGAGCGGCTGCGCAAGGCGCAGGACGACCCTGCCGCCCAGGACGATCTCGCCCGCTGTGCACAGCGCTCTCTCGATCTCGCTTCGGGCCGTTACGATGCGCTCTCGGGCCATTACTACGAACTCTCCGACGACCTCGACGCGGAGCTCCAAAGGAACAGACCAGCATGAGTGTTGAAGACCGCCTGACCGCCGCCGAAGCCGCCATTGCCGACCTCACCCACCAGATCGGCATCCATCAGGACATCGAGGCCATTCGCCGGCTCCAGGCCAGCTACTGCTATTTCATGGACAAGGGGCTCTACGACGAATCCGTCGAATGTTTCGCGCGCGAAGGCGAGCTGCATTTCATGGGCGGAATCTGGCGCGGGCACGAATCGCTCCGGCGGCTCTATTGCGGGCGGTTGAGGAACAGCTTCACCCACGGGGTGAACGGACCCGCCTATGGGCTGATGTGCGAGCACTGGCCCTCGCAGGACGTGATCACGGTGGCGGAGGACCGGCAGAGTGCGCAGGGCCGCTGGCGCTGCACGCTGATGGGTGCGCAGCACGATTCCAAGCCCGATCCCAATCCGCGCCTGCCGCGCCAGTGGTGGGAGCATGGCATGTACGAAAACCTCTATGTGAAGGAGGACGGCGTGTGGAAGATCGCCCGCCATGCCTATCACCTCTTCACCCAGGTCGATTACGAGACCGGCTGGGCCGGGGCCAAGCCGATCCCCTCGCCCTTCCTCACTGCGACATTCCCGGAAGATCCCAACGGGCCCGACGAGATCCAGGGCGATGCCCACCCGGCCTGGCCGAACACCAAGCTGGTCGATTTCCACTATCCCCATCCGGTGACCGGCAGGAAGATCGTTCCGCAGCAGCGCGAGGATGCCCCGCCGCCTCGCCTCTGACCGCAGGAACGGCACATTTCGCCTTTCGCCATTGCAGGAAGGGGATTGACCCGGACCTGCAAACGGCTATCGGCGCGATATGTTATATCATTCGAACAATTGGGCTCGCCGGCGGGCGGGCATGCCGCTGCTGCTCGCATCCGGAGCATTGCTTCCGTTTCACCCGGCGTCGGCGCAGGCTGACACCCCCTCGCCGCCTCCGGCGGACGAACCCGCAGCCGAGGCGCGAGATCCGCATGTCGAGGACGATTTTCATACGATCTATGTGACGACTGCCGGGCTCGACCGGCTCGACCTGCTCGCGGGCACCACCGCGCTTTCGGGCGAGGAATTGCAGCGGAGTATGGCCGGCCAGATCGGCGATGTGCTCGATTCCCTCCCCGGAGTCTCGTCCACCAGCTTCGCCCCCGGCGCGTCGCGGCCGGTGCTGCGCGGCTTTGCCGGCGACCGCGTGCGGGTGCTGACCGACGGGATCGGCGCCATCGACGCGTCCAACACCAGCGCGGATCACGCGGTCACCATCGACCCGCTCACGGCCGAGCGGATCGAGGTCCTGCGCGGCCCGGCGGTGCTGCTCTATGGCGGGTCGGCGATTGGCGGCGCGGTCAATGTGCTCGACAAGCGCATTCCGCGGCAAGTGCCTGACGAGCCGGTGCATGTCGACGTCGTGGCTTCAGCCGACACCGCATTCGACCTGCGCGAAGCCGGCGGGTCCGTCGACATTCCGCTGGGAAGCGAGCTGGTGTTCCATGCGGATGCCACCTGGCGCGAGACGGGGAATGTCGAAATTCCCGGCTTTGCCGTGGCCGAAGGTCTCCGCGTCGAGCTCCTCGCCGACGCCGCGGAACATGAGGCGGACGGCGAACCCGAAGAGGCGGAGGAGCTGCGCGAGGCGGCGAACCGCCGCGATACGGTGCCGGGCACGGAAACCGAGGCCCTGTCGCTCGGCGGCGGGCTGGCCTGGATCGGCGAGGGCGGGAGCCTCGGCGTGTCGGTGGGCTATTACGATACGCTCTACGGCATCCCCGAACGCCCGGGCACCGGCCACCATCATGAGGATGAAGACGACCACGAGGAAGAGGGGCACGCGCATGGCGAAGGGGTTGCCATCGATCTCGAGCAGCTGCGTTTCGACCTGCGCGGTTCGGTAGAACTCGGCGACGGGTTCCTGTCCGAACTGCGGACGCGCTGGGGCTATTCCGACTATACCCATACCGAGGTCGAAGGCGGCGAGATCGGCACGGTGTTCGACGTCACCGGGCTCGAAGGGCGGGTTGAGCTGGTCCAGGCGCGGCGCGGCGGGTGGAGCGGCTCCTTTGGCGGCCAGTTCGTCCACCGCGATTTTTCGGCGACCGGCGCCGAAGCATTCGTGGCGCCCAACACCACCCGCCAGCTGGCCGTGTTCACCGTGCAGGAGTTCAAGCTGGGCGCGGTGAACCTGCAGCTTGGCGGGCGCTATGAACATGGCGAGGTGGAGTCCGATGTGCTGGGCATCTCGCGCGATTTCGATACGCTGTCAGGGGCGATCGGGGCATCCTTCGAGATTGCCGGCGGGATGGAGCTTGGTGCCAACCTGTCGCGTTCGGCGCGGGCGCCTACAGCCGAAGAACTGTTTGCCGACGGTCCGCATATCGCCACCCAGCAATATGAGATCGGCGATCCCGACCTCGACGCCGAAACCGCAATCGGCGCCGAGCTGTACCTGCGCGGCAATATCGGGCCGGCCGAGCTTCGGCTGACCTTCTATCGCAACTGGTTCGATGGCTTCATCGCACCCTTCCCCGACGGAACGGAAGAGGACGAGCTGCCCGTCTACCGCATTCTCCAGGCGGATGCCGACCATTACGGGATCGAGGGCGAGCTTTCCGTCCCGCTCTGGCAGGACGGCAATCGCACGCTGCTGGCCGATATTGGCGGGGACTATGTCCATGCCGAGCTGCACGACGGCACGCCGCTCCCGCTGATGCCGCCGCTGCGCCTGATGGGCGGGCTCGAATGGCAGAGCGCGGTGGTCGATGCGCGGGCCGAGATCGAATGGAACGACGCCCAGACGCGCGTCGCGCCCTTCGAAACGCCGACCGACGGCTTCACCATGGTCAATGCGTCGATCGCGTTCAAGCCGCTGCGCGGCAACAACAGCGTCACCGTGATGCTGCAGGCCAACAACATCTTCGATGTCGAGGCGCGTCGGCACGCCAGCTACACGAAGGATTTCGTGCCGCTGGCGGGCCGCAATTTCAAGCTGGGGGTGCGGGCGAGCTTCTAGTCCCGCCCTTCCGCTACACTTCGTCGTAGTGGAACGGGGCGATCACGGGTTCCGGATAGGCTTCGTATTCGAAGCTCATCGGCGCGTCGGGCTCCAGCCCGTCGACCGAGCGGAGCAGCTTGACGCCGCCCTTGTGCCAGCCCGCCTCGTATTCGCAGTAGAAATTGATGATCCCGTGCAGGCTGGCGATGCGCCAGCGGCCGTCCTCGCGGATATAGGAATTCTCATAGGTCGCCTCCCCCCAGCGTCCCTCCCGTCCGAGAAAGCCAACCATCATCAGCGTCCGCCAGCGCCCTTTGGCGGTGCCTGCCTCGCTGTCGATATGCAGCACCGGCTGGAGCTGCATGTGGTTGTAGATCGTGCCATGGCCGTAGGGCGGCAGGCGGCGGAGATAGGCGCGGACCCGCTCGCGTCCCTTATAGACCCCGCGGCCCGCGATCTCGAGCGTACCCTCGCGGGCGAAGAGTTCGGCCGCCTTGTCCCACAGCCCCTTGTCGACATAATAGCCATAGGCCGCCTGCAGATTGGCAATCGCGCGGTAATCCTCATTCGTCTCGACGCGCTTTTTCAGCTCCGCGATCTCGGCGCGCAGCTCGGCAATCTCGTCATTCATCGGAATCTCCCGCCGGCGTGCCTGCCGGTTCCTAGAGTTTGGGCAGCGTCACTCCGCGCTGGCCCATATATTTGCCCGCCCGTTCGGCATAGCTCGTCTGGCACGGCTCGTTGCCCTTGAGGAACAGGAACTGGCAGGCGCCCTCATTGGCATAGATCTTCGCCGGGAGCGGCGTGGTGTTGGAAAACTCCAGCGTCACATGGCCTTCCCATTCCGGTTCGAGCGGCGTGACGTTCACGATGATGCCGCAGCGGGCATAGGTGCTCTTGCCGAGGCAGATCACCAGCACGTCGCGGGGGATGCGGAAATATTCCACCGTGCGCGCCAGCACGAAGCTGTTCGGCGGGATGACGCAGACGTCGGTCTTGCGGTCGACAAAGCTGTTGTCCGAGAAGTTCTTCGGATCGACCACCGCATTGTCGACATTGGTGAAGATCTTGAACTCGTCGGCTACGCGCGCGTCATAGCCATAGGAAGAAAGGCCGTACGAAATCACCCCTTCGGACTGCTGCCGCTCCACGAAGGGTTCGATCATCGCGGCATGCCGCGCCTCGTTCCGGATCCATCTGTCGCTTAGAATCGCCATAACTCACAGATTCCCTATGCATGGGGGGCGGGCAAGCATCGCCGGTAATTATTCCCCCGTCATCCGCACGGGCGCGGCGCGGCCGGGGTGCGTTACCGCTCGATCCACTCGTAGCGATAGGCATCCGCGTCGCGCTTCACATGGCCGGCCGAACCCAGGCGGAAATGGGCCGGGAAGCAGGTCAGATCCTCATCCGCGGCGCGCGCCATCACCCGCTGGCGCGTCGCGCTCGCGGCGGAGGCGTCCATATCGAAAGCGAATGGCAGGTCGTAGCGGATCATCTGGACCGGGTGGTGGATCACATCGCCCCAGAAGATGGCCGGGGGACCTCCGGCCTCCCCGTGAATGGTGCAGCAACCGGGCGAGTGGCCGAAAGCCGGCTCCAGCCAGATACCGTCGCCAATCTCGCGGTGGACGATGCTCTCCTCATCCACGATCTCGCCCTTCCCGGCTTCCATCACCGGCACGATGGAATCGAGGTAGGCTTCGCAGTGCAGCGCCTCGCCTTCCGGATTGGCCTTGAAATATTCGAAATCCCTGCGGGTGAAGAGATAGCGCGCGTTGGAGAAGGTCGGCACCCATTTGCCGTTCTCCAGCCGCGTGTTCCACCCGACATGGTCGAAGTGGAGATGAGTGCACATCACCAGGTCGATATCTTCAGGTGCAAAGCCAGCGGCGCGCAGGTTCTCGAGATAGCGCGTGTCGAGCTGGTGGACTTCGGGCAGCGAGCGGTTCTTGTGATTGCCGCAGCACGTATCGACCAGGATGGTCTGCCCGTCGATTTCGATCACCCAGCTATGGACCGCGAAGGTCATTTTCGCCGTGTCGGGATCGTCGGTGATCTCGTCGTCGCCGGGATCGTACCAGCCCTTGAGCCGCCCGAGGTCGCCTGCCGTGACGCCGGGAAGCTGGACGTTCATCGGCGTCGGCGAATCCATCTCGTGGACCTTGTGGATTCTCATCCGGCCCAGCGTGATCGGCTGCATGGCGTTCTTCTCCCTCTCCGGGCAAGCTTAGGCGCAGGAGCGGGCGAGCGCTAGCCGGGCAGCAGCGCGCCAAGTTCCGCCACCGAGGCGATGAGGTGATGCGGCTGTCGGCCGGCCGGCTGCGTTTCCCATTGCGCGCGACTGGTCGATCCGCTGGTGACGGCGATACCGATCGCGCCGCCAAGGCGGGCCATTTCCATTTCCGCGATCGGATCATCGCCGACCACGCCGACTTCGGACGGGTCGAGGCCGAGCCGCTGTGCCACCAGCCGCATGGCGAGCGCAGAGGGCTTGCCGGTCGCTTCCGGCTCGCGGCCCGTCACCCGGTGGATCGCGCCGTTGATCGCGCAGCTATAGCCGAAGCTGCGGCCTTCCTTCGTGGCGAAATAGGGCACGTCCGACGCGGTCAGCAGCGCCGCGCCGTCGAGCACCAGGCCGCAGGCCAGATGGATGTGCTCCATCACGCAGTCCGGGTGCCAGGCGACATAGACGGCGTCGGCATCCTGGGCGGCCGGCTCGCCGGGCATGGAGCAGGGGACGCCCATCTGGCCCAGCGCCTCGGCCACGCCCTCGGTGCCGAGCACCAGCACATTGGCATAGCCGCGCTCGCGCATCACGAGGCCCGCCACGCTGTTGGGCGTGAAGAGGCGCTCATCGGGCACCGGCAGGCCGACATCGCGCAGCTTGGGGCCCTGCACGCTCGCCGGGAAGGCGCTGCCATTGGTGAAGGCGATCCACGGCACGCCGCGCGCGTCGAGATTGCGCAGGATTTCGGGCGCACCGTCGATCACCGTATAGCCGCCGAGGCTGCGGTTGGAGAGGATCAGCGTCCCGTCGAGGTCGAACATGAAGCCCTTCGGGCCGGCACCATTTATCGGCATCAATCGCTTTCCAGCTGGAGGCGGAAATCGCCTTTCTCGAATGTCAGGCTGCTCAGGTCGCGCCGGGCGAGCAGGTCGCGCAGCAGCGCCATCGCGCTCGCCGTCTTCGGGTCGTATTCGCGCGGCGCAGGGCCCTTCTCCTGCATCGCATCGACGAGGTTCGCCGGCATCGTGGCGCGCAGCAGGAACTCCTCGTCGGACAGGTTCTCGCCGATCTTCTTTCGCAGCACCCTGAGGTCGGCCATGCCGCTTTCCGCCTCCAGCTCCTTCGTGCGCGGATTGGCCATGATCCGGTCGAGCAGGTCGGGATCGAGAGGCACGTTGGGCCGCCCGAACTTGCCGATCGCATAGCGAATGATCTCGTCGGGGATGACCTCGTATCGCTCCTTGCCGGTGACGTTCATCACCGCCTGGGTCTGCAGCATCTGCGCGAAAGGCGTCATCACGATCGGCCAGCCCAGCTCCTCGCGCACACGGCCCATTTCCTCGATCACCGCGCCTTCGAGATGCGGCACGTTGTGGTCGGCGAGGTGCCGCCGCATCGTGCCGACCATGCCGCCCGGCAGCTGGTGGCGGAAATAGGCGGCGTCGAACGCCATGGGTGCACCGGTCGGCAAGCCCTCGGCTTCGGCCAGCGCGGTGAAATAGTCGGAAATCTCGGCCACCGCCTCGTCGTCCACATCGACCGTGTGGCCCATCGCGCGCAGATTGGCGATCATGCGCTGGATCGGCGGGTTGGAGGTCCCGTCCGACGCGCCGCCGCTGGCGCACTGCACCGCGCTGGCGCCTAGCTCCACCCCTTCGAGATAGGCCTGTTCGGCAAGGCCGATGGTGCAATGCGCGTGAAGCTCGAGCTGCTTGTCGCCGATCTCCGCCATGATCGCCGGGATCAGGCTCTGCGCGCGCTTGCTGGTCAGCAATCCGCCCGGGTCCTTGATGTAGAGCGTGTCGATGTCGGGGCTGGCGGCCATGATCCGCGCGGCCTCCGCATAATGCGCATCGTCGTGGATCGGGCTGATCGAATAGACCAGCGCGCCCACCACCTGCTCGCCTCCGGCGCGCTTGACCAGCTTCGCGACTTCGACGTTGGACGCCGCGTCGTTCATCGGATCGGCCAGCGCGAAGCGGCGGATGCCGTTGGTCGCGAGCGTGCGGAAGGCCAGCTCCATGAATTCCGGCGTGGCGGTCTCCCAGGCGATGAAGCGGAAACCGGTGGAAAGGAATTGCAGCGGCGTGTTCCGGCAGATCTCGGCCATGCCGCGAATCCGCTCCCACGGATCCTCCTGCTTGTAGCGGACGGCCACGCCCATATGCGTACTGGTGGTGAAGTCGATCGCCTTGAAGCCCGCCCGCTCCATCGCAGGCGCGATGGTCAGCGTATTGGCGGTGGTGACGCCAAGCGCGCCCCACAGGCACTGATTGCCGTCGCGCAGCGACGTCTCGACGAGTTCGATTTTGGCCATCAGCCTGCCTTTACCCGGATCAGCGGCTGGCCTTCCTCCACCGCCTTGCCGTTTTCCGCGAGCACGGCAACGACCGTGCCCGAAACCCCCGCACGGATCGGGTTCATCAGCTTCATCACCTCGATAATGCCAATGGTCGTGTCCTCGCTAACATGGTCGCCCGGCTTCACGAAGGGCTCTTCGCCGGGTCGCGGAGCGGAATAGAAATTGCCGAGCAACGGCGCGCGCACATCGGTTTCGCCTTCTGCCGGCCCGCCCGATGCGGCAGCAGGCACTGGCGCGGGAGCAGCTTCAGCGCTTGCGGCTTCGTAGTCGGCAGTTCCGCTCGCCGAGCCCCCGCTCCAGCCGCCGCCATCGCGGCGAATGCGCAGACGGAACTCCCCCATGGTCAGGTCGAGCGACGCGAACTGGCTCTCGTCGAGCAGGCGCGCGATTTCGGCAATGTCCCTTGCCGTGAGGCTCACTTGCGGCCCCCGAAAATATTCATGACATGCGCCATCGGATTTTCGGCAGGCTTCGCCACTGGCGTCGTGTCCCTGGCCGACCAGACCGTCTCGGGCCGCGACTGGAGGAGCAGGATATTGCCATCCTGGTCCAGCGCCCATTCGATATCCTGCGCCTTGCCGTAATGCCGCTCAATCCGGCGCCCGATCTCGCGCAGCGCCATCAGTTCCTCATCCGTCAGGCAGGGCGCGGTCCGAATATCGGCCTCGTTCTCGACCTCGCGGATGCCGCCGCCATCGGCCGGCACCTGCCGCGCATGCTTGTCGGAGATGTCGCGCACCGAAATCTCGCCGGTAATCTTCCCCATCACCCAGCGGTCGGGCGTCACCTCGCCCGAAACCACCGCGCTGCCGAGGCCCCATGCGCCCTCTATGGTGATGACCGACTTGTCCCCCGTGGTGGGCGAGCGGGTAAACATCACGCCGGCGCATTTCGCATCGACCATGCGCTGCACCACCACGGCCATGGCGACGCCTTCCTCGGGAAGGCCCTGCTTGCGGCGATAGATCATGCTCTCGACCGAATAGAGGCTACCCCAGCATTCGCGGACGCGGGCCACCATGTCGCCGGCGTCGAGGACCCAGAGGAATGTGTCCTGCAGGCCCGCAAAGCTCGCATCCTCCGCATCCTCGGTGGTGGCGGAGGAACGCACCGCCACCGGCTGTCCATCGCCGGTCAGCTCGGCATGGGCCGTGCGGATCGCCTGCTCCACTTCCCGCGGCATGGGCTCTTCCAGCACCCGGGCGCGGAGCTTTTCCGAAAGCCTGGTCACTGCGCCCAGATCGCTCGCATCGAGCGCCTCGACCTGCGGACGGATCGGTTCGCGCGCTTCCAGCGCGGCAAGAAATTCCTCGAAGGCCGCGGTTGTCACCACGAAACCGGGCGGCACGGAAATCCCGGCATTCTCCAGTTCGCCCAGCGAACCGCCCTTCCCGCCCACGGTCGGACGATCGGCGAGGCCGATATCGCGAAACCAGGCGACGGGGTTCATGAAATCCTCCCCGGAACGGGGAGGGGGAACATCCGCAGGATGGTGGAGGGGCACTCTCGGCTGGTTCTGCGCAGGGGGTTAAGGAGCAACCGCGCGTGCCCCTCCACCACGCGCTGTGCGCGTGGTCCCCCTCCCCCGATGGGGGAGGATCGTTCCAGGCCCATCACGCCTCCTCCAGCACTTTCTCGTCCTGCAGGATTGTCACGGTGCCGCGCCCGCCATCCACGCGGATGCGTTGCCCGTCCCTGATCTTCTGCGTGGCGTTGCCGGTGCCGACCACGGCGGGCAGGCCGTATTCGCGCGCGACAATCGCCATATGGCTCATCGAGCCGCCGATGTCGGAGACCGCCGCGCTGATCTTCTGGAAGATCGGCGCCCAGGTCGGGTTGGTGACCTGGCAGACGAGGATGTCGCCCTCTTCGAGCCGGCCGATTTCCTTGACCGATTTCACCACGCGCGCCGTGCCTTCGACCACGCCGGAACAGGCGGCGAAGCCCTTGAGCTCGTTCTCGTCGCCCTCGCCTTCGGAGAGCCAGCTGTCGAGATTCTCGCGGGTGATCCCCCACAGCATCACGATTGCCGGATCGTCGATCACGTCGGGCACCACGCCCAGCGCGGGCGGGACCGTCTCCTCGGCCCATGTATCTATCGCGGCCTGGCGCTGCTTGACGATTGCGGGCCAGTGCTTCGGGCCGATCGGATCGGAGCCGGAGGACCAGCTCAGCATCAGGTCGACGATTGCGCTTTCGACCTCGTAATGGGTCAGGTGGAAGATATCCTCCTCGCGTCCCCAGAAGCCGTGATCGCGCAGCAGCGCGCCATATTCGCGGATCTTGTTGAAGAAGAGGTTGGTGTACCAGTGCTCGCAGTAGAACTTGTGCCCCTCCACATAGGGGAACACGCGGTGCGCCAGCCCGATGAGCTGGTCGTAGGCGGCCTTGTCCTCTTCGGTATCGAGCAGCTCGCGGTAATCGGCGACCAGCTGCTCACGCTCCTCGATCAGCCGGTCCATCGGCCGTTCGATATCGGTTCCGGCCTTGATCTTCTCGATATAGCCGGGAAGCGCGGCGAAAGGCATGGAAAGATCGTCGTTCCATGAACGGTGATAGTGATAGAAACCGTCGCCGACATTGACGTTGAACCACGGGTTGCGGCTCGTCTCCAGCTCGGCCAGCCAGTCCTTCCCGGAATTGCCTACTGCGTCGAGTTCGGCCAGCACCTGGTCGATATCCATCCCGTCGGTAAAATGCCGGTCCACGCCCAGCTCCACCGCGCGGCGGGCGAGGCGCTTCACTTCCTCGTCGGGCTTGAAGATCTCGGCTTCCATGCCTGCGACCATGCGGCTGATCGCCTGGTCGGAAATCTCCGGGAAGGCCTTCTTGCAGAAGTCGAAGAAGGTCAGATAGGCGCCGTAACCCAGCAACAGGAATTCGAAGTGGTGGTGCCACATGCGGAAATAGCCTTCGAGCTGCTTCCGGTACGTGTCGATCAGCGCGTGATTGGCAGCGACGCCCTTGCCCGTATGCGTCGTTTCGATCGGCTCCAGCTCAGGCAGTTCGGGTTTCGGCAGCGCCTGCGCCTCGGCGATCAGCGTCTTCATCTTGTCCTTCCACTGGTCGTAGAGCCGTTCCCAGTTCTCGTAATAGTAGAAGGCGCGCTGCTGGAACTCGGCCGTGCGGGCTTCAATCTCCGCCGGGTCGAGCACCGGCACGCCGCCGATGAACACCCGGCCATTGACGATCCGGTGGTCGATCCCCTTGGTGGTCGGCAGCACATGGACGCGGGTGTTGAAGCTCCCCAGTGCGCAATAGGCAGCCTCGGCCGTGATCATGTCGAAATGATGCATCGGCTCGGGAAAATGCATCGAATTGTAGAACCAGAACCGCTCGTCATCCTCGGGGCGGAACTGGATGTAATAGGGATAGGCCGCCTGCGCGGCTTCGGTGCCGGGAACGACCTTCACCGAGCTGGGGAGCGGAAAACTCTTCTTTTCGTCTGCCATGTCCTCGCATCCTCTCGATCACCCGCGCGGTGCCATTGCGGCATCTTGTCGACGGGATTCATCAGGCGGGAGATTAACGCGCAGCGACGCGCGGCGGCAAGGATTCGCGCGCAAGCGAAATGAGACAAAAGCGCAGGGTATTTTGTCCTGTTCGCCGGAGCCCGAGGACAGGACTTTACGGTCAGGCTCCCGGCACCGGATCGAACCCCTCACGCCTGCCGGCCAGTTCACGTTCCTTCCGCCCGACGAGGGAGTCGTTGAGGAAGGTGCCGAAGGGGAAAAGCGCCGCTATGAAAGTCCTGGCCCAGCCCCATGCCGAAAATCCCTTGCCTGGAAGACACATTACCATCGCCACCAGATAGGCGAGCCAGGCGATGCCGTGAGCAAGGCCGACCGGCGGCACCAGCTCTGGATTATCGAACCAGTACTTGAGCGGCATGGCCACGAGAAACAGCGCGATGGTCGTGACCCCCTCGATCAGGGCGACGATGCGGAACAGGCGAAGCATGGGTCCTCGGATTGGTCATTGAGATCGTGACTGCCATTGCAGGAACGGCTGTTCGCGTCGACCTCTAGGATTGCGGTGCGAGTCCCTTGCGCCATTCGCGCGGAGTGATGCCGAAGCGCTTGCGAAAAAGGCGGGTGAAATATCCCGCATCCAGGAATCCCGCCCGGAAAGCGATTTCCGCGATCGGCAGCCCGCTCGCTCGCGGGTCCGAGAGGATTTCGCTCGCCCGGTCGAGGCGCGTGGCGTTGAGCTCCTGCACGAAACTCGTCCCGCTGCCGGCGAGCAGCGTCTGAAGGTAGCGCTTGGAGATACCGCAGTCCCGAGCCGCCCGCTCCGGCGACAGTTCGGGATCGGCGTAATCGCTCTCGATCCGGCGCAATATCTGCCGCGCCAGCTGGCCGCGATGGCGCGTTCCCGCCTCCGGCTCGTGGAAACCCGTCGCCAGGCTGAGCAGGCTGCCGAGTTGCTCGGCAATCAGCGGGCGGGGAAGAGGCGCGGCGTCGAGGCCGCCATCGAGAATCGTCTCCAGCAGTGCACCGAGCGGCGCACCCCAGCCCTCGCGGACCGTGATCGGCCGGGCGAGCAGCGCGCCCGGATCGGGCAGGTGCTTCTCGAGCCATCCCTGCGGCATCATCAGGTCGGCCGCCTCATGCTCGGTATCCATTTCCATCTGGTAGAAGCGGGTATTGTCGAGCAGCACGAACTGGCCCGGCTCGACCGTGAAGCGCTTGCCGCCCATCTGCGTCCTCAGCGCGCCCTGCCTGGCATAGACCAGCTGGATCGAGGGCGCGGCGCGGCCCGAACTGCCTTCCGCGCCCGTATGGGTCACCCGCTGGGCCGGGGCATGCAGGTGCAGCAGCCGCAGCTGGCCGATCCCGTGGCTGGCCCAGCGCGCGGCGAAGGCATCGGGATCGAACAGCGTGACTTCGATCGGGGCAATCGTGCTCGCCGCCCATTCGCGCCATTCGCGGATCGCCTCGCGCCGGCCGAGCCCGGCGGAAGACCAGGCGCTGTCTTCGCTCTGGGGAGCATGGGGGGCGGGCGCGCGGCTCACAGGGGCGAGACTATGCCGCGCCGCTGGCCCCGGCAAGTTCAGCCCAGCGCGGCGACCTCGGCCAGCACCCGCTCGGCCCATTCCGGGCGGCAGATGAGGAGGTCGGGCAGGTAAGTGTCCTGATTGTTGTAGCGGAGCGGGGATCCGTCTATCCGCGAGCAGTGCAGCCCATGCGCCGCCGCCACAGCCGCAGGCGCGCAGCTGTCCCATTCGAACTGACCGCCCGAATGAAGGTAGATATCGGCGGCGCCCAGCACCACCGCCATCGCCTTGGCCCCGGCCGAGCCCATCTCGACCAGTTCGCCGCCGACCGCCTCGGCCACAGCAACCGCTTCGGCGGCGGGCCGGGTACGGCTGACGACCAGGCGCGGCTTCGCTGCGGGCTCCCGCAACGGCAGCGGCTTGTCGGTCCGCAGCACCATGCCTCCGTCGAGCCCGGGCAGCGCTACCGCCCCCACTCTCGCTTCGCCTTTGACCGCGAGGCCGACATGCACCGCCCAGTCGCTGCGCTCCTCGCCATATTCGCGGGTGCCGTCGACCGGGTCGATGATCCATACGCGCGGCTTGTCCAGCCGCTCGAACGTGTCCTTGCTTTCCTCGGAAAGCAGCCCGTCCTCGGGCCGCTGCATGCGCAGCGCATGGACGAGGAACTGGTTGGCCACCTGGTCGCCGGCCTTGCCCAGCGCCTTGCCCTCGAACACAGCGCTCGCGCGAACCTCGAGCAGGATCCGCCCTGCCACCGCGGCGAGATGGGCAGCGAGTTCCGCGTCGGTCACGGCAGCAGCGTGTCGACGATGAAATCCGCCGCCTGTTCGGGCGTCATCGCGGTCGTATCGATGCGGATCGCCGGGTTCTCGGGCGGTTCGTAGGGACTGTCGATGCCGGTGAAATTCTTGAGCTCGCCCGCACGCGCCTTCTTGTAGAGACCCTTCACGTCGCGCGCTTCGGCCACTTCCAGCGGCGTATCGATGAACACTTCGATGAACTCGCCTTCAGGCAGCATGGCGCGCACCATTTCGCGTTCGGCGCGGAACGGGCTGATGAAGGCGGTGATGACGATCAGCCCGGCATCGGCCATCAGTTTGGAGACTTCGCCGACGCGGCGGATATTCTCGATCCGGTCGGCTTCGGTGAAGCCCAGATCCTTGTTCAGCCCGTGGCGCACATTGTCGCCGTCGAGCAGGAACGTATGCCGGTTCATCCGGTGAAGCTTCTTTTCCACCAGATTGGCGATGGTCGACTTGCCGGAACCGCTGAGGCCGGTGAACCACAGCACGGCGGGCTTCTGGTTCTTGAGCCCGGCATGCGCCTCGCGGCTGATCTCGAGCGCCTGCCAGTGGACGTTCTGCGCACGGCGCAGGCTGAAATTGATCATGCCCGCGCCAACCGTGGCGTTGGTCAGCTTGTCGATCAGGATGAACCCGCCGAGCTGGCGCGAATCCTCGTATTTCTCGAAAGTGATCGGCCTTTCGGCGGTGACTTCGGCCACGCCGATCGCGTTGAGGCCCAGCGTCTTGGCCGCCAGCTGCTCCAGCGTGTTGACGTCGACCTCGTATTTGGGCTCGGCCACGGTCGCGGTGACGGTCTGCGTCGCCAGCTTCAGCCAGTAACCACGCCCTGGGATCAGCGCTTCGTCGCTCATCCACACGATGGTCGCTTCGAACTGGTCCACGCTCTGCGGCGGGTCGTCAGCAGCGGCAATCACGTCGCCGCGCGAGCAATCGACCTCGTCTTCCAGCACCAGCGTGACCGACTGGCCGGCCACCGCCCGCTCGAGTTCGTCGCCCAGCCCCTCACCCCTGGAAGGCATGGTGACGATCGACTTGATGGTGCTGGTCTTGCCCGAAGGAACAATCCGCACTTCCTTGCCCGGAGAGACCTCTCCGCTGGTGATCAGGCCCGAAAAGCCGCGAAAGTCGAGATTGGGCCGGTTCACCCATTGCACCGGCATGCGGAAGCTGCGCGCCT
>CAYRCH010000015.1:23303-26920 GCA_964422665.1 uncultured Sphingomonadaceae bacterium | reverse complement strand
CCCAGGAGGCGCTCGTAGAGGAAGCGATAGGCGGAGAAGCTCTCGATCCGCTCCTGCGACAGGTCGAAGGCGGTGATGCGGAGCAGCGTGCCGATGAAGCTGTCCACCCCTTCGAGCGAGTCCTCGCTCGGCCGCGGGCCCCGCAGCGTCTTCAGTTCCTGGTAGGTGACATATTGCCGGCGGATCTGCGTGCGTTCCTCCGCATCGCGGGCCCAGAGCTTGAAGGCGTCCTGCCGGCCGAGGCCGATGTCGAGGCTGCGCTTGATGTAACGCTGCTCTGCGGCAGTGAAGCTGGCAAATTCGCGCAATTCGGCGATGGTCAGCGAAGCGGTATCGGTGGTGCTCACTGGTGTACCCCTGAAGGTTCGATAGGAGCATCATCGCCGAATGTGGTTAACGCCTCGTAAGCGCTGAATGCATTTTCCTTGGACGGCGGCAGCAGCGGGGTGAGGGTGTTGACATACGAGACACGGTCCCGGGCCTTTGTGTCATCCTGGCGGGCAAAAAGCGTCAAGCGCGGCTCCGAAAGCGTCAAGCTGCGGAGAAAAGCGTCAAGCGGAGGCGAAAAGTGTCAGGCGTCACGGAAAAAGCGTCAAGCAGCTGCGCGAAGTGTCAATCGGAGAACGAAACCGTCACGCGGAAGCCTTGATCCGTCATCCCGGACCCGTTCCGGGGTCCAGCTTCCTTCTTCTCCTCAGCCAGCTGAACCCGGCACAAGGCCGGGCGAGACCGATCCGGTGATCTAGATCAGCCCCGCCAGCGGGCTCGACGGGTCGGCATATTTGCGGCGGCCCATGCGCCCGGCGAGATAGGCCTCGCGCCCGGCCTCGACTGCCAGCTTCATCGCGCGGGCCATGCGCACCGGCTCCTTCGCCTCGGCAATGGCGGTGTTCATGAGGACGCCGGTGCAGCCCAGCTCCATCGCCACCGCCGCGTCGCTCGCCGTGCCGACCCCGGCATCGACCAGCACCGGCACGCTCGCCCCTTCGACGATCAGTCGGATCGTGACCTGGTTCTGGATGCCGAGGCCCGAGCCGATCGGCGCGCCCAGCGGCATCACCGCAACCGCGCCTGCTTCCTCCAGCTGCTTCGCCGCGATCGGGTCGTCGACGCAATAGACCATCGGCAGGAAGCCTTCCTTCGCCAGCACCTCGGTTGCCTTCAGCGTTTCGCGCATGTCGGGATAGAGCGTGCGCGCCTCGCCCAGCACTTCGAGCTTTACGAGGTCCCAGCCGCCCGCCTCGCGCGCAAGGCGCAGCGTGCGGATCGCCTCGTCGGCGGTAAAGCAGCCGGCAGTGTTGGGCAGGTAAGTGACCTTGTTCGGGTCGATATAGTCCATCAGCACCGGCTGGTTCGGATCGGAGATATTGACCCGGCGCACTGCCACGGTGACGATTTCCGCGCCCGCCGCCTCCACCGCCGCGGCATTCTCGGCAAAGTCCTTGTACTTGCCGGTGCCGACGATCAGGCGCGACCGGAAAGTCCGCCCGGCCACACTCCAGCTGTCCTCGGCCGCAGCAGCATGATCCCCGCCGCCGACGAAATGCACGATCTCCAGCACGTCGCCATCGGCGAGCGGCGCATCGGCCAGCGAGGAGCGCGGCACGATCTCGCCATTGCGCTCCACCGCGACTTTCTCCGGCTTGAGGCCAAGCTCGGTTACCAGCGCGGCAATGCTGGAGGCTTCGGTACGGCGGGTCTCGCCGTTGACGGTCAGAGAGATGGTTGCGGCCATGCGCCGCAGATAGCGATCAGGCGGCGCGGCGCAAGTTCAGGAAATGCCCGCCGGCGACCAGCGTCACGCCGATAATGGTCAGCACCGCCTCTTCCATGCCGTGATCCACCGCCAGCGCGCCGCCCATGAAGCTGATTCCGGTCATCGCCACCACGAAAGGCAGGGGCTGGCGGCTGCGCAGCGCGCCGAGCCCGATCGCAACCGCCGCGATCACCGTCGCCAGCACCAACCCGACACGGTGAATCGCAGGGTGGAGCAATATGCCGCCGCCCACGCCGAGCGCCGCGACCAGGGCCAGGCCGATCACGCAATGCGCCGCGCACAGTCCGGACAGGACTATGCCGAGCCGGTCGAATCGCCGGGTTGCGGAAACGGGGCTGTCGCTCATGTGCGGGTCATTTATGTAACGATGTATCATTGCGCAAGCGGTTTCTGGCGCGAATCCTTGCGAAATCGGCGCTTCGGACGCAGAGAGCCCGGCATGGCCAGCAATGCAGCATCCGCCCCCGGGGCCGACACGTCCCCAGTCACCATCCGCCCATTGGCGCTGGCCCGCTGGCTGCTGGCGGTCGCCGTGCTGGTGGTGGTGATCGTGGCGGTCGGCGGGATTACTCGCCTGACCGAATCCGGCCTGTCGATCACCGACTGGAAGCCGGTGACGGGCACGATCCCGCCGCTCACCGAAGCGCAGTGGGAAGCCGAATTCGCCGCCTATCGCGAGATTCCCGAATATATCCATGTGGCCGGGCCCGCCGGGATGACCATGGCGGATTACAAGTTCATCTATTTCTGGGAATGGTTCCACCGGCTGGTGGGCCGGGTGATCGGCCTGGCCTTCGCCCTGCCGCTGGCCTGGTTCTGGTGGAAGCGCGCCATTCCAGCCGGCTACAAATGGCGGCTGGTGGCGCTGCTGGCGCTCGGCGCACTGCAGGGGGCGTTCGGCTGGTTCATGGTCCGCTCCGGCCTGTCGGGTGAAATGACCAGCGTCAGCCATTTCTGGCTCTCGATCCACCTGCTCACCGCTTTGTTCACGCTCGCCGGCCTCGTCTGGACCGCGCTCGACCTGATGGCGCTGCACCGCGATCCCGGGGGGCGTCCGGCACGGCTGACCGGCACGGTCTGGATCGTAAGCGCAGTGGTGTTCCTGCAGCTGCTGCTCGGCGCATGGGTGGCGGGGCTCGATGCCGGCCTCGCTTCCGACACCTGGCCGCTGATGCAGGGCAAGCTGGTGCCGGATTATGACGCGTCGCGCGGCTTCCTGTGGGCCGCAGCGCATGATCCGTTCCTGCTCCATTTCCTCCATCGCTGGTGGGCCTGGGCCGCGGTGGCCGCGTTGATCGTGCTGGCGCTGAAAGTGAAGAGGGCGGGCCATCGCCCGGCCTCGATCGCCATCCATGCGGCTTTCGGCATCCAGATCCTGCTCGGCATTGCCACGGTTATGACCGGTGTGGCGCTGTGGCTGGCGGTGCTGCACCAGCTGGTCGGCGCGCTGCTGGTCGCCGCGACAGCCTGGGGGGCGCATACGATAGGAGGCCGGCGTTGAACGGTTCGGGAAAGGGTAGTGCCGCGCTGATCTGGTGCCCCTTTGCCGACGAGGATTCCGCCGCCCGCGCCGCCGATGCGCTGCTCGAGGCGGGACTGATCGCCTGCGCCAATATCCTTCCGGGCGTCCGTTCGATCTACCGCTGGCAGGGCGAACGCGGCGAGGCGCGCGAATGCGCGGTGCTGTTCAAGACCAGCGCCGCGAGGCTCGACGAGGCGGTGCGCCGCCTTGCGGACATCCATCCCTACGACGCCCCCGCGATCATCGGCTGGAAGGCCGATGCGGCGGGCGAGGCGACGCTGGGCTGGCTGGATAGCGAGACGGCAGGCTGACTGCCGC
>CAYRCH010000015.1:17572-23203 GCA_964422665.1 uncultured Sphingomonadaceae bacterium | reverse complement strand
AGGTATTATTTTACCTCTCTGGAAACCCGCGGTTTCGCTTGACTTGCGGGCCCTCGGGAGCCAAAGGCGCGCCTTCCCGCGGGCCGGACCGTCCGGCGCGCGCCACAGATTCGCCAAGAGGAATGGGCATGAAAGCGCTCACCAAGCAGACCCGGTCGATCAAGCCGGCCGAGGTCGAGAAGAAATGGCACCTGATCGATGCCGAAGGGCTGGTCGTCGGCCGCCTCGCCACGATCATCGCCAACATACTGCGCGGCAAGCACAAGCCGGAATACACCCCGCATGTCGATTGCGGCGACCATGTCGTGGTGATCAATGCCGACAAGGTCCGCTTCACCGGCAACAAGCTGCTGCAGAAGACCTATTACAAGCACACCGGCTATCCCGGCGGGATCAAGGGCGTGACGGCGGGCAAGGTGCTCGACGGCCGCTTCCCCGAGCGCGTGCTGGAAAAGGCCGTGGAACGGATGGTTCCGCGCGGGCCGCTCGGCCGCCAGCAGATGAAGGCGCTGCACCTCTATTCCGGCACCGAGCACCCGCATGACGGCAACCAGCCGCAAACGCTCGATGTTGCTTCGATGAACCGCAAGAACAAGGTGGCCAAGTGATGGCTGACGAAAAGAACACCGTTTCGGACCTCGCCGACCTGAAGGATATCACGGGCAATGCGCCCGCCGCGGATGCCGCCCCCGCCGACGCGGATGCCGGCGAAACCGTGGTCCCCGCCGCTCCCGCCGCGCCTTTGCGCGAGCAGGAACTCGATGCGCAGGGCCGCGCCTATGCCACCGGCCGCCGCAAGGATGCGGTCGCCCGCGTGTGGATCAAGCCCGGATCGGGCAAGGTCACCGTCAATGGCCGCGACCAGGAAACCTATTTCGCGCGGCCGACGCTGCGCCTCGTCATCAACCAGCCTTTCTCGATCGCCGAGCGCGAGGGCCAGTATGACGTGGTCGCCACGGTCACCGGCGGCGGGCTTTCGGGCCAGGCCGGCGCGGTGAAGCACGGCATCAGCCAGGCGCTGACCAAGTTCGAGCCGGCGCTGCGTTCCACGATCAAGGCCGCGGGCTTCCTGACCCGCGACAGCCGCGTGGTCGAGCGCAAGAAGTACGGCCGGGCCAAGGCACGCCGCAGCTTCCAGTTCTCGAAGCGCTAAGCTTCAGGCCAACGAACAAGAGAAAGGGCGGCTCCGAAAGGGGCCGCCCTTTTTGCTTGGGCGGGGGCTCCGCCCTGCGCTATGGCACGTTCCTGCGCGGGGGCAGGAGGAACACGGCATAGCCCTGAAATCCGGGATCGCTTTCGAGACCGGCCGGCGCGCGCCATTCGCCGCCTTCGACGATTGCGATGCGGTAGGGAATGCCGAGCCGCCCCAGCGATGCGAGCCAGGCTTCGTATCCCGGGATCGTCTCGCGCCCCTGATAGGTCTGGACCACAATCTCGTCGACAGTGCCTGCGAGCATGGCCAGCGCTTGCGGATCGCCGCCCGCGCTCCAGTCCATCAGCCCGGTGATTGAAAGGCCGTAGCGGTGCGGAAGGCGCTGCCTCAAACCGGCGAGGAACTGCGCGTAATTGCCGAGCCCGCGCGTCCGGGCGTCGAAATCGACCTGCAGCCCGCCCAGGCGGTTGTCCGCCGCCTGCCATCGCTCGAGATCGCCGAGAATCGCCTCATAGGCCGCATCGTCCCAGTCGATCCGCTCGACCCGGACGGTCAGCCAGATTTCGGCCGGGGCGCCCTGCGGTATGGCACGCAGGCGCACATAGCGCAGGGGATCGGCGGCGCGGATTTCGCCCGCCAGCAGGTAGACGCGCCGGGCCTCGCGCAAGTAATCCGGCGGAGGAACGCCCGCCCACAGGAAAAAGGTGTCGTGAGCGGCAGGGTCGACGCGCTCGGCCGCGCGCTCCCCGCACGCCCCGAGCGCCATCGCCAGCGCCATCAGCGCGAGAACAGGCCTACCAGTAATATTGGAGGTCCCGCGCCCAGTTCGTGTCGGCATAGTCGCGCTTCAGCCGGCGGAACCAGGCCTGGCGCTGGCTTTGAGGCACCGCGTTGCCGCCGCAGGAGCTCGCGCCCGTCGGCTCGTAGCAGCGGACCGCGCGGTACAGCGCATAGGCCTTGTCGCCGCGCGCCGCGCGCGGATCGGCGATGACCTTGTCGTAGAAGGCGCTGCGCGGGATCATCTCCCCGGGAAACAGCCTGGTGTGGCTGCCCAGCGTGCCTTCGGGCGGGGCCTTGAAATACACCCAGTCGAACCCGTTGAGCCGGTAATATTCGCCCAGGCACAGCATGCCCTTCACATCGGCGGCATTTGCGGCGAGGCGCTTCACCGTGTCGGCAAGCGCCGGGCACGGATATTCCGCTGCCACCGCGCCCGGGCCCATCGGAGAGTAGCGGAAACCCTCGGGCGGCGGCGGATCGTTGGGCAAATCGGCGAGGAAATCGGCATAGCGGCCGCGCGTCAGTTCCTTGTACAGCAGGACATAGCTCGCCAGCGAGCGTTCCTCCGCCGTCACCCCGTCCCTGACCATGCGCCGCAGCAGCGCCTGCCCGGCCGATTGCTCCAGCAGGATCTCGCGTATGGTGGCGTCGCGGACCGGCGAATTCGCTGCGAAGACAGCGTCGATCGCGCCGCGCCGGTCGTAATGAAGCGCTAGGCCGAGTTCGGCGGCGGGCCGCTGGTACAGCCCCCTGGCGCCGCCCAGAAGTTCCTTCCAGAAGCCTTCCTCATTGCGGTCACCCAGCCGCGCCAGCGCCATTCCGCGCAGCATCTGCCGGCTGAATTGCAGCGGCGTATAGGAAGTGCGCCGCGCATCGTCGGGCACCAGCGAGAGCACTTCGCGCGGACTATCCGCGACATGCAGGGCATGGACCGCCTGGAGGAAGGTGAACAGGTCCTCATGACCTGCGAATTCGCCCGCCTGCGCGTCGAGCTCCGCCCGGGTCAGGCCGGACCCCGTCACCCGGTCGTCGCGGGCGTAGGCCGCGCTCCGCATCCTCACCAGATCCAGTGCAGCGAGCAGCAGCGGGCCGCCAATTTTCCCCGCCACCGGCTGGCCGCTCCAGGTCGGGAAGAACAGCTTGTTGTCCACCTCGTCGACCAGCGCCGCGGCCTGCCACTCACCTGCGGCCGCCGAAGCAAGCAGCCGCTCATACTCGGCCGCAAGCGCCCGCACGTCGCCCGCGAGCCACCAGGCGCGGCGCTTCAGCCCGCGAGCCGAGGCAGCGTAGCGCCCTTCGGGATAAGCGGAGAGGTAGTCGTCCAGCCCCCGCTGCGCCGCCTGCACGGCCGCCTGGTCGGCCCGTCCGGGGCCTGCGAAATATCCCCATTCGTCGAACGCCCCGTCGATCGCGGCATTGATCTCGATTCTCGCCGCCATGTAACGCGATGTCTCCCGCAGCCAGGGATCGTCGGAGCGGAGCAGGCGGGCGAACTGCATGCGCGCGACCGGCCAGTCGCCCGCGTAGAAGGACGACGCCCCGGCCAGGTAGGCAAGGAAGTCCCTTCCCAGCGGGCTCGCGATGCCGCCAGGCCATAGCGGCGCCGCTTCGTCGCTGCGCTCGCACAGCGGGTGGATCCGGCTGCGCGCCGCACCGAGCAGCTCGCGCTCCGACGCGCCCAGCCGGCTGGCGGCGAGCGCCGCCGCGAAAGCATCGTTACCCGGCATCATGGACTGGCACCGCGATGCGTCCCACCTGCTCACATAAGCGGCCCCGTTGTCCGGGTAGAAAGCGCTGACCAGCGTGCTCCAGTCGAAGAAATTGCGGCCTTCTCCGCCATACCAGTGCGTTTCGGGATATTCGCCTTCCGTCCCTTCCGGACCGGCGCCGTCGAGCCCCGCGCGGTCGCGCAGCAGCAGGAGCAGGTTCACCCGGCTGTCATTGCCGGGCGACAGGACGATCGTGCTCGAACAGCTGCGGCCCGGAAGTTCGAGAGTCCAGCCGGGTGTGCAGCCATAATCCCCACTGGCCCCGGCAGGCCCGGCAATGCATGCACCGATCAGGGCGGCTCCCGCTGCCTGCCATTTTTTCATGACCCAACTCCCCCATTCCGGTTGCAACCTGCGGAAATCTCGCGCGCGCGCTCATCAATGGCAAGATGGCAATGGCCGGCGCTATTGTCTGCCCACTTGCCCGCCGCTCAATAGACCGGTGGGTCGGTGCGGGGGACGCGGCCGACCGGGGCGACGGGTTCGCCCGGTTCGCGCGGCGGCATCGCGTCTTCGGGCACGGCGTCGATCATCATGTCGCGCGAGGGGATGTCCTCAAGATTGCGCACCGTGACCGTCAGCCGCTCGCCGTCCCAGTGAAGCTCGTTGAAGCCCGGCGGGGTCGAGCGCAGCCGGTGCGAGAGCGTGCCCGCGCCGATCATCCGCACCGGGCCGTGCTCCGTTTCCTGCACGAGATCGAAAGCGTCATGGACATGGCCGCTGAGCACGGCCAGCACGCCGCGCCTGGCCAGCTCGGCCAGCGCCATGTTGCCGTTCCGGGTCAGCGCCGTGCCATGCGTGCCGACTTCGCGCAGCGGATGGTGCACCACCACCAGCGCGCGGTTCCCGGGCGGGAGCGCGTCGAGTGCGGCGAGGCATCGTTCGAAGGCCGGGCGCGTGACCCAGCCCTTCGACCAGTTGAGCCGCGGCTGCCAGCGCCGCACGGTCTTGAGCGGGACGATCGACAGGCCGGGCAGGTCGATCTCGCGCTCCACCTTGCCCTGGAAGGCCTCGAACCGGCTGTAGGGGCGCAGGTAACGCGAGGGCAGGTGGTAATTGGGCAAGTCGTGATTGCCGATCCCGACCGTGACCGGCACCGGCAGGGCATTGATCCAGCTGGCGGCAGCGGCGAATTCATGGTCGCGGGCGCGCATGGTGAGGTCGCCGGTGATCGCCACCGCATCGGGCCGCCGCTCGGCGATCTCGGCCGCGACCCAGTCAAGCGCGTCATTGTCTTCCAGCCCGAAATGGATGTCCGACAGGTGGAAGATCAGCGCAGGGTCATTCGGCATAGGCAGTTGCTAGCAGGTCCACGCCGCAGCGCGCCAGCGTCACGTGCTCCTTCGCCGCGCCCTCCGCCTCCTCGCCATCGACCAGCAGGGAGACCGGGGTGCCATCCGCCGCCGCGATGACCAGTTCCGGCACCGCGCCGAGATCGTCATGCGGCCCCTCGCGGAAATTGCGCCGGATCAGCGCCAGCGCCTGGCTCAGATATTCGCCGGGCGTTTCCGCATGATAGGCCGCGACATGCAGCCCGCTCTCTCGCGGGTCGATCGCCAGCAGCGGATATCCTTCGGCCTCGCCGATCCGCGGCCGGATACAGGATACGGGCGCGCCAGTGGTGGTCTCGGCCAGCGCCTCGCCGGCCCTTTCCGCCGTTTCCAGCACGTCGAAGCTCCTCAGCGCCTCGCGCACCTCGCCCCAGCGCGTGCCGGGGCCGGCCAGCAGCCCGGCCAGCGCATCGCCGGCAGTGCTGCGCGCCACGGCGGGCCGCACGCGCCGTGCGCGCCCCGCGGCGACATCGGCAATGATCCGCTCCGCGTCATGCTCGCCGTGAAGCCGGCGGGACAGCAGGTTCATCGTGCCGCCCGGCAGCACCAGCACGGCTCCGCCCCAGCCATAGAGCCCGGTCACCACCGCATTGATCGT
>CAYRCH010000015.1:15253-17472 GCA_964422665.1 uncultured Sphingomonadaceae bacterium | reverse complement strand
CGGCCGGTCAGCACCAGCCAGGCGGCGGCCGCGTTCATCGCGCTGTATCCGAAATAGGCCCAGCCCCAGGCCGGATCGACATTGGCCACCAGCAGCAGCGCCGCCAGCAGGATCAGGAATTCGGCCGCCAGGCTGACCCGCATGCCCAGCATCTTCATCGCCCAGCCGCCGGCAAAGGCCGGATGCCCGCTTTCGAGCACCGCCTTGTGCATCGCGAAATTGGCGACGCCGAGGATGAAGATGAGCACGACCGCCATCCGGCCCACCATTCGCCGAGTCATTCGTCGAATGCAAATCGCGCTTGGTCCGGCGTTTCGCGGCCTTCGTCGGAACGGCGACTCGTTCGTCGGCCAGTAAAGGCCCGGCGACGAGAATCGCGCGCCAGCATGGGGCCGGCGGCCTATTCTTTCCCTGTTGCTTCGGCTGCTGCCGGGCATTTGCAAAGCGGAGGATAGCAAATGACGAATATCGCAAAATTCCTGCCGGCAGTCGCGCTCGGCGTGCTGGCCCTGTCGCAGCCGGCCATTGCCGCCGAAACCGGCGAAGCGGTCGCGGTCCGGTATGCCGATCTCAACCTCGCCAGCGAGGAAGGCCGCCAGGAACTCGATCGCCGGCTCGAAGCCGCGGTGCGCAAGACCTGCGGGATGGACGAAAAGATCACTGGATCGCGCATTGCCTCGCGCGAGGCGCGCAAATGCTACCAGGAAACGCGCGCCCAGTTGGACCAGCGCTTCGCCGCCATCATCAACAAAAGCCAGGCCGGGGGCTGACACATTCCCGTCCTGTGCGCCCGGACCGGCCCAGTCCCCCGGTCCGGGCACTTCCTTTTCGGGATGGCATAGAAAGCCCGCCGCCGCCTAGCGGCCGGCCATCGCCTTGACCTTGCGCAGGTAGGTGCGGCCGATCCGCAATTCCTCGCCATCGTCGAGCTCGACCGACCACACGCCCAGCCCCTCGTGCCGCAGCCCGCGAATCCGGTCGCGGCGCAATATGGTGGAACGGTGGATGCGGATGAACTGTTCGGGATCGAGCTTGTCCTCGAGCCCGGCAATGGTCTGCAGCAGCAGGTAGGTCTGGTCGCCCACGAACAGCCGGACATAGTCCCGCTCGGCATCGATCCGTTCGACCTGCAGCGCGTCGATGCGCAGCAATTCGGAGCGGTGCGGCACCCAGAATTCGCGCAGCCATTTGCCATTCGCCTTGGGCCGCGCCGATCCGCGCCGCGAGATCGCCCGGTCGACCGCGCGCGCCAGCCGCTCCACATTCACCGGCTTCAGCACATAGTCGATGGCGTCGAGATCGAATGCCTCGACCGCGAAATCCTCATGCGCGGTGACGAAAATCACCGCCGGACTGTCAGGCGTGCGGGCGAGCTTCTGGGCCACGGCCAGCCCGTCCATCCCCGGCATGGTCATGTCGAGCAGCAGCAGGTCGGGCTTCAGCTTTTCCGCCAGCCGCAGCGCCGCCGTGCCGTCGCCGGCAGTGCCGACCACGGAGATCTGGTCGATCTCTGCACAGATCACCTGCATCCGTTCGACCGCGAGCGGTTCGTCATCGACGATCAGCGCGCGAAGTTCGTCCCCACCTTCGGCCAATGTTCAGTCCCTGTCGTCCCTCTTGCCGATCATCGGCATCCGCAAATGTGTAGCATAGCCGCCCTGCACCGGGCCGGAAACCGCCCCCGCCTCATTGCCGAAGCGCGCTTCCAGCCGCTGGCGCACATTGGCCAGCCCGATCCCGAAACCCGGGCGGCGGGACGTGCATTGCCCGGCCTTTCCGTCATCCGATACGCTGAGCACCAGCCGGCCATATTCCTCCCGCGCGGCAATGGTGATCGTGACCTTGTCGGCGCTGGCCGAAACCGCATGTTTCACCGAATTTTCGACCAGCGGCTGGAGGATCATGCCGGGCACCAGCAAATCCGCCAGCTCGTCCGGCAGGTCGAAACGGCTCGCCAGCCGTTCGGGGAAGCGCACACCCTCGATTTCGAGATAGAGGCGCTGGAGGGCAAACTCTTCCGAGAGCGGCACGTCCGAGGTCGGATCGTCGGCCAGGCTCCGCCGGTAGAAGGTGGAAATCGTCTGGATCATCCGCTCGGCCGCTTCGGTTCGCCCGGTCAGCACCAGCGCGCTGAGCGAATTGAGCGTGTTGAACAGGAAATGCGGATTGACCTGGTAGCGCAGGCTGCGCAGCTCCGCGGCCTTGGCGGCCCGGCGGAA
>CAYRCH010000015.1:10925-15153 GCA_964422665.1 uncultured Sphingomonadaceae bacterium | reverse complement strand
TTCTCGCCGGTGGAATCGACCGCCACGGTCACCGGCATGTCCTTGACGGTGAATTCGTAGATCGCCTCCATCCCGAGATCCTCGAAAGCGACGACTTTCGCCTCGCGGATGGCGCGCGCGACGAGATAGGCGGCCCCGCCGACCGCCATCAGATAGGCGACCTTGTGCTTGGCGATGCATTCGACCGCGCCCTGCCCGCGTTCGGCCTTGCCGATCATCGCCAGCAGGCCGAGTTCGAGCATCATGTCGGTGAACTTGTCCATCCGGGTCGCGGTGGTCGGGCCGGCGGGGCCGACCGCCTCGCCCATGACCGGGTCGACCGGACCGACATAGTAGATCGCCCGGCCGCGGAAATCGACCGGCAGCTGCTCGCCCTTGTCGAGCATGTCCTGGATGCGCTTGTGGGCGGCGTCGCGCCCGGTCAGCATGGCGCCGGACAGCAGCAGGCGGTCGCCCGCCTTCCAGCCCTGCACTTCCTCGGGCGTCAGATTGTCGAGGTCCACGCGCCGGGCGGCGGCATCGGGCTGCCAGTCGACGTCGGGCCACTGCGAAAGATCGGGCGGATCGATGAAGCTCGGGCCCGAGCCGTCGAGCGTGAAATGGGCATGGCGAGTGGCGGCACAATTGGGGATCATCGCCACCGGCTTGCCCGCCGCATGGCAGGGCGCATCGAGGATCTTGACGTCCAGCACGGTGGAAAGCCCGCCCAGCCCCTGCGCGCCGACGCCCATCGCATTGACGCGGTCGAAGATCTCGATCCGGAGCTTCTCGATGTCGTTCTGCGGCCCGCGCGCCTTGAGCTGGCCCATGTCGATCGGATCCATCAGCGACAGCTTGGCGAGCTTCATGCAGTGCTCGGCCGTGCCGCCGATACCGATGCCGAGCATGCCCGGCGGGCACCAGCCGGCGCCCATGCCGGGAATCTGCTCCACCACCCATTCGACGATATTGTCCGACGGGTTCATCATCTTGAAGCGCGACTTGTTCTCGCTCCCGCCGCCCTTGGCGGCAACGTCGATGCCGACGGTCCGCCCCGGGACCATGTCGACCGAGAGGACGCAGGGCGTATTGTCGCGGGTGTTGCGGCGCGTGAAGGCCGGATCGGCGAGGATCGAGGCGCGCAGCGGATTGTCGGGGTTGGTATAGGCGCGGCGGACGCCTTCATCGACCACGTCCTGCAACGAACGCGAGGATTCCAGCCGGCATTCCTGCCCCCACCGGACGAAGACGTTGACGATGCCGGTATCCTGGCAGATCGGCCGGTGCCCTTCGGCGCACATACGGCTGTTGGTGAGGATCTGCGCGATCGCGTCTTTCGCGGCCGGCCCCTGCTCCGCCTCATAGGCGCGCCCGAGCGCCTGGATATAGTCCAGCGGGTGGTAATGGGAGATATACTGGAGCGCGTCGGCGACGCTCTCGATCAGGTCTTCCTCGCGAATCGTTACCATGTCGCTCATCGACCCTGCACTCCTTCCTGTCGAATGACGGCCCCATTATGCGCGCAAGGCCATATGGTCAAAGCGCTTGGCCTGAAGTGCCGTTCCGCCTAAAGCGCCCCTTGCCCAGGCCTGAGAAGAGAATTGATCCAGTGACCAGTGTGACAGACCGCCCCAAAGCCACCAATTACGAAGCGGCCAGCAGGGCGATGATCGACAGCCAGCTGCGCCCGAGCGGTGTGAACACCCCCTTCGTCCTCAATCGGATGAGCGCGGTCTCGCGCGAGCAGTTCGTGCCCGACCAGCTCAAGCCGATGGCCTATATGGACCGGGCAGTCCCGCTCGAATCCGGCCGCTTCCTTGCTGCGCCGCTGTTCTACGGGCGGATGCTGGAAGAAGCGGAGCCGCGACCGGACGACGAAGTGCTGGTGCTGAGTGCGTCCGCCTATGTGGCCGAACTGGTGCGGCCGCTGGTCGCTGCGCTGGATGTGGTCCGGCCGGAAGACAGCCTTGCCGGCGGGCGCAAGCGCCGTGAATACACGCTCCTGCTGGTGGACGGGGCAGTCGAAGAGCTGCCGGCAGCGCTGACGAAGAACCTTGCGGAGAATGCGCGCATCGTCACCGGCCTGGTCAGCCGCGGAGTGACTCGCCTCGCCACGGGACGCAAGGTCGCCGGCCAGGTGGCGCTGACGCCGCTGGCGGAAATGGGGATCCCGGTGCTGCCGGAATTCGCGGTCCCCCGGGGCTGGAGCTTCTGAGCATGGCAGGGAAACGCGCGCATCGCATCGCGCTTTCCAGCGCCTGCGCGGCAATCGCGCTGACGAGCGCACCGGCCTCCGCCGATACGCTCAAGGAGGCACTGGTCCAGGCATATGAGACCAACCCAACCTTGCAGGCGGCGCGGGCGCAGCAGCGTGCCACCGACGAAAACGTGCCGATCGAACGCTCTGCCGGCCTGCCTTCGGTGAACGGCCAGGCGCAATATAGCGAGGTGCTGCGCGATGCGGAGCCGGACCCCAACGGACTGTTTGCCGACCGTTCGCTGACAGGCTCGGTCTCGCTGTCGGTGCCGATTTATTCCGGCGGCGGCACGCGCAATGCCATTTCCGCCGCGAGGCGCCGGGTCGAAGCCGGGCAGGCCGAGCTGCGCGCGACGGAAAGCGCGATCTTCAGCCAGGTCGTCGCCGCCTATATGGATGTGATCCTGAACGAGGCGGTGGTCGAACTCTCGCGCAACAATGTCGAAGTGCTCTCGGTCAATTTGCAGGCGACAGGCGACCGCTTCGAGATCGGCGATCTCACCCGCACCGATGTCGCCCAGTCGCAATCCCGCCTGGCGCTGGCGGAAGGCGATTTGCGCAGCGCCGAGGCCAATCTGCTTGGCGCGCGCGAACGCTACATCCAGCTGGTCGGCGATTTTCCGGACGATCTGCAACCGCCGCCGCCGCTGCCCGGCCTTCCGGAGGACCCCGAAACCGCGACCGACATCGCGCTCGCCAATAATCCCGACATCATCGCCGCCCGCGAACGCGCGGAAGCCGCCCGCTACGATATCGAAGTGGCGGGTTCCGGCCGCCTGCCCCGGCTCGAACTGTTCACCACGGGGAATTACAACAACACGCTGGAAAGCGATCCCGGCATCGGCCCGCCCTATTCGACCACTTCGGCCACGGCTGGCGTGCGCGCAACGATCCCGATTTTCCAGGGCGGGCGGCCGGCGGCGCTCGAACGGCAGGCGCAGTCGCGCGCATCGGCCGCGTTCGAGCAGGAAATCGGCGCCGAGCGTGATGTGATCGCGCAGGTTCGTTCGGCCTATTCGAGCTGGCAGGCGGCGCTGGCGATTATCGAGTCCTCGGAGAGCGCGGTCAGTGCCGCGGAGCTCAGCCTCGAAGGCGTGCGGGCGGAGAATTCCGTCGGCAATCGCACAATTCTCGACATTCTCGATGCGCAGCAGGAACTGCTGCGGGCGCAGGTCCAGCTCGTGACCGCGCGGCGCAATGCCTATGTCGCCGGCTTCACGCTGCTGGCGGCGATGGGCCGGGCGGAGGCGCGCGACCTGGGGCTGGGCGACGAAACGCTGCTTTACGATCCGGAAGTCAATTACGAACGGGTGCGGGGCAAGTTCTTCGACTGGAGTTTCGACCCGGATCCCGTGCCGCAATCCACACGCACCGTTGACATTCCCGCACCCGATGGGGAAGTGTCGCCCGATCAGGAGTAGGGGTTGGGCATGCAGCGGGACGGCGAACCTTCGGTCGAGGAAATCCTGGAATCGATCAAGCGGGTGATTGCGCGCGACAATCGCGAGCGGGCAGACGTGGAGCGCCAGCGGCGCAGCGAGGCCACCGCCCATCTGGACGAGCTCGAGGATGACGAATCCGCGGACGTGCTGGAGCTCGACGCCGGTGACGCGCTCATGGAATTTGAGGACGACGAAGACGATACCGAGGCCGGCGACGAGACGCTGCTGACCCAGGAATCGGCCAAGGCCATGCGGGAAAGCTTCTCCGCACTGTCGATGCTCGCCGAACCCGGAGCCCAGCCGCAGATCGTCCGTTCGGGGGAGACCTCGCTCGAGGGGCTGACGCGCGACCTGCTCCGGCCGATGCTCGCGGAATGGCTCGACCGCAACCTGCCCGAACTGGTCGAACGGCTGGTCAAGGCGGAAATCGCGCGCATCGCCGGGAAGAAGGGCTGACTCCGCCAACGAAAATGGCACCCGCCAGCAGGCAGGACATTGAACGGGCCGAAGCCGCCCTCGCGAAGATCGGCGGCGAGACGATCGAGCGCCA
>CAYRCH010000015.1:3915-10825 GCA_964422665.1 uncultured Sphingomonadaceae bacterium | reverse complement strand
ACCAGCCCCATCAGCGCCCCGCCGAGCAGCATGGTGAAGCCGATGCCGAGCGCGCTGGCGATATAGAAATGGATCGATACCGACTCCGCCGACAGGAAGATGGCGAGCATAGCCGCCGCAACGACCACTGCCGTTATCGCGCCCACCAGCCGCATGATGCGCCAGTAGCGCGCCCAGGCGTAGGCTGCCTTGTGCGGATCATCGAGGGGAGAATCGCCGGCCATGCGCGCGCCATGCGCCCTTATGGCGGGTCTTGGCAACCGCCGGCGGGCCCCGATTTGGCGAGAATCGGCATATTGTGGCATGATCGCGGCCGAGAGGAAGCGCCCCGATGGATATTGCGCAACTTATTGCAGGGCGGGATCGCCACCGCATTATCAGCTGCGGAACCGCCACGCAGGTTCGCGAAGCGATCCGGATACTCGCCGAACGGCGGATCGGCGCCATGCCGGTGATGGAAAACGGCCGGGTGGCCGGCATCTTTTCCGAGCGGGACGTGCTTTACCGGCTCGCCGAGGAAGGGGCGATCTGCCTCGATAGGCAGGTCGGCGAAGTGATGACCGCGCCCGCCATTACCGTCGACAGGCAAATGACCGCGAATGACGCGCTCGCGCTGATGACCAGGCGGCGGGTGCGTCACCTTCCGGTCGTCGAAGGCGAGACGATGTTCGGGTTCATCTCGATCGGCGATATCGTGAAAAGCCGGATCGACGAAGTCGAGGCGGAAGCCGAACAGATGCGAGTCTATATCCAGACCGCCTAGCCGGCACATTCCTGTCCGCTTGCCGCTGCGCGCGCCGATCCCTACATTCCGCGCATGAGCGAGATGCCGACCCTGACCGAAGCCGCCGCGCGCCGCGTGGCCGCCATCGCTGCCCGGCAAGGCGGCCCGCCAATCCTGCGCCTGTCGGTAGAGGGCGGGGGATGTTCGGGATTCCAGTACAAGTTCGGCTTGGCCGCCGCGCCGGAAGAGGATGACCAGGTCAGCGAAACCGGCGAGGTGAAGCTGGTGGTAGATCCCGTCAGCCTGGAGCTGGTGGCGGGGAGCACGGTCGATTTCGTCGAGTCCCTCGGCGGAACGGCCTTCCGGGTCGAGAATCCGCAGGCGGCCGCCGGATGCGGCTGCGGCACCAGTTTCGGCATCTGATACCGCCGCCGCGCGGAAATCGTTTGGCCTCCCGGGCCATCTGTGGTCGGTTGGCCTATAGCGCCATAATCGAATTCACAGACCAAGGGACCGGAATGCTCATCGCCAGCTTCAACATCAACGGGATTCGCGCCCGCATGCCGCGGCTGCTCGAATGGCTCGAAGAGCGCCAGCCGGATGTTGCCTGCCTCCAGGAAATCAAGTGCCAGGACCCGGACTTTCCCGCCGCCGAGTTCGAGAAGATCGGCTATGGCGCCGCCTGGCACGGGCAGAAGGGCTTCAACGGCGTTGCGATCCTGGCAAAGGGGAGCAAGCCGGAAGATTTGCATGTCGGGCTGCCGGGCGACCCGGATGACGAGCAGGCGCGCTATATCGAAGCCGACATTTCCGGCGTGCGGGTGGCCAATCTCTATCTGCCGAACGGCAATCCGCATCCCGGGCCGAAATTCGACTACAAGATCGCCTGGATGGGCCGGCTGCGCGCGCGGATGCGCGAATTGTGGGAACTGGAGCGCCCGACCGTGATGCTGGGCGACTTCAACGTCATCCCCGAGGACAAGGATGTCTGGTCGGCCAGCGCAATGGCCAGCGACGCGCTGATGCAGCCGGAATCGCGCGACGCCTATGCCCGGCTGCTCGGCGACGGGTGGACCGATGCGATCGGCACCCTGAACCCGCAGGGCGGTGTATGGACCTATTGGGATTACCAGGCCGGCGCGTGGCAGCGCGATCACGGTTTCCGGATCGACCACCTGCTGCTTTCGCCCGAGGCCGCCGACCGGCTGGTATCGGCAGGCGTCGACAAGGAATATCGCGGCCGCGAAAAGGCCAGCGACCATGCGCCCGTGTGGGTCGAACTGCGCGCCTGACGGGGCGCGGCGACGCCCGGCCTGCAGCGCCTAGCGGTAGAAGACGTGCCGGCTGATCGTCGCGCGCGCCACTTTGCGGTGGCTCCAGCGCGGTTTCACATAGGTGGCATGGAAGAACAGCGAATCCGCCGCCCCGCTGTCCCACAGGCCCTGATGGGCGATCTGCGCCACGGCTTTCGCCTTGTGCCAGGCCGCCGAAGACTTGTCGGGTTCGGGGATGCGTCCGTTGCGCACGAAGGAAAACTGGGAACGCTGGGTGACCACGCCGCAATAATCGTCCGGGAAAAGGGAGGATTCCGCGCGGTTGACGATGACCTGGCCCACAGCCAGCTGGCCCTCCAGCGGCTCGCCGCGCGATTCGAAATAGATTGCCCCGGCAAGGCAGCGCATTTCGGGCGACATCGGAGCATCGTGGCGGAGATCGGCAACAAGGTCGGGCAGGCTGGCTGCCGGTTTTGCCTGCGCTGCGATCGAATCCGGTTCGATTTGCGGGACGAAGCGCGGCTGGGAATCGTTTTCGATCAGCTCCGCCGCCACAGGCAGCGTGTCGACCGTCACCATGGCGGGCGCCGCGTCGGCGGCCTGGGCCTTACCGGTGAAGGCTCCGCCATATTCCGCGCCGGTAAGCGCGGACAAAGTCAGCACCGGCAGCGCAAGCGCGCCGGCCTTGGACGAGTTGAATTTCATCTACCCTGTTGCTCTGGGCGGTGAGCACACCAGTCGCAGGCGCCGGATCGACATGGCCCTTTTCGGCGGGCCTGTTCACTTCCTCTCGACTATGCAGTCGATCCGCTATCTCAGCCTGCCGGCTGCCCCCCGTCTGCGCGCTTGCCCTTACGCAACTTGCTGCGTGAAGAACCGCCTGCGCTTTCTGGAAGTGAGCGGGCAGATAGAGGCGGGGGGAAAGGGGTCAACCAAAAGTTCCTTCAAATCCGATAAACCGTTCCGCACCAGCGATATCCAGCTCAACAATCCACAGGTCGCTATCCTGTCGCTTTCGGCGAGCCAGATATTCGGAAAATTCGGTCGTATTTTCAGGGTCTTGGACCTTCGTCTGGACCCACTCTCGGCCACCGTCCAGACTGGGCATGCGTTCGAAAATGCGCCCATTGGCGCCATTCTCGCAACAAACGACAAGGATGGTGCCGGCCTGCTGTTCACCCCTTGCGAGAACCGTTGCAAAGCCGCCCGAATTCTGCACGGCGCGGATCATGCCGGAAACTTCGAGCTGCGCGGGAAGCCGTTCCTCCACCGGATCAGTCCGATTCGGCGCGGTAGCCTTCCAGCCCCGCCAGCGGGATGCGCGAGCGCATGAAGGTGCCGGTGCCCCGGCCGATCTCGTCCCCTTCGGCATCGATCAGCCGCGCTTCGGCGACAAACACCCGTCTCCGTCCGGATACCCACCGTCCTTCGGCCACGACCGGGCCTTCGCGCACCGGCTTGGTGAAATGCAGATTGAACCCGGTGGTCAGCAGGAAGCGGTCCGATACCAGCGAGTTGGCGGCATAGAAGGCGGCATCGTCCAGCATCTTGAAATAGATCGTCCCATGCGCCGCGCCCGCCGCATGGTGGACATCCTCGCCAACCACGAATTCGATCCGCGACTGCCCGGCCGCGGGAATGGTCAGTCGGGACTGGAACAGCCTGTTGATCGGCGCCGATGCATAGAGATTCTCGAGCGCCCGGAAATGCGCGGCCGCGCCGGAATTGTCGTCGTCAGGCGGCGTCACGGGCGCTGACATTGCTGACCAGCGCATAAAGCGCCTCGGCATCGGGCGCCTGGTTCATCGCCTCGTGCATGCCTTCCTCGCGCACCAGGCGGGAAATGGCGGCCAGCGCGTGGAGATGGGTCGCCCCGGCATTTTCCGGCGACAGCAGCCCGAACACCAGGTCAACCGGCATTCCGTCCGACGAGAGAAAGTCTACCGGCTCTTCGAGTTTGAGCATGGCCGCGACCGGACGGCGCACATCCGCCATTCTCGCATGGGGAATCGCCACACCGCGGCCAAAGCCGGTGCTTCCCAGCTTTTCGCGCTCTTCAAGATGCTCGAGCACGCGGTCCGGATCGAGCCCGTAAGCGAGCGCGAATCGATTGGCGAGCTGGATCAGGATATCTTTCTTGGTTCCGGCGCTGGTGAAGGCCACCGCCTTGCTGGAAATCTGGAAAATCGCAGTCATTTGTTTTCAAACCAAATCCAACCAATGAGGGGGAAAGTCGGAGAGCAGTTCCGTAAATGCCGCCTTTCCCGGCGAACCGGGCCCTGGCAAGCGGCGAAAGTGGAGTGGGGCCCATCGGGCGTCAGGACGGTTCAACCCAACCGATCGAGCCATCGGGCCGGCGGTAAACCATATTATGCCGTCCAGTGCCAGCGTTTTTGAAAAACAGCGCATTGGTGTGGCGCAGATCGAGCATCATGACCGCATCGGACACCGATGCTTCGGGGATGTCGATCCGCGTTTCGGCGATGACGGGAGGCGCCTCGCTCTCGATCTCGACATCCGCCTCTTCGTAGGCGAACACCGTATAGGCGGCATCTTCTTCCTTGGCCGCCTGCGCGCTTTGTTCGGACCGGTCCTTCAGCCGGCGCTTGTAGCGGCGCAGCTGCTTTTCGATCTTGTCCGCCGCCTGATCGAACGCCTGGTGGGCGTCGTGGGCCTCGCCATGGCTCTTGAGGATCAGCCCGTGCGTGACGTGCGTCACGATGTCGCAGCTGAAGGCATTGGCCGGCGCCTTGCCGAAGGTCACCGCGGACGAGAGGGCACGGCTGAAATATTTCTCGACGATACCGCCCAGCCGCTCCGCGGCGTGTTCCTGCAAGGCCGATCCCGTTTCCATCTGGTGGCCCGAAACCCGAAGTTCCATTTTCTGTATTACTCCTGTTACGGCGCGGAGCATTACCGCTCCCACACCGGGGATTCCAACGATTGGAGGAAGGCTTTGTGCCGCTGAAGTTCGGCCGCGCTTGCCGCATGCGGGCGAGGCGGTCGGAACCTGCGCGTGATGCTGATCACTTCCACTTCGATTTCGACCGTTTGCGGCTCATCCGCTGCCAGGCCGAGCCCGATCTGGCGGCCGCCGGTCAGCTCGACATAGACCTGGGCCAGCAATTCGGCGTCCAGCAGTGCGCCATGTTTGGTCCGGTGGCTGCGGTCGATTCCATAGCGCGTGCAAAGTGCGTCGAGCGAATGCTTGGCCCCCGGATGGCGCCGGCGGGCCAGCGACAGCGTATCCACCATGCGGTCATGCCCGACCGGATCCAGTCCGGCGATAGCGAGCTCTGCATTGAGGAAGCCGAAATCGAACATCGCATTATGCGCGACCAGCGGGGAATCGCCGATGAACTCGAGAAAGGCGCCGGCTTCGTGCGCGAATGGCGGCTTGTCGGCGAGGAAGGCGTCGCTCAATCCATGGACTGCTTCGGCCGCGGGCGGCATCGGGCGCTCGGGATTGAAATAGCGATGGAAAACCGCGCCGGTCGGGACACGGTTGACCATTTCGACGCAGCCGATTTCCACCATCCGGTCGCCCGTCGCCGGGTCGAGTCCGGTGGTTTCCGTATCGAACACGATTTCACGCATCGGCTTCACTATGCCGAGAGATTGCGGCGAAACAAGGGGCCGCGATCAGCCACGCAGCTTTTCGATCAGCGCAGCGACCTGCGCGCGGGTTTCGGCGAGGCTGGCACCCGTATCGATCACATGATCGGCACGGGCGCGCTTTTCCGCATCGGGCATCTGCAGGGCAAGGATATCGGCGAATTTTTCGGCATTCATGCCAGGGCGCGAAAGCACCCTTGCGCGCTGCACCTCGTGCGGCGCGGACACGACTACAATCCTGTCCACTTCCTCGAACCCGCCTTTCTCGAACAGCAGCGGAATGTCGAACAGCACCATCGGCGCCCCGGCATGTTCGATCAGGAATTCGGAGCGGGCCGCGCGCACCGCGGGATGAACGATCGCCTCGAGCTGCGCCATCGCCGCGGGATCTTCGAACACCAGCGCGCCGAGCCTGTCGCGCACAACGCCGTCCTCGCCGGTGGTGCCGGGAAATTCCGCTTCGATGGCCTGAAGCAGGCTTCCGCCCGGCCCCTGCATGCGGCGCACTTCGCGATCCGCATCGAAGACGGGCACGCCGGCCTCGCGAAACATCTCGGCGACAGTCGACTTGCCCATGCCGATCGAACCGGTGAGGCCGATGATGAGCGGGTGGCTCATCGGCTGAGCAGCGCCCGCAATTCGCGGTCGCCGTCCGTGCGGGGAGGCGCCTGGCCGAAAAAGATTTCGAAGGCGATCGCCGCCTGGCCGATCAGCATGGAGAGCCCGTCGATCGTGCGCAGGCCGCGGCTTCGCGCTTCCCTGAGCAGCGGAGTCTCGAGCGGATGGGTCACGATGTCGTACACGATCGTCCCGGGCGGCGTGTGGCTGAAATCATAGGCCAGCGGCGGCTGCCCGGCCATGCCGAGCGGACTGGCATTGACCAGCAGGTCGAGACAGCCCTCGCGGTCGTCGAACGGAAAATCGGTCGGATCGGCAAAATGGGCAAGGTCGATCGCATGGTGATCGCCGCCGGGCGCGAGCTCGCTTAGCAGGGCCTGCGCCTTCTCCGGACTGCGCCCGGCCAGGACCAGCGTGAAACCGTGGCCGGCCAGCGCAGTGACGATCGCCCGCGCGGCACCGCCGGTGCCGAGTATCCGCGCCATACGGAACAGGTGCCGCCCGGCCAGCACGTCGCGCAGCGGCTCGAGAAATCCCTCTGCATCGGTGTTGGTGCCGGCGAGGCCGCCCGATTGGCGATAGATCGTATTGACCGCACCGATGGCGGCCGCAGTCGAATCAATATTGTCGAGGTGAGCCATCACCGCCTGCTTGTGCGGCATGGTCACATTGCATCCGC
>CAYRCH010000015.1:0-3815 GCA_964422665.1 uncultured Sphingomonadaceae bacterium | reverse complement strand
TTTTCGCCACGGCCAGCGCCTTTTCCTCGGCCAGTTGCTGGGCGACTTCCGCCGGCCCGCCTTCCGCAAGCTGCGCCTCGATCGCGCGCTCGTCGATATTTGCGGGAATCGCCTCGAACGCGACGCCTGCCCCGCGCAGCATCGCCTGCCGGGATGCGCTTCTGGAAGCCAGGACGATCATGGCAGCAGGTTCTCCGCCGCGCCGTCTTCCCCCTGCGGGTCCCGCTCGTTGTAAAGGTTGATCACTGCCGCGGCCGTTTCCTCGATCGAGCGACGGGTGACGTCGATCACCGGCCAGCCCTGATCCGCGAAAATCCTGCGTGCAAAGGCGACTTCCTGCTCGACATGCTCCTCATCGACATAGGCCGTATGCGCGGATTCGTTGAGCGAGAGCAGCCGGTTGCGGCGAATCTGCACCAGCCGCCGCGGCGCCGTGGTGAGGCCGACCACCAGCGGATGGCGAAGCGCATAGAGCGATTTCGGCGGCGGACTTTCCATCACCAGCGGTATATTGGCCGTCTTGTAGCCGCGATTGGCAAGGTAGATGCTGGTCGGCGTTTTCGAAGTGCGCGACACACCAGCCAGGATGATATCGGCTTCTTCCCAATCCTCATGCAGGACACCGTCATCATGAGCGATGGTGTAGTGAATGGCATCGACGCGCGCGAAATAGGCTTCGTCCATGGCGTGCTGGCGCCCGGGTCGGCCGCGCGCCGTCTGGCCCAGCCGGTCTTCGAGCGCCGCTGTCACCGCGTCGAGCGCCGCGACCACCGGCAGGCCCATAGCGCGGCATCGTTCCTCCAGCCGCTGGCGGATTTCCGCATTGACCAGAGTGAACAGCACCAGCCCGGGATGGTCGGCAATCTCGCCCAGGATACGGTCGAGATGCGCCTGGCTCCTGACCATGGGCCAGAAATGCCGGATCACGTCGGCATCGTCGAACTGCGCGAGCGCCGCCTTGGCGACCATTTCCAGCGTTTCGCCGGTCGAATCGGACAGCAGATGAAGGTGGAGGCGTGACAAGTTGTGCTTTCGCGGCGAGTGACAAGCCGGGGCCTGTGGAGTTGACCGGCATAAACCACGGGAGAAATCGGCGGACAAGTTCGGGATCGAATTCCTTCACCGCAAACCGGTTTTGCAGCCGCGGGCTTTTGAACCGGACTGAGGCTTTCTCGACAGGCTGGGGATTGCGGGGACAAGCAATGGTTGACGATGCATTAGCGGCGATTCGGCACCCAGGTCGCCCCTGTTCAATTCCGCACAATTCGGGCAAGGCCCGGCAATTCCCGCTTTCCACAGGGCCAACAGAGTCCTGAATCCTAGAATCAATATTGTTATTTTTTGGATTGGACCCTTTCCGAGATGCCCGGCCTTCTTCTAGATACGCTCAATGGCCAGCAAGGGGATCGGCGCCCGATCTGGCTCATGCGGCAGGCAGGCCGCTACCTGCCGGAATACCGGGCACTGCGCGAAAGCAAGGGCGGCTTTCTCGAGCTGGTGTATGACAGCGCGGCCGCGGCGGAGATCACGCTGCAGCCGGTGCGGCGGTTCGGTTTCGACGGTGCGATCCTGTTTTCGGATATCCTCATCGTCCCGCATGCGCTGGGGCAGGATCTGGCTTTCCTGGCCGGCGAAGGACCTCGCCTGTCGCCGCCGGTGATGCCTGATTTGCTGGATCGTCTGGAACCCGATCATTCGCGTTTCGAGCCGATCTATGAAACCGTGCGCCGAACCCGGGCCGATCTGCCGGAGGGTGTGACCATGCTGGGCTTTGCCGGCAGCCCGTGGACCGTGGCCACCTACATGGTGCAGGGGGAAGGAAGCCGGGACCAGGCGGCGACGCGGCTGCTGGCGACGCGCGATCCGGGCGGATTTTCCGCGATCATGGAGCGGATCGTCGCGGTCACGATCGAGTACCTCGCCGGGCAGGTGGCCGCAGGAGCCGAGGCTGTCCAGCTGTTCGACAGCTGGGCCGGCACATTGTCGCCATCGCAGTTCGAACGCTGGGTGATCGCACCGACGTCGGCGATCGTAGCGGGACTCAAGGCCCGTCATCCGGATGTTCCGGTGATCGGCTTTCCCAAGGGTGCCGGAGGCAAGCTCGGCGCCTTCGCCCGCGAAACGGGAGTCGATGCGATTGCGCTCGACGAGACGGTCGATCCGGTGTGGGCGGCAAGCGCGCTTCCGCCCGCCATGCCGGTGCAGGGCAATCTCGATCCAATGCTGCTTCTTGCCGGGGGCGAGCAGATCGGGGACGAAGCGCGGCGGATCCTCTCGGCCTTTGCCGACCGGCCGCATGTGTTCAATCTCGGCCACGGCATCGACAAGGAGACGCCCATTGCCAATGTCGAGCGACTGCTAGAGACGGTCCGGGCCTGGCGGGGATGACGGCGGCTCCCGGGAATCCTAGATAGGCGCCATGCAGGATGTGCTCGCAATGCTCTATTTCTGGCTGAAGGCCGGCCACGTCATTTTCGTGATATTCTGGATGGCAGGCCTGTTCATGCTGCCTCGTTTCTTCGTCTATCATCAGGAGTCCGCGCCCGGGTCGGCCGAAGCGGCAAGCTGGGTCGACCGCGAGCGCAAGATCCTGAAAATCATCCTGCTGCCCTCGATCGTCGTGGTCTGGGCCTTCGGTCTTGCGCTTGCTTTCCGGATCGATGCCTGGAGCCAGGGCTGGTTTCATGCCAAGTTGCTGCTGGTGCTCGGCCTTTCCGCCTATCACGGATGGATGGCGGCCTATGCGAAGAAGCTGGCCCGCGGCGAGCGCCCCCTCGAAGGCAAGCATTTGCGCCTGCTCAACGAGATTCCGGGCGTCGCGGCGATCCTCGTGGTGATACTCGTCATCATCAAACCGTTCTGAGCTGAATCGAATTGACGGCAATGCCGGCCGTCCCTATTTCGTAACGTGCAACCGGCACACCGCCTCCCGGCGGAAGAGGTCCGCTTTCCCCAAGCCCAGGCTTTTCCCAAAGCCACAGACCGGCCGGCCCTCACACCTTGTATGGAAATTCGACAATGCATCTCAAAGAACTGAAGCAAAGGGCCCCGGCGGATCTCGTCTCGATGGCCGAGGATCTGGGCGTCGAAGGCGCGTCGACCATGCGCCGGCAGGATCTGATGTTCGCGATCCTGAAAGAACTCGCCGAAAATGGCGAGGAAATCATGGGCATGGGCACGATCGAGGTGCTGCAGGACGGTTTCGGTTTCCTGCGCAGCGCCGAGGCAAACTACCTTGCCGGGCCCGACGACATCTATGTTTCACCCAACCAGGTCCGCAAATGGGGCCTGCGCACGGGCGATACGGTGGAAGGCGAGATCCGCGAACCACGCGACGGGGAGCGCTATTTCGCGCTGACCAAGATCAGCACCGTCAATTTCGACGATCCGGACGCCGTGCGCCACCGGACCAATTTCGACAACCTCACTCCGCTTTACCCGGACGAGAAGCTGGTCCTCGATACGGTCGATCCGACGGTCAAGGACAAGAGCGCGCGGGTGATCGATATCATCGCGCCGCAGGGCAAGGGCCAGCGTGCGCTGATCGTGGCGCCGCCGCGGACCGGCAAGACCGTGCTGCTGCAGAACATCGCCAAGGCGATCACCGACAACCATCCGGAAGTGTTCCTGATCGTGCTGCTGGTGGACGAGCGGCCCGAGGAAGTCACCGACATGCAGCGCAGCGTGAAGGGCGAGGTCATTTCCTCGACCTTTGACGAGCCAGCCTCGCGCCACGTGCAAGTTGCTGAAATGGTTATCGAAAAGGCAAAGCGCCTGGTCGAGCACAAGAAGGACGTGGTGATCCTGCTCGATTC
>CAYRCH010000014.1:24807-27268 GCA_964422665.1 uncultured Sphingomonadaceae bacterium | reverse complement strand
GAACCGGCACCGCGTGGACAAATCGATACTCCAGCCACCCGCACAATCTGCGCGAGCCAGGTTCGCCCCCGGTTTCGGCCGCCGGTTCATGCTCACGGTGGATACAGAAGAGGAGTTCGACTGGAGCCGCAATGTCGGTGACGGCGACTATGGGCTGGAACATGTGCCGCGGTTACGCAAATTCCAGGAATTCTGCGACAATGAGGGGGTCTGCCCGGTTTATCTCGCGGACTGGCCCATCGCCAGCTGCCGGCTCGCGGCCGAGATCCTCGGCCCCTCGCTGGCCAGCGGCGATGCCGAAATCGGCATCCAGCTGCACCCATGGGTCAATCCGCCGCTGATCGAAGAAATCAACGACCACAATTCCTATGCCGGCAATCTGCAGCGCGATCTGGAGGCGGAAAAGCTTTCACGCCTGCGCCGCGAAATCGAGAAGAATTTCGACGCGGTTCCTGCAATCTATCGAGCTGGCCGATACGGGGTCGGCCCATCCACAGTCGAGATATTGCGGGAACAGGGGGTGGCGATCGATACGTCTGTGCGGAGTCATTTCGACTATTCCTTCATCGGTGGCCCGAACTTTCGCGACCATCCACTATGGCCCTATTGGCTCGACGAGGAGCGCAGCCTGCTGGAGCTGCCACTGACGACAGTATTCTGGGGCATGCTGCGAAAACAGGGCCGAACGCTCTATCCGCTGCTGTGGCGCGCGCCGCGGCTGCGCGGCGTGCTGGCCGCACTTGGCATGCTCGAACGGATTCCACTCACTCCCGAAGGCGTGACCGTTGAAGAAGCCATTCGCGGGATCGACATTGCGCTGGACGATGGGCTGGAACTGATGGTGTTCAGCTTCCACAGTCCCTCGCTGCGGCCGGGAAACACGCCATATGTCCGTAACGAAGATGATGTGGACCGGCTGTATGATTGGTGGCGACAGGTCTTCGCCTACCTGAAACGGCGCGGGGTCTCACCGGTTGGAGTGAAACAGGTGATGGATGCGGTACAGCGATAGTCACGCGAATGGGCGCTTGTTTCTGCAGGATGCAGCGGCTAGTCCGCATCGCCACGCGGGAGCGGGGCCTGTAGCTCAGCGGTTAGAGCTGGCCGCTCATAACGGCTAGGTCGCGGGTTCGAATCCTGCCGGGCCCACCACTCGTGTATTTGCCCTGTGTCGGGGAGTAGCGCAGCCTGGTAGCGCATCTGCTTTGGGAGCAGAGGGTCGCAGGTTCGAATCCTGTCTCCCCGACCATTCTTGTCGAAGGCAACAGGCCGCTACGGGCAGCCGCTAAGCGACTTCGTTCAGGAACTCGCCGATCGCCTCGATCATGCGCAAAAACGCCGGTTCGCCCTCGTAGGGCACATGATTGGCGCTGTTCATTGTCTCGAACCGAGCATTGGGCAGCGACGCGGCAAGTTCCTCTCCCACGCCGATGCGAATGCGCTGGTCGCGCTCCGAATGGAGTACAAGCGCCGGAATCTGCACTTCGGCAAGACGATCCCGGACGTCGATATCGCCAAAACTCTCAATGAATCTCGCGGCGTTCGCAGGTGAAGTGGAGCGGCGCTGGAAATCGTTGAACTGGCTGATCAGTTCCGGCGGCGCATCGGGCAGAAAGGTCTGCGAAAAGATCTGCCTGTAAGCGGCACTGTCATCCCCCCAGCCCAGCTCGACCAGCTTCATTTCGGCCTCGCGCCGGGCCCGAACATTGTCCGAAGGGTGAAATCGCCATCCCGCCGGGTAGGCGCCAATCAGAACCAGCGCGCTGACGCGTTCCGGATGGCGCGCCGCATATTCGATGGATACCGCCCCGCCCTGACTGATGCCGATCAGGGGGAAACGTTCGAGCCCCAGCGCGTCGGCAACACACTCCAGATCGCTGACAAAGGCCGAAAAGGAAATCTCGTCGACCCTCCAGTCGCTCAGCCCGCTGCCCCGCTCATCATATCGGTAGAGGCAATATCGCGAGGCGAGTTCGCGATAGAGCCCAGACCATAGCCGGACATCCAGCTCGGCCTCGAGATGGCCAAGCCAGTTCGCCGCTTTCATCACCGGCTGCCCGTCTCCCATCGTGGCATAGGCGATGCGAGTGCCATCCGGGGCGCGCGTATAGCGGATAAGCTGGTGTGGCTTCCCCTGCTCCACAAATGCGCCGGGCATGGTTTCCTCGCGGCCAGCCTCGCTATGCTGTTGCGCTTCACCCAGGCGTCTCCGCAAGTCGGCCAGCCAAAGTGCGAAATCGTCGTGTTCGCGTCCGGCGACCAGCGCCAGCAGCCGCTCGCCTCGAACAGAGCAAGCCACAGCCTCGGGCGGTACATCCAGACGGATGGTGAGGCGGTCGGCCTTCAGCCAAGCCTCATCCGGCCCCAGCGCCTTGCGAATGCGAGTCAGCGCCCAGCGCAAGCCGCCGCGCGGATCGGCGGCGCGGTCCCAGAACAGTTCGCACAACCGCTCCCGGCTGCA
>CAYRCH010000014.1:11839-24707 GCA_964422665.1 uncultured Sphingomonadaceae bacterium | reverse complement strand
CCAGAGCGCGCCGGCCAGAAACAACATCACAAGGAAACGAACAATGTCAGACGCCGGCTTCGCGGCGATTCTGGGCCTGTGGATTTTCGGCGGGCTTGCCTTCCTGGGAAGCGTGATCCCGCTGCCTGCCGCCCTCATCGCCTGATCGCAACAGAGGTCCGCAAGGGCCCTCTCTTTCGCGGGTGCCGTCCTCTCCTCTCCCATATCCCATGGACGGCGCCCGCGATCCCCTTTCGATGTCTTCAAACAACGGGTTTGTTCATGTTCAATATCATCAATCTCATACTGGTGGGCGGCCTGGCTGCCTTCATCCTCATCGATACGCTGTTCCCGGCGCGCAAATACCCCAAGGTGCCATTCTGGAAAGTCAGGGGCGTGCTGACCATGGCGATGTATTTCGTGCTGGCCAGCTACGCGCCGTTCCTCTGGGCCGGATGGTTTGGCGAGTACCGGCTGATCGATGCGACCGAACTGCCCCTGTGGATTGCAGCGCCGCTCGGTTACGCCGTGTCGCAGTTCTTCACCTATTGGTGGCACCGGGCGCTGCACGCATCGGACATCCTCTGGCGGGTCTTCCACCAGATGCATCACTCGATCGAACGGATGGATGCCTGGGGCGCGCTCTATCATTCGCCGCTGGACATTGTCGGCTTCACTTTCATGTCCAGCCTCGCGCTCACCATCGGCATCGGACTCGACCCAATGGCTGCGGCGATCGCAGGCGTGTTCGGCGGCTTCGCGGTATTCTTCACCCACACCAACATCAAGACTCCGCGATGGATCGGCCACATCATGGCGCGGCCTGAAAACCACGGCCTGCACCACCAGCGTGGTCGCCATGCCGGCAATTACGGTGAGTTGATGCTGTGGGATCGCCTGTTCGGAACCTGGGAAAACCCGAAAGAATGGAACGGACAGGCCGGCTTCTATGACGGCGCATCCGGCCGGGTGTGGGAAATGCTGACATTCCGCGACGTGTCCCGAGAACCGGACCGGGTCGACGGGGAAACCAGGCTCAAGCGCGGTCAGCTCGTGTCCCGCTGACCGCGTGCGAATGGACCCGGCCCTCTCGGAAGGGCCGGGTCCATTTTCTATTCAATGAGCCAAAGGCGGATCAACCACGCCACCGCACCAAGCGCTGCAACACTCGCCAACCACAGCAATGCCATCCATCCCAGCCGCTGCCATAGCGGCTTGGCATCGGCATCCTCCGACCCGCGATCCATCAGTGATAGCCTTCGCTGCCCACCTTGCCGCGAAACACCCAATAAGCCCAGCCGGTGTAGGCTAGGATCAGCGGCATGGTGATCGCCACTCCCACCAACATGAAGACCTGGCTGCGCTCGGGCGCTGCGGCGTCCCAGATCGTCACGTCGTGGGGCACCACATACGGCCACATTGAGACGCCGAGCCCCAGCATCCCCAGCAGGAAGATCGCCAGAGCGAGGAAGAATGGCGCCGCCTCGCGCCGTTTCTTCAGCGTGTAGAACAGCGAGGCGGCGATGATCGCGGTGAGCAGCGGCACCTGGCTGGCGAAGATGAAGCTGGGCATGGTGAACCAGCGCTCGAAATATCCGGCATCGAGCATCGGCGTGTAGATGCTGACCGCCAGCAGCAGTAGCAGCGTGGCGATCGCGGAAGGCAAAGCCAGGCGGTAAGCGCGCGCCTGCGTTTCACCTTCGGTCTTCCACACCAGCCAGGTGCTGCCCAGCAATGCATATCCTGCCGCCACGCCGATGCCCGTAAGCAGCGTATAGGGAGTCAGCCAGTCGAACCAGCTGCCGGCATAGGCCCGGTCGTCAACGACGATCCCCTGCAGGATCGCACCGAGCACCATGCCCTGCGACAAAGCTGCTAATAGCGAACCTCCGCAGAATGAGGCATCCCAAAAGGCCCGGTGCCCAGGGTCGCGCCAGCGGAACTCGAACGCCACGCCCCTGAAGACGAGCCCCAGAAGCATGGCAATAATCAGCGGGTAGGTCGCCGGCAGGATGATGGCGTAGGCCAGCGGGAATGCCGCGAAGAGCCCGCCGCCGCCAAGCACCAGCCAGGTCTCGTTGCCGTCCCACACCGGCGCGATCGAGTTCATCGCCTGGTCGCGCTCGTCTCCGACCGCGAAGCGCGGGAACAATATGCCAATGCCGAGGTCGAAACCGTCCATCACCACATAGGCGAAGACAGCGAAGGCGATAATGGCGGCCCAGATTACGGTCAGGTCCATCAGCGCTCCCTCCCGTTCTCACCGTCGGGAAACGTCCCCGCTCCGCCGGGGTTCTGCACAGGGCCCGGCGTAATGCCGGCAGTGCGGACCGGCCCCGTTTCGGTGCGTTTCACACCTTTCTCCCCGGTATGCGGCACGCCCTTCATCAGCCGCAGAATGTACCAGGTGCCCACGCCGAACACGGCGAAGTAGACAATCACAAAGGCCAGCAGCGAAGCGCCGACGGCAGGCGCCGCCAGCGGGCTGGCACTGTCCGCCGTGCGCAGCAGGCCGTAGACAGTCCATGGCTGGCGGCCGACTTCGGTCGTCACCCAGCCGGCGATGACTGCGACGAAGCCCGAAGGCCCCATGGCGATCGCCGCGCGGTGCAGCCAGTGCCAGTCGTAGAGCCGCCCGCGCCAGCGCGCGAGCAGGCTCCCCAGACCGATGCCGAGCATGGCGAAGCCGATCGCGACCATGATGCGGAACGACCAGAACACAATCCCGACCGGCGGCTGGTCCTCGTCCGGAATGGTGTCGAGCCCGGCCAGCGACGCATCGAGATCGTGCTTCAGGATCAGGCTGGAAAGTTTGGGAATGCCGATCGCATGGTCGAGCCGCTGCTCTTTGTCATTGGGAATGCCGAACAGATAGAGCGGCGCACCGTCCGGATGGCTTTCATAATGGCCTTCCATTGCCATGACCTTGGCCGGCTGGTGCTCCAGCGTGTTGAGCCCGTGCATGTCGCCGGCGAAGATCTGCACCGGCGCGACCAGCGTGGCCATCCACATCGCCATCGAGAACATCTTGCGCGCATGGGCATTGGCGCTGTCTTTCAGCAGGTGCCACGCGCCCACGCCGCCGACGACGAAGGCGGTGGTGAGATAGGCGGCGATCACCGTGTGGACGAGGCGATAGGGGAAGCTGGGATTGAACACGATGTCCCACCAGCTCTCGCCCGGCAGGAACTGACCGTTGGCGCCCATGATGTGCCCGGTGGGCGTCTGCATCCAGCTATTGACCGAGAGGATCCAGAACGCCGAGACGAAAGTGCCCAGCGCGACCATTGCGGTGGCGGCGAAATGCAGCTTCCTGCCGACCTTGTTCATCCCGAACAGCATCACGCCGAGGAAGCCGGCTTCGAGGAAGAAGGCGGTCAGCACCTCGTAGGCCATCAGCGGGCCGATCACCGGCCCGGCCTTGTCGGAGAATACCGACCAGTTGGTGCCGAACTGGTAGGACATCACGATCCCCGAGACGACGCCCATAGCGAAGGTGACTGCGAAGATCTTCAACCAGTATTTGAACAGGTCGAGATAGAGGTGCTTCCCTGTCTTGAGCCACAGGGCTTCCAGCACTGCGAGATAGCTCGCCAGCCCGATCGACAGGGCCGGGAATATGAAATGGAAACTGACCGTGAACGCGAACTGGATCCGGGCCAGAAGCAAGGCGTCGAACGAGTCGAACATCGCATCCGCATACTAACCCCGCGAGCGGTGGGAAAGGCAATTGGGCGCGCTTCATGCGCTGATGTCGTCGATATTGAGAGTCGGATGAGAAAAAGCGCCGCCCGGCCAATATACCGGACGGCGTTCCGGAAGGGTTCGGTGGAAGGCGGCTATTTCAGGTGTTTGACCGGGCTGCCGCCCCCGGGGACAAAGATTTTGAACGCCGTGTCGAAGAAAATCGCGCGGCGCGTGCCGTATGGCATCTGCTTGGTCGAATCGAGCGCCTTCTGGAGATATTCGACCTGGTCGACCACGCTGTTGCCGATATCCGAGCCCCACACGAACTGGTCCGGCCCGTAGAGATTGACCGCATAGTCCATGAAGGCGGCAAGATCGACATCCTGCGGGACCAGCGTCTCCTGCAGCTGGAAGGTCGTGTATTTGTAATGGACGTTCCTGTGCGCGGCGAGCGCATGGTGGATCGGCGAGAAACCGAAGGTTTCGGGATATTGCTCCGGATTGGGAAACGCCATGTGATCGAGCACGATGTTGGTATTGGGATAGCGCGTGGCATATTCGTGCAGCGATTCCATCGCGTTCCCGCCGAACGGCATCAGCACGACGACAAGGCCGAGTTCGGTCGCCGCATCCCAGGATGGGTGCGCTTCCTCGGTGAAGAAGGAATAACCGTTACGGCCGGCGCCCATGAAGCGAACGCCGGTAATCCGATTTTTCTTCGCCATGCGGCGCAGCGTGTCCGGCGTCGCCGGATCGACCGGATCGAGGATCACCACGGAAAGGATCCGCGCTGGATATTGCGCCGCGCAATCGAGCAGGTAGCTGTTATCGGTGGAATAGGCCGAGTTGTACTGCACGCCCGTGCCCATCTCGATATTGCCCTCTTCCCAGAATTTGAAGACCGCCTCGGGGTTCATGGGATTGGTCATGGCCTTGTTGATCATGTGCTCCGCGCCGTAGCGGGAATTGGTGGCCTGGAATGGGTATTTGTCGGGCTCGTTGGTATAAAAGTGCGCGTGGGTGTCGAAGATCGGGAACGGAGCATCGACCTTCTTCTGCGCGCGCGCCATCGAGGGAAACGCCGCAACGGCGCCCGCGGCAAGCGAGCCTTTGAGCAGGGTGCGCCTCTGAAACACTATCGCTCTCCTGATTGTCTTGTTGGCTGCGCGATTGGTTTCACGCCTTTTGATGCGAGGCAATGCGGTGTCACGTTTGAGAGGATTGTTTGGCCGTTAGGGTCAAATTCCGGCGGCGGCCGCAAATATCGCTATCCTACACGGGCCGCATTTGCTTCACGGGCACAGGTCGTCTCAATCTCAAGGCTGGTACGCAAAACTGAGGTCGCACGGATGATCACAGGTAGCCTGTCGGTTCACCGGCCCCGGAGCTCGATAACGCCGCGTATATCAATAGGTTGGCCAATCTAGGAAAATGAAAGGTCACAGAGATTCACAACCGTTCCGCGTCAACTTTGCGGCGCGTCCGACTCCGGCTTGCCCCTGAGGCCCGCAGCCCCTATCTGCGCGCCAAATCCTGACACGCAATCCGAATATCCGAAGGAGCCATCATGGCCGCCCAATACGCCTTCGTCATGAAGGACATGACCAAGACTTTCCCCGGCGCACAGAAGCCGGTGCTGCAGAACATCAACCTGCAGTTCTACCAGGGTGCCAAGATCGGCATCGTCGGCCCCAACGGCGCGGGCAAATCGACGCTGATGAAGATCATGGCCGGGATCGACAAGGATTTCACCGGAGAAGCCTGGCCGGGTGAAAACATCACTGTCGGCTATCTCGAGCAGGAGCCGGAGCTCGATGCGTCCAAGACCGTGCTCGAGAACGTCAAGGACGGCGCGCGCGAAACCGCCGACCTGGTCGAGCGCTTCAACGAAGTCTCGGCGCTGATGGCCGAGCCGGATGCCGATTTCGACGCGCTCGGCACGGAGATGGCCGAGCTGCAGGAAAAGATCGACGCGGTCGACGGCTGGACGCTCGACAACCAGCTTGAAATCGCGATGGAAGCGCTGCGCTGCCCGCCGGGCGACTGGCCGGTCACCGACCTTTCAGGCGGTGAGAAGCGCCGCGTGGCGCTTACTCGCCTGCTGATCCAGAAGCCCTCGATCCTGCTGCTCGACGAGCCCACCAACCATCTCGATGCCGAAAGCGTTGAATGGCTCGAAAATCACCTCAAGGAATATTCGGGCGCAGTGCTGATGATCACCCACGACCGCTATTTCCTCGACAATGTGGTCGAATGGATTCTCGAGCTCGATCGCGGGAAATACTTCCCGTACGAGGGCAATTACTCGACCTATCTTGAGAAGAAGGCCAAGCGCCTGGCGCAGGAAGAGCGCGAGGAAAGCGGGCGCCAGAAAGCGCTCTCGCGCGAGCTCGAATGGATCCGGCAGACGCCCGCCGCACGACAGACCAAGAGCAAGGCTCGTATCCGCATGTTCGAACAGCTGCAGGACGCGCAGGCCGGCCGCGCGCCGGGCAAGGCGCAGATCGTCATCCAGGTACCCGAACGGCTTGGCGGCAAGGTGATCGAAGCCAAGGGCATTTCCAAGGCCTATGGCGACAAGCTGCTGTTCGAGGGCCTTTCCTTCACGCTGCCCCCGGGCGGCATTGTCGGCGTGATCGGGCCCAACGGCGCGGGCAAATCCACGCTGTTCCGGATCATCACCGGACAGGAAACGCCGGACAGCGGCACGATCGAGATCGGCGAAACGGTACGCCTCGGCTATGTCGACCAGAGCCGCGACCACCTGAACCCGAAGAACAATGTGTGGGAGGAAATCTCCGACGGGCTCGATTACATGAAGGTCAACGGCCACGATATGTCGACCCGCGCCTATGTCGGCGCGTTCAACTTCAAGGGCGCCGACCAGCAGAAGAATGTGGGCAAGTTGTCAGGTGGTGAGCGCAACCGCGTGCACATGGCCAAGATGCTCAAGACTGGCGGCAACGTGCTGCTGCTCGACGAGCCGACCAACGACCTCGATGTCGAGACGCTGGCCGCGCTGGAAGACGCTATCGAGAACTTCGCCGGCTGCGCCGTGGTGATCTCGCACGACCGCTTCTTTCTCGACCGCCTCGCCACCCACATCCTGGCCTTCGAGGGCAACAGCCATGTGGAATGGTTCGAGGGCAATTTCGCCGACTATGAGGAAGACAAACGGCGCCGGCTAGGCGACGCGGCAGATCGGCCGACGCGGCTGGCGTACAAGAAGCTTACGCGATGAACTTCAGCGGCGAGAACGCCGCCACCGTTACGCCGGGCACTCGATAATCGAATCCCGCTCCACGATCTCGAACGGCACCTGCTTGTGCTGGCGGGCGAGCGCGGAATTGCGGATCCGGTCGACGACCATCTGCAGCGCCACCTCGCCCATTTCCTCCAGCGGCTGGCGCACGGAAGTCAGGCGCGGCCGGACGGTGCGGGCAATGGCATTGTCGTCGAAGCCGGCCACCGAGATCTGCCCCGGGACAGAAATGCCGGCTGCATTGGCTGCTTCGATAATGCCGACGGCCATCTCGTCATTGCTGGCAAAGATCGCCGTCGGCTTGGCGGCAAACAGGCTCGCTGCCTGCTCGCGCCCCGACTCGCGCGAAAAGTCTCCCTGGGCAACCAGGGCGGGATCGATGCGCAGGCCTTTCCCGCCAAGCGCATTCGCATATCCGTTAAAGCGGCGCATGCTGACCAGGTGAACCCTCGGCCCTCGCATGAAGCCGATCCGGCGATGCCCCTTCTGAAGCAGGAGGTCGGTAATCGCCCGGGCTGCGTCGTATTCGTCCATTATCACGGTGCTGCCACGATCCGGGTCGAGCAGGGGCGCAATCCGCACGCAGGGAACGCGACTCCGTTCGATCAGGCTTAGCAGGTGGCGATCGTCGGACAGCGGCGGCGTAAGGACAATCGCCGCGTAACTTCCGCTTTCGACGAAGTCGCTGGACGGCTTGCGGCTCACGAAGAGGTTATCCACCTCCAGCGCGACTCCTGCGGATCGGGCGGCCCTGCGTGCGCCCTCCTGAATGCGAGTCACATATTCGTTGCCGTTATTGTCAAACAACAGCAGGACTGGCTGGCGTGGCTCCATCACCTCAATTCTCTCCAAGCTGTAAACGATATTCAGTAAAGCTGAAGATTCTCTCAAGGTTGGGAAAAACGCTGCAGGTCCAGCGTGTTCCCCAGGCTCAGGCCGTACATGCACGCCATTCATTCCGTCCTCAAGAAACCTGAACGGCAGGCAGCCAGGCCGGTTCACCGTTGCGTCAGGCCGACTCGATTAACAATCGTCACAGATTGTAACGCCGCCTCCACTCAGCGGCATTGTTGAGACCGGGAGACGACCGAATGACCCTCAAATACTTCATGAAAGGCAGCGGACTCGGCGCATTGGCGGCTGCGCTGGCCATGACTGCCCTGCCTGCTCCCGCCGTTGCGCAGGATGGCAATCGCTGGAACAACAGCAACCGGGCGGAACGCCAGGCCGATAATCGCGCCCAGCGTGTGGAACGTCGCGCGGAGCGGCAGGCCCAGCGAGTCGAACGACAGGCCCAGCGAGTCGAACGGCAGGCGAGCCGGCAGGCGCAGCGGGTCGAGCGCCCGGCTCCGGTTCGTCAGGCTGCGCCTGTCCGGCAGACAACGCCTCGGCAGATCGAGCAGGTTCGCACGCCGCCTTCGCGCGTCGCCCGCACCGACAATCGCAGTGCGCAGCAGGCCCCGCGCAATCGCGGCGAGCAGGTCAACAACGCCAACCGCAACCGCAGCTATGCGGACGCCAACCGCAACCGCACCTATGATCGTCGCGATCGCGACGATCGCCGCGACAGGGACCGCAACTGGAATAACCGCCGAGACAATGATCGCGACTGGCGCGGCGACCGCAACAATTACCGTGACGCGCGCCGCGACGGCTGGCGCGACGGAAACCGGGGCGATCATCGTCGCTGGGACCGCCGCTGGCGCGATAACAATCGCTACAACTGGTACAATTACCGCAACCAGTACCGTAACGTCTTCCGCGTCGGGCGGTACTACTCCCCCTACCAGAGCTGGTCCTATCGCCGGCTGAGCATCGGGTTCTTCCTGGACTCGCTGTTCTATTCGAACCGCTACTGGATCAACGATCCGTGGCAGTACCGCCTGCCGCAAGTCTACGGCCCTTACCGCTGGGTCCGCTATTACGACGACGTGCTGCTGGTCGATGTCTACTCCGGCGAAGTGGTCGATGTGATCTACGACTTCTTCTGGTGAGGAACTGAACCAAGGTCTCCTGTTCTTGCCGTCGTGAGTGGCGCGGCAAGGCGGAGCCCCCGGTCCCACCCGGCCGGGGGCTTTCCGCTGTGCATGTTCAGGCCTTGGGCGTACCGAAGGGCAACATCCGGAAAATATTGCCGTCCTTGTCCATCAAGGTGTGCTTCAGCGTGCCGAGCACATGCAGTACGATCAGCACCAGCAGCGCGGTACCGGCCGCGGCATGGGCATCGAAGATTGCCCCGCCCAGCTCCTGCGATCGCGGAATAGGCAGCGGCGGCAGCTCGAACAGGCCGTAAATATTCACACCGAAGCCGAATGACGACATGGCCACCCAGCCCGCCAGCGGCATCGCGATCAGCAGCACATAGAAAGCTATGTGCACGCTCTTTGCCAGCACGCGTTCCCACCCGCTGACATGGGCGGCAATCGGCGGCGGCGGATGCATCTTGCGCCACGCCAGCCGCAGAAGGATAAGCATCAGGATCGTCACCCCGATCGACATATGCGTGCCCATGATCTCGCGGCTCTCCGCCTCGGACGCATGCTCCGCGGCTTCGGCCACGCGCCAGTTGACGATCACCGCTATGGCAATCAGCCAGTGCAGGAGCATCGCCACACCCGAATAACGCTTTCCCTCCATGTTCCTCTCCTCTCGGAGGGGGAGACTATCTATTCGGCGCAGGCGCGCAAGCACTACCCTTGCCCTCGCCAGGCACATCATTATTGGCTGCTGGCGTTATGAACGACCAAAGCTCGCTGAAAGGCAATTCGCCTGCCGAAGCGAAGCGGCTGGCCAGCCAGGCCGCCAGCGTACGCGCGCGGTTGGCCGCCGATCCCTCGGTCTATCATTTCGATACGCCGCACGCCGAACTCTTCGCGGTCGGCGATTTCATGAGCGCAGACGAGTGCGCGCGGATGATCGCTATGGTGGACCGCGTGGCGAAGCCTTCCGCCACGTTCGACACTCCCTATTCAGCCAATTATCGCACCTCCTATTCGGGCGACGTCAATCATCGCGATCCCTTCGTTCGCAAGATTTCGCGCCGGATCGACGATCTGCTCGGCATTCCGTCCGAATTCGGGGAGGCGGTGCAGGGCCAGCGCTACCTGCAGGGCCAGGAATTCCAGGCCCATTGCGACTTCTTCTACACCGATGCCGCCTATTGGCAGCACGAGAAGGATCGCGGCGGACAGCGCAGCTGGACTGCGATGGTATTCCTCAACGATGTCGAGCGCGGCGGGGAAACGCATTTCCCCCACCTTCAGATGGCGATGACTCCGCGGACCGGCGCGCTGCTGGGCTGGAACAACATGAACCGCGAAGGGCAGCCCAACACCTGGACGACCCATGCGGCAAAGCCGGTCGAAGCCGGGGTCAAATACGTGATCACAAAATGGTACCGCGCCAAAGTGTGGGAGTGAGGCATGGCGGTGACTGTCCCGAAGGTGTCCCCTGAGCAGGATCACCCCGATCGCGAACGACTGCGCCAGCTGGGCGAAAAGGTTCGGCGCCGGATGGGCGCAAACAAGGCGGCCGTGGCTCTCCCGGCTGAGCAGGCCGAGCTCTGGGCAGTGGGCGACTTTTTTAGCCCGGCAGAATCCGCATCCCTGATGCAGATGATCGACGTCGTGGCACAGCCGAGCCGCATGTATTCGGAAGAACTTGGGCCTGCCTTTCGCACCTCTCACTCAGGCGTCTTGAATCCGCGGGATAGCCTTGTCCGCCGACTGCAGCGCCGGATAGACGCCGTGCTCGGTTTCGAAAGGACGCACGGCGAAATGCTGCAAGGGCAGCGATATCTGCGGGGTCAGGAGTTCAAGCCCCACACCGACTGGTTTCCGCAGGATTCCCCCGGCTGGGAAGTTGAAAAAGACAATGGCGGCCAGCGAGCCTTCACAGCTATGGTCTACCTCAATGACGTAACCGATGGCGGCGAAACCGATTTCCCCCTTCTCGACCTCGCCGTGACACCGCGGCGTGGAGTCCTGCTCGTTTGGAACAATGCGGATCGGAATGGCGCGCCCAACCCGCTAACCCTTCATGCTGGTAATCCCGTCGGGAGCGGGGCCAAGTATGTGGTGACCCGCTGGTACCGCTGCCGGCCAACCCGGCAACCGGAATAAGACGTCGATTCAGGATCCGCCCTGGTCGTTGTCGCCATGCCCGAGATGCTTCGCAATCCGGTCGAGCTTGCGGCCCAGCCGCAGGATTTCCAGCTGGGTGCGCAAATTGACCTCGTAATCGTGCCGCGCGGCGATCCGGTCCTTCGCCGCCTGCCTATTCTGGCTCATCAGGATGATCGGCGCCTGTACGGCGGCCAGCATCGACAGCATTAGGTTGAGGAAGATGTAAGGATATCCGTCGAACGGGCGAAAGCCCATTGCTTCGAGCGCATGGCTGTTGACGAGCATCCACAAGATCAGGACCAGCGCGAAAGCGCCGATGAAGCCCCAGCTTCCGCCCACCGCGGCCACGCGATCGGCCAGCCGTTCGCCGATACGCGCATGTGCCTGCGCCACCTCGTCGGCATCTCGCCCGATGAATGTGCCGGCAGCGACCCGCTCGAGGACGCGCTGCTCTTCCGCGTCGAGATCCTCATAGTCACGGCCGAGGAGCTCGCGCGCGAGCCGGTGCGGATCGGCCGGGGGGCTCACAGCGCCGGCCTCATCTCGCCAGCGCCTCGGCGATAAGCCGGCGGCTGTTCTCAATCCCGTAAAGTGCGATGAAGCTGCCCATGCGCGGCCCCTGCGAAGATCCAAGCAGGGTTTCGTAAAGCGCGCGGAACCAGTCGCGCAAGCTCTCGAAGCCGAAGGCCTCGTCCTTGCCGATCTCGTACACTTGGGTCTGGATATCCTCCGGCGAGGTGTCTTCGTCCATCCCGCCCAGCACCTCGTCGAGCGCCTTCAGCGCCGCCGCCTCGTTCGGCTCGGGTGCGCGCTTTTGCAGCGTGGGCGCGATGAAATCGCGATGATAGGCGATCGCCCGGTCGACCAGCCCGTCAAGCTCCGGATGGTGGGCCGGATCGGCGTCGTGGATATAGTTGCCGAGATAGGACCACACCTGCGCATGGCTGGCCTCCGCCCCCAGCACGCCCACGAGGTTGAGCAGCAATGCGTAGCTGACCGGCAAGCTGTCGCCGTCGCCGCCCTTGTATCCATTGGCGCGCAGCAGGTGCCAGGCGGGATTACCGAGCTGCTGCTCTAGCGGCTGCTCGGGGATCTTGGCGCGAAACTGCCAGTATTCGTCCACCGTCTTCGGGATCACCCCGGCGTGGAGGTTCTTGGCGCTCTTCGGCTCCCGATAGAGATAGAGACCAAGGCTTTCCTCGCTCCCGTAGCGGAGCCATTCCTCGATTGTCAGCCCGTTGCCGCGCGACTTGGATATCTTCTCGCCATTCTCGTCGAGGAACAGCTCGTAAATCATCACCTCCGGCTTGCACCCGCCCAGCGCGGCGACGATCCGGCCGGACTGGGTGACGCTGTCGGTCAGATCCTTGCCGCTCATCTCGTAATCGACGCCGAGCGCGTACCAGCGCATCGCCCAGTCGACCTTCCATTGCAGCTTCGCCTTACCGCCGAAAACGCATTGCTCGACGATCTCATCGTGGTCTTCGAAGCGGACGATGCCGTTGGCCGGGTCGACCACCTCGACCGGCACCTGCAGCACCGCCCCGCTCTTCTCGCTGATCGGCAGCACCGGCGAATATGTCTTCTGCCGCTCCTCGCGCAGGGTCGGCAGCATGATCTCCATGATCGCGTCAAAGCACTCCAGCACGCGCCGCAGCGCATCGTCGAATGCGCCCGAATTGTAGCGATCGCTCGCCGCCACGAATTCGTAGTCGAAGCCATACTGGTCGAGGAACTGACGCAGCATGGCGTTGTTGTGATGCGCGAAGCTTTCGAAGCCGGTCCCGAACGGGTCGGGAATACGACTGAGCGGCTT
>CAYRCH010000014.1:10671-11739 GCA_964422665.1 uncultured Sphingomonadaceae bacterium | reverse complement strand
ATGCGGGCAGCAGAGATCAGCGTGTCATCGAACATGATGCGCGCCTTTTGCGGAAGCGGGGCGCGCACGCAAGGGCGGAGAATATCCAAGAGGACAATTGGCGAGCGCGCCGGCTTGTGGCAGGTTAGGAAAAAATACACCATCGGGAGGGGTGAATGGCGGGAGAGGCCTACCCCACGGAACCGCTATATCGCTATCCGTGGTCCAATATTGCTGAACCGGTACTGCAGCAGGCAGTGGACAGCGTGGCGGCCAATGGGCCCGAGCCGCAGCGTGCCGGCGCGGACCTGTCGCTCTCCGGCACGACCCTGCGCATTGCGACCGATAACGGCCCTTCCCTCTCCTATCGTTTCCTGACCGGCAATCGCCTGATGCTGACCGAGCCGGGCAGCGATCCGGTCCAGGCGGGTTACGGCGCGGCGACCATCGATCACATGAGCTTCTTCGCCCACCTGATTCCGGGCACGCTGCGCGGATATGCGGTGATGTTCGACCATGACAGCCACCTCGCGACCGTAGTCGAACTGTGGTTCGGGGACGAGCCGCGCAGCCGCGAGGTCCGCCGCCACATCACGCACGGCTATGTCGTCAGCGACGGAACCGATGCTCCTGAGGCTCGCCATGTGCCGACTGCGCGAGTCGAAGGCCGCGGCCTGTTCTGGACCGACGATCGCGGGCAGGAGACGCTCGAATATTATTGTTCGACCATGTATGTGAATGTGGTCGATCGCACCCGGCTCGACGGCAAGTTCGGCTATGCCTTCCCGGCCGAATATATCCAACTGACCGAAGACCTCTATTTCATCATGCGGACGGAGGCCGAGTTCTCCGGCATCGCCACGCTGATGGTCGTGGACATGAACCGGCTGCATGCGGCCGGCGTGCGGCTCGGCTTCGACGGTACCGACACTCTCGAATATTACATGTTCGAAAGCTCCGCCGAATGGCTCGGCCAGATCGCCCGGTTCGAGGAATTCGGCGACGTTTCGGGCAATCCGATCAAGCCGCCCACCGAGGAAAAGGGCTCGCGGGTCATCTACCGGCCCTTCGGCACCTGGGACAAGATGA
>CAYRCH010000014.1:7743-10571 GCA_964422665.1 uncultured Sphingomonadaceae bacterium | reverse complement strand
CAGCATGACGGGCACATCGTGACGATGGACCTCGATGCCGGCTTGGCGACAGTATTCCGGGGCTATGTCAACACGCCCTATGTCGCCAACGAGGCATGGTCGGAAACGATGTTCGGCGTGGTCGAAGGCGCGGACATTCCCGATCCCGGCGCCAGGCGGCACGAATTCACCGACGACATGCTCGGCCGCTGCATGACCTGGTCCTATTCGCCGGGCCTCACCTCGATGCATCTTTATCCGACGCCCAACACGGTTTCGTGGATCATCTTCACGCCCACCGGCCATGCCGGCACCCAGTGGGCCGGGCCCGGCGAATTCGTGAAGATCCGCGATGGGCTCTATTTCCTCTACTGGCGCGAGGATGCCTGCAACGGCACGCTCGGCTGCATCCTCGTCAACATGCGGACGATGCACGACGCCGGCATTGGCTATCACTGCGGCAAGGAGGGGCTCAGCCTCGGTCCGGTGGGGGCATATGCCCGCCACGCGGGCCGTTTCGACGTCGCACGCTTCTTCAACGGAAAGGAAAAGGCATGAGAGAGGATCCTGTGGGTGGAAAGGCCGCCAGCGGCGCGAGCCGCCGCCACTTCCTGAAATCCGGGGCACTGGTAGCGGCCCCGCTCGCCGCGATGGCAGTTCCCGCCGCGGCAATGACCGCACCGGCCGCCATGCACGCGGATGACGGGACGGCGCAGGCGCTTGCGCGGCTGAAGGACGAGCGCGCGCTCCACGATATGCAGCGCGCGCTGCTCCGCGAAGCGGAAGGAGCGTCGCGCAGCCGGATTGCCGGCATGGTCGAGGGCGCTCAAGCCGATATCGCCGCCATCCACCCCGATCCGGGCAGCGATTCTACGCTCGAATTCTCGGAAGACGGCAACAGCGCGGTTGCGACCCATATCTGCACGGTGGAGCGGGCGCAGGATTTCACCGGCAGCAGCGCGATCGAACAGATGGCGCAGCTGCAGGGCAATGTCCTCGCGCTCCGGGCCGAGAATCGCAAGCTGGAGACTTTCTTCGCCCGCCATGCGGATGGCTGGCTGGTGCGCAACGTGAAGCTCGCGTGAGTATCCGGCGTATCGGGCGTGGCCGCGCTGCGCTGAACCTTCTGGCAGGGGCCGGCATCGCCGCCCTGCTCGGCGGCTGCGGAGGGGACGCGCAGGAAGCGGCGCAGGACGAAAGTCGTTCGCAATTCTCGCATATCGACGAAGCACGCTGCGGCGAACTTGCCGCTTCAGATCTTGGCGCGGCCGAGGCCAGCACAAGGTGGGTGACGGACAGTACGGGAGCGGAAGAAGAAACCCTCCCCGCCTATTGCGAGGTCACCGCCACGCTGCAGCCGGTCGAAGGTTCGAGCATCGGCGTGGTCTACCGCCTGCCGGCGGAGTGGAACCGCAAGCTGCTCGGCCTGGGCGGCGGAGGCTGGGCCGGCAATCTCACTCTCGAGGCTGCCAGCGACGGACTGAAGCGCGGCTATGCCACCGCGCAGACCGATGGCGGGCACGAATCCACCGATCCGTGGGACAATGAATGGGCCGCAAATCCGGAGGCGCGGACGGATTTCGCCCACCGCGCGGTCCACGAGATGACGGTCGCCGGAAAGCGGCTGATCGCCGCGGCCTATGAACGCGCGCATGACAAGGCCTATTTCCAGGGCTGTTCGACCGGCGGCCGGATGGCACTGATGGAAGCACAGCGCTACCCTGCGGATTACGACGGAATCATCGCCGGTGCGCCGGTCTACACGCTCCAGGTCCAGACCTCGGCAGTGCTGCGCAACAATCTCTTCGCCGGGGCCACCTTCTCTGACGAAGAATTGGAAATGGTCAGCAAGGCGGCGCTCGCGGCCTGCGACAAGGACGACGGGCTGGAAGACGGCGTGATCGGCAATCCGCGCGCTTGCGCCTGGCGGCCCTCCACTCTGCAGTGCCGCGGAGGTAACCGGGAGTCCTGCCTTTCCGAAGCGCAGGTCAGCGCACTCGAAAACGCCTATGCCGGCACGCGGTCCGCCGACAGCAGCTGGGCGATGTTCCCGATGAGCAAGGGCGGCGAAGCGGGATGGCCGGCCTATATCGCCACTTCCGGCGGCGAGGATCCGACCCGCGGCGGCGGCCTGATGACGCTGTGGAAGAACATCATGGATGACCGCGCCGTGGCGTTCGGCAGCTTCGATGCCGACGAGGACGTTCAGGCACTGCGGTCTAGCGCATTCGCCCAGGCCTATGAGGCCAAGAATCCCGACCTCTCCGCCTTTTTCGAGCGCGGCGGGAAACTGATCCTGTGGCACGGCGAAAACGATGCCGGGCCGAGCCCGGTCGGCAGCAATGATTATGCCGAGGCGGTGCTTGCCGCCAATGGCGAGACGGCCGATGTGAGCTTCCGCCATTTCCTCCTCCCCGGCGTGGGCCATTGCCGGGGCGGACCGGGCGCCGATCTCGTCGATTGGCTGGACGCGATGGACACCTGGCATTCGAGCGGTCACGCGCCCAACACGCTGACCGCGACCAAGGCGGATTCGCCGCGCACCCGCCGGATTTGTGCATGGCCGCAGCTGGCCCGCCACGACGGCGAAGGCGATCCCGATAATGTCGATAGCTGGCGCTGCGGGGCAGGCTGACAAATGACGGGGCGGCCCGGATCGCTCCGGACCGCCCCTTGCCGTTCGCCTGGGGAGGGGGTCAGGCGGCGGCAGGATAGCTCGGGCGCAGCTCCGGCCAGTTGTTCGGATACTGGCTGAGATCGATCCACGACCGGCCGTTTTGGAACTTGTGGCCAAGCGACTGAACGATCAGCCGGGCACGCCGCAGCCGGGCCTTGGGCGCGCGGAACGG
>CAYRCH010000014.1:0-7643 GCA_964422665.1 uncultured Sphingomonadaceae bacterium | reverse complement strand
ACCGGCTGTTCGGCCACCGGCACCGGCGCGATCGGCAGCGGCTCGGCCGCGATAACCGGCGCGGACGGCTGGGCCGTGCCTTCGACCGGCCCCACGATCGGCGCCTCGTTGGTTGCGGGTGGGGGTGCAGTCGTGGTCGTGGCCGCGCCAGTATAAGGTTCGGCGGGGGCGAGCTGGGCCGCTACTGGGGTGGAAGAGAGCGCGAGCACCGCGGAGATCGCGATGGCGCTGCCGAGATGGTGCATGTGTGTTTTCATAGCCCGACAAAAATCCTCAATCCAATGGCTGCGTTCCTTAATCTGGCGTTCAGCTTTCTGTTACCATGCTGATTTCACAATCTAAATTTAGAAGGTTTCACGCCCGGTTGGATTTTCCAAGCGATGAAACGATTGGCCCAAAACCCGCTCAAATCGACTCCAATCCCACCCAAATGGACGCCCTGCCTGCGCATTGATCGCCCTGCCCCCTTGCCCCGCGTTCCGTTTCCGTTCTAGCGGGAAGCGTGACCGAGCCGATCGCCCTTCCCGCTCTCCACGCGAGCCACGCCGGCAACTGGCTGCGCGAGGCGGACGGCACCACCCGGGCCCTCGGCAAGGGGGACGCGGTGATGCGAGCGGCGGACACGCCGCTGCTGCTGCTGAATGCCCCTCTGGTGGCATCCCGCCTGGGCTATCCCGACCTATCGGGCCTCGACCTGCTGGAGCTATTCGCTTTCGTGCATCCGGCGAAATTCTGCGTGCCCACGCCCAAGGGTCTGGCCCATGCACTCGGCCTCCCGGAGCCAGCAGGCGACGATGCCGTGCCTGCATTGCTCCAGCAGGCGGCGGGCGAGCTCCTGGCCCGGTGCCGCAGCGAGGAATGGGCAGAGCGCGAAGGCGCATGGAGCGCGCTGCGTTCGCTCTCGAAATTCCGCTGGCCCTGGGCCCAGGTGCTCGGCCCCCATATCCGTCAGCCCGAGCGCGCCGAACGCTGGCTGTTTTCGCGCCTCCCTGAATGGGAAGATGCGCCCGAACGCCCCCAGCCCGCTCAGGTCACGCTGGCCCCGGAGGAAGTCGAAACCCGACTGACCGGCATGCTCGGGGAACGCTCGGAAACACGTCCCGGCCAGCGCGATTATGCACGGGCCGCCTCGGGCGCATTCGGCCCGCGCCGCAAGAAAGGCGCACCGCATCTACTGCTGGCGCAGGCGGGGACCGGCGTCGGCAAGACCCTGGGCTATCTCGCCCCGGCATCGCTCTGGGCGGAAAAGTCGGGAGGAACGGTCTGGGTTTCGACCTTCACCAAGAACCTCCAGCGGCAGCTGCGCCAGGAAAGCGCGCGTGCATGGCCGGAACGGCGCGCCGACGGCAGCCGCCCCGTAGTCGTGCGCAAGGGCCGGGAAAATTACCTCTGTCTCCTGAACCTGGAGGATGCGCTGCAGGGCGGGTTTGGCGGAAGGGCCGCGATCCTGGCCCAGCTGGTCGCCCGCTGGGCAGCCTATACGCAGGACGGCGACATTATCGGCGGCGATCTGCCCGGCTGGCTGGGCACGCTGTTTCGCAACCGCGCGATCCGTTCGCTCACCGATCAGCGGGGCGAATGCGTCTATGCCGGCTGCCCGCATTACCGGAAATGCTTCATCGAACGGGCAGCGCGCGATTCCGCCCAAGCCGACCTGGTGATCGCCAACCATGCGCTGGTGATGGTCAATGCGGCGCGCGGCCGCGATCCTTCCCTGCGCCCCACCCGGATCGTCTTCGACGAAGGGCATCACATTTTCGACGCGGCGGATTCCACGTTCGCCGCCGCCCTCACCGGCCAGGAAGCGATCGAGCTGAAACGCTGGATACTGGGGCCGGAACGCGGATCGAAGGGGCGCCGGCGCGGGCTTGCCGCCCGGCTCGCGGATATCGGATCCTATGATGAAGCCGGCGGCAAGGCAATTGCCGATGCCTGCACCGCGGCCGAGGCGCTGCCCGGCGAAGGATGGCTGACACGCATCGCAGCGAGTGAACCCTCGGGCGAGATCGAAGCGCTGCTGGCCGCGGTCCGATCGACCACCTATGCCCGCGATGAAAGCGGCGCCGGCGAGGCCGGATACGGGATCGAGACGGAAGCTGCCCAGCTCGACGGGCACCTTGTCGAACAGGCGATGAAAGCCGCCGCCGCGCTCGCCGCCATCAGGCAACCGCTGAGCCGCCTCTCCGCCCGGCTCGAAGCGGTGCTTGAGGACGCGCCCGACTGGCTCGACGGACAAGGCCGGGCGCGGATCGAAGGGGCGCGTTTCTCCCTCTCCTGGCGGATCGACACGCTCACGGCATGGGAAGCGATGCTGGCGCGTCTCGGCGGCCCGGCCGATCCCAGTTTCGTCGACTGGCTGGCCGTCGACCGCTCCGAAGCCCGCGAGTTCGATGTCGGCATCCACCGGCATTTCCTCGACCCGTCGCAGCCTTTTGCGCAGGTCGTGCTGGAGCCGGCGCACGGGGTCATGCTCACCAGCGCCACGCTCGGCGGACGTACCCCCGATGGCGCCATGGACTGGGCGCAGGCAATCCGCTTCAGCGGCGCCGCCCATCTCGAAATCCAGCCGATGCTCGCCGAAGCGCAGAGCCCGTTCGACTATCAGGGCAAGGCCGAAGTGCTGATCGTGACCGACATAGCGCGGGGCGACATCCCGGCACTGTCGGGCGCCTATGCACGGATCATTGAGGCGTGCGGGGGCGGCGTGCTTGGCCTTTTCACTGCGATCCGCCGACTTCGGGCGGTGCATGGCCGCATTGCCGACCGCCTCGCCCGGGCGGGCCTGCCGCTTTATGCCCAGCACGTCGACCCGATCGACACCGGAACGCTGGTGGACATATTTCGCGACGATCCATCCAGTTCGCTGCTCGGCACCGATGCGCTGCGCGACGGCGTGGACGTCCCCGGCGAATCGCTGCGCTGCGTGGTGCTGGAACAGGTGCCCTGGCCCCGCCCCTCCATCCTCCACCGGGCCCGCCGGGCGGCAGCGGCCGAAGAAGAAGGCGGCGCCCAGGCCCATGACGACCGGATCATTCGCGCGCGCCTGGCGCAGGCGTTCGGCCGGCTTATCCGCACGCAGGACGATTCGGGCCATTTCATCGTCCTGTCGCCGGCCTTTCCCAGCCGCCTGCTGACTGCCTTTCCTCCGGGCACGCCGGTACGCCGCGTTACGCTTTCGGAGGCTTTACAGCGGCTCGATCCTCGTGCTTGTTCCCTGGATGATGATGCGGACGCAGTCGCGGCCGCCACCGGGAGAGGACCGGACACGAAGTGAAAATCCTGGGCATATTGCGCCATGCAAAGTCCGACTGGAGCGATACCGGGCTCAGCGATTTCGATCGTGGGCTGAATGCGCGCGGCCGCAAGGGCGCCGCGCTGATGGGCCGGCACATCATCGATCATGGCATCCGCTGGGATGCGACGATCGCCAGCCCCGCAGCACGGGTGCAGGAAACGCTCGCAGCCAGCGGCCTGCCCAGCCCCTACTCCTATGACGAGGCGCTCTACCTCGCCGATGTCGCGACACTGCTCGACAAGTTGAGGCAACTGCCGGAATCTGCGGAAAAGGCCTTGTTGGCGGGGCACAATCCGGGTCTGCACGAACTGGTCTTCACGCTGGTCGGCCCCGATGCCGAGAACGACCTGTTCGACGCGGCTGCCGAGAAATTCCCGACCGCGGCCTTCGCGGTGCTCGAGCTGGACGTGGATAGCTGGGCCGATATCGAGCGGGGGTGCGGCCGGCTCGTCCACCTGGCCCGGCCCCGCGATCTCGACCCCGAACTGGGGCCCGAAAGGGTGGGATAATTCGCCATTTACAGCATGCCGGCGAGCCGCTAACCGCACCGCCACGATGCATCTGAACACCATCAAGCCGATTATTACCAAACCGATCCGCACTCGCGGGGCGGTCCGGCTTGTGCTGTCGAACTGACAGCTGCATCAGGACACAGCCCCGCGGAATGCGCGGGGCCAAATTTCCCCGCGCCTCCCGCTCGAATGGAGACGCATGAAATGATCGATACATCCCGAATGCCCCGTCGGCCCCATGTCGGCATAGTCGGCGCGACCGGCCTCGTCGGGAGCATGATGCGCGAGCTGCTCGTGGAGCGGGATTTCCCCTTCGCCTCCCTGCGCCTTTTCGCCTCGGCCCGTTCGGCAGGCAAGAGTGTGCCGGTTGCCGGCCAGGACATCGTGGTGGAGGACGCCGCCACGGCCGATTTCGCGGGCCTCGATATCGTGTTCTTCTCCGCCGGTGGTTCGACCTCCAAAGCACTTGCGCCGAAAGTCGCGGCCGCCGGTGCGCTGGTAATCGACAACAGCTCCGCATGGCGCTCCGATCCCGACTGTCCGCTGGTCGTGTCCGAAGTAAATCCCGACGCTCTCGCCAACGTACCGAAGGGCATCGTCGCCAACCCCAATTGCACCACCATGGCAGCCATGCCGGTGCTCAAGCCGCTGCATGACGAGGCCGGGCTGAGGCGGATCGTCGCCAGCACCTACCAGGCGGTGTCCGGCGGAGGGATCGAAGGCGTGGAAGTGCTGCGCGACCAGGTCCAGGCGGGATCCGCCGATTGTGCGCGCCTCGCCCGCAACGGCGATTCCGTCGATCTCGGCAAAGTGCGCAAATGGGCGGTGCCGATCGCCTATAATGTCGTGCCGCTCAACTACGTGCTTGGCGATGACGGCTACACCGAAGAAGAAACCAAGCTGCGCGACGAAAGCCGCAAGATCCTCGACATTCCGGACCTCGCCGTATCGGGCACCTGCGTCCGCGTGCCGGTTTTCACCGGTCACTCCCTCTCGCTGAATCTCGCCTTCGAGCGGCCGATCGATATGGAGCGGGCTCTGGAACTGCTGCGCGCGGCGCCGGGCGTGGTGGTGTGCGACGTCCCCAATCCGCTGGAGGCGACCGGGCAAGACCCGGTCTATGTCGGACGTGTCCGCAAGGATCCGACCGTCGAGCACGGGCTCGCGCTGTTCGTGGTGGGCGACAATCTGCGCAAGGGTGCAGCGCTTAATGCGGTGCAGATCGCCGAGTACCTGGTGGCGAACAGCAAGGCCTGACAGTGCCTGTGCAGGCCGCCTTGCCCAGGCGGGGCGGCCTCACCCTTCGAGCGCGGCGGCCAGCCTTTCGCGAATGGCGCGCAGCTGCGGCAGAATGTCCGCTGCGTCTTGCGCTTGGGGGGCGGGAGAGAGAGGCAGTTCATCCGATGAGGCCGCGGTGAGCGGTATGGCAGGGGCGTTACCGTCACCTGCTCTCGCCGGAACCTCTCCGCCCCTCAGCGCCTGCCTCGCGCCCTTCAGCGTATATCCTTCCCGGTTAACCAGCCGGTCGATCCGGTCGAGCAGCGCGATATCCTCGCGCCGGTAATAGCGCCGCCCGCCGCTGCGCTTCAGCGGCTGCAGCATGGGGAACTGCTGCTCCCAGTATCTCAGTACATGCGGCTTGATCCCCAGCGCCTGGGCCACTTCGCCGATGGTGCGCAGCGCATCCGCATCCTTGCCATCGGCAAAACGGGGGTCGAGCGGGCGTCGGCTCATGCCCTCAGCCGCCTTCGGCGATCCGTTTCTTGAGCAGCTGACTGGCGCGGAAAGTCATCACCCGGCGCGGCGTAATCGGCACTTCCACTCCGGTCTTGGGATTGCGCCCGACGCGCTGCTTCTTGTCGCGCAGCACGAAGGTTCCAAAGCCGGAAAGCTTGACGTTTTCGCCGCGTGCCATCGCATCGCACATCTGCGCCAGGATCGCTTCCACGAGGTCGAGCGATTCCGCACGGGACAGGCCCATCTTGCGATTGATAGCTTCAGCGAGATCAGCGCGTGTCAGAGTGCCAACCGAACGCATCATTGTCCCGTCCCCTCGAATGGTGACAGTTGGAGCGACCCTGTTTCCACATTGCAGAGACTAGCGGTTCGGTCAGTAATTTCAATGGGAAAGGGAAGGCTTTTTTCCCACATGCTCACATTCGGACCAGGCTTGCGCCCCAGGTAAATCCGCCGCCCATCGCTTCCAGCACGACGAGATCGCCCGGGCGGATGCGGCCATCGCGCACCGCTGTATCGAGCGCGAGCGGTACGGAGGCCGCCGAGGTATTGGCATGCTGGTCCACCGTCACCACGACCCGCTCGGGCGCAAGGCCCAGCTTTTTCGCGGTTGCATCGAGAATCCGGCGGTTGGCCTGGTGCGGCACCACCCAGTCGATATCGGCCGAACTCTTGCCCTCCGCTCTGAGTACCTCGTCCAGCACTTCGGCCAGATTGACGACCGCATGGCGGAACACTTCCCGGCCCTTCATCCGCACCTTGCCGACCGTGCCGGTGGTCGACGGACCGCCATCGACATAGAGCAGGCAATTATGCTCGCCGTCCGAATGGAGGCGCGTGACCAGTACGCCCGGCCCGCCCTGCTCCACGTCTTCGGCCGCCAGCACCACCGCGCCCGCCCCGTCGCCGAAGAGGACGCAGGTCGCCCGGTCTTCCCAGTCGAGGATGCGGCTGAAGGTCTCCGCTCCGATCACCAGCGCGCGCCGCGCCATGCCGGTGCGGAGCATCGAATCCGCCACGCCCAGCGCATAGACGAAGCCGGAACAGACCGCGCCGACATCGAAGGCAGCGCCCGTGCAGCCGAGCTTGTGCTGGACGCTGGTGGCCGTGGCGGGAAAGGTCTGGTCGGGCGTCGCGGTCGCCAGCACCACCAGGTCGATATCCGCGCCGGAAAGCCCCGCCGCCTCGAGCGCGGCCTTCCCCGCCGCGATGGCCAGCGATCCGGTGGTCTCGTCTTCCGCTGCGATGTAGCGCTGGCGTATGCCGGTCCGCTCGACGATCCATTCATCGGTGGTGTCGACTCCCCTTGCGGCGAGTTCGTCATTGGTCACGCACTGGCGAGGCAGGGCCGAACCTGTGCCCTTGATTACGGAACGTATCACACCGGCTCCCCGCCATGGCGTTCGCGCAGGCGCAGTTCGCCCAGCTCGGCAAGATCGGAATTGATGCGGTCGGTGATATTTTCCTCCAGCAGCCGTGCGGTGACCGCCACGGCATTGGCCACGCCCGCGGCCGTCGCGCTGCCATGGCTCTTCACCACGACGCCGTTGAGGCCAAGGAACACGGCGCCATTGTGATTGTTGGGGTCGAGATGGTCGCGCAGCAGCTCGGTCGCCGGACGCGAGATCAGGAAACCGAATTTCGAACGCAGCGAGCTCTGGAAGCTGCGGCGCAGCAGGTCGGCCACGAAACGCGCCGTGCCCTCCACCGCCTTCAGCGCGATATTGCCCGAGAAACCGTCGGTCACCACCACATCGACCTCGCCGGTGGACATGTGGTTGGGCTCGATGAAGCCGTCGAAGCTCATATGCAGCCCGGTCGCGGCGCGCAGCTGCGCGGCCGCATCCTGCAGCTGCTCGGTGCCCTTGTTTTCCTCGGTGCCGATATTGAGCAGGCGCACACGCGGCGCATCGCGCCCGGTGACGATGCGCGAATAGGCCGCGCCCATGATCGCGAACTGCACCAAATTGCGGGCATCGCAATCGGTATTGGCGCCGAGATCGAGCATCACCATGTCGTCATCGCCCAGCGTGGGCATAAGCGCCGCCAGCGCGGGCCGGTCGATCCCCGGCATGGTCCGCAGCGCCAGCTTGGCCATC
>CAYRCH010000013.1:26424-28105 GCA_964422665.1 uncultured Sphingomonadaceae bacterium | reverse complement strand
AGCGCCATCTTGGTGATGTCGCGCGCGGGCATGGCCACAGTCGCCACCAGCTCGCCATCCGGGCTGAAGCGGGCGACACGGCCGCCAAGGTAGAGCCCCGTCCAGACATGATCCTCGGCATCGACGATGGGACCGTCGGGATAGGCTTCGGGAAACAGTGCGCCCGTATCGACGAAGGGCCGCGCGTCGGAAACCGAGCCGTCGGCGGAAAGGTCGGCCACCATGATCTTTTGCCCGGTCGTGTCGGTGAAATAGATGCGGTCGCCCGATCCGCTCACCGCCGGGCCATTGGTGATGGTGATGCCGTCCGGGCCGGCAGCGCGGATTTCACCGCGATCGAAGACATAGAAGCGGCCGCTGGCCTGGGCTTCGGAATCGTCCATCGATCCGAACCACACCCGGCCCCAGGGGTCGGTGCAGGCATCGTTGAGCCGGTTGCCGGCGGGCTCGCCGGGCACCGCCATCAGCTTTTCGAAACGCTGGTGTTCAGGGTCGAACGTATAGAGCCCGTCCTGCAATCCGCACAGCAGCAGGCCGCCTTCGGCCGGGAGCGCCCAGCCGATCTGCCCCGGCGCCTCGGCCCGGGAATTGCTGCCCGTGGCCGGATCGTAATTCCACAGATAGTGACGCTTGATGTCGACGAACCAGACCACCGAGCGGCCTGCATCCCAAAGCACGCCCTCGCCGAGCTTGCTCCCGGCATCCAGCAGTGCACGAACCTGCGCGTCTATCTCCATCCAGCGTCCACCCAATAATTATGCGCGGTGCAGAAACGCGCGTCATCCGATGCGAGGAACAGTGCCATGGCGGCAATGTCCGATGGCTGGATGCGCCCGTCAAGGCATTGCGCGGCCACGATTTCCGCCTCGCCTTCCGGCGTGTACCATTTCATCTGGCGCGGGGTCTGGACGTTGCCGGGAATGATCGCATTGACCCGGATGCCGTCGCGCCCCAGCTCGCGGGCGAGGCTGCGCGTCAGCCCCTCGATCGCGGCCTTGGCCGTCTGGTAGAGTGTCAGGTCCTCCAGCCCGAGATGCCAGCTGATCGAACCGAGATTGACGATGCTGCCATGGCCGGCCGCCTTCATCGCCGGGATCACCGCCTTGGCGGCAAAGAACTGGTGCTTGAGATTGACCGCCATCCGCTCGTCCCAATAGGCGGGCGTGATGTCTTCCAGCTTGTGCCGGTCGTCATTGGCGGCGTTGTTGATCAGCACGTCGCAGCCGCCGAGCTTGCCGATCAGCTTTTCGATCTTGGCGCCGTAATCCTCGCAGTCGCGAATGTCGCAGTGGACGAAGAGCGGCGGGATATCCGCATCCGCCATCCGCCCGACCAGCGCCTCGCTGGCGCCTTCGAGTATATCGACGAATGCCACCGCCGCGCCCTGGCGCACGAAGGCCTCGACGATCCCCTCGCCGATGCCGGACCCGCCGCCGCTGACAATCACTCTCCGGCCTGCAAGGCTCGGATAGACTGCCGACCGCGTCTCCGGACGCAAAATTCCATCAGACATTGCCGTCAGTCTCCGATGTAAACCGTCTTGATCTGGGTGTAGAATTCGATCGCCGCGAAGCCTTGCTCGCGCGGCCCGTAACTCGATCCGCGCGTGCCGCCGAAGGGCACGTGATAGTCGACGCCGGCAGTGGGCAGGTTGACCATCACCATACCGGCGCGAATATTC
>CAYRCH010000013.1:24707-26324 GCA_964422665.1 uncultured Sphingomonadaceae bacterium | reverse complement strand
GCGGCCTTGCCGACTTCGGCGCCGACCTGCTGCGAGCCAGTAAAGCTGACCGCGGCGATGCCTTCATGCGCGGTAATCGCGCGGCCCACATCGCCGCGGCCGAGCACGAGGTTGAAAACGCCGGCGGGAACGCCCGCTTCCTCGATAATCTGCGTCAGCGCCGCGGCCATGGCCGGAGTGACGTTGGCGGGCTTCAGCACCACCGTATTGCCGAAAGCCAGCGCCGGGGCGGCTTTCCATGCCGGAATGGCGATCGGGAAGTTCCACGGCGTGATCAGCCCGACCACGCCCAGCGCCTCGCGATAGGTCGCGACATCGAGCCCCGGCCGGGTGGATTCGAGCGTCTGGCCGTGGCGGCGCAGCGCCTCGCCGCCGAAATAGCGGAAGATGCGCGCGGCGCGCAGCACTTCGCCCTGCCCCTCGGCCCGGGTCTTGCCCTCCTCGCGCGAGAGAAGCTCGCCCAGTTCCGCCGAGCGGGCGAAGATCAGCGCCGCGACCTTGTCGAGCAGGTCGGCACGCACTTCGGGAGAAGCCGCGGCCCAGGCCGGGAACGCCTCGCTGGCCGCGGCGACGGCCTGATCGACTTCGGCGGCGCCGCCATTGGGGAAGCGGGCGACGATATCGCCGGTATCGGACGGGTTGACGCTTTCCAACGCGTCGTCTGCGCCGGTCCATTCGCCGCCGATGAAGTGACCGAGTTTCTGCATATCCATTGGTAATTCAAATCCTGTCGATGATTCCGCGTGAAGCGAGATTGCGGGTGAATGCGCCGATGCCCATGGTCCATGGCGGGGCATCGCGCGAAGTCGTCACGGTATTGACCAGCTTGCCCAGCCGGCGCGACGAAATGGTGACGGTGTCTCCCGCCTTGTGCGTGAAGCCACCGCCGGGCGTGTCGCGATCCTGGGTCGGCGCGAACAGCGTGCCGCAAAACAGCACGAAGCCGTCGGGATAGTGATGTTCGCTGAGCGTCTGGCGCACCAGGTCGAGCGGATCGCGGCTGATCTGGCTCATGTCGTTGGTGCCCGTCAGCACGTAACCATCGGTCCCCTCAATGGCGAGGTCGACATTGGCGCTGCGCACGTCGTCGATGGTGAAGCCGTCGTCGAACAGGCGGATGAACGGGCCGATCGAGCAGGAGGCAGTGTTGTCCTTCGCCTTGCTGAGAAGCAGCGCGCTGCGACCCTCGAAATCGCGGAGATTGACATCGTTGCCGAGCGCCGCGCCGACCACTTCGCCCCGAGGGTCCACCGCCAGCACGACTTCCGGTTCGGGATTGTTCCACGCCGAATCGGATCGCACCCCAATCTGGGCACCGCTGCCGACCGCCGAAAGCACCGGCGACTTGGAGAACACTTCCGCATCGGGTCCGATCGCGACTTCGAGATATTGCGACCACATCCCGTCCTCGATCAGCGCTTCCTTGAGCGCCGCCGCCTCGTCGCTGCCCGGCACGACCGAGCGTATCCCTGCGCCGACTCGCGACTCGAGCGCTTCGCGGATCTCGGCGGCACGCGAGGCATCGCCGCGCGCACGCTCTTCGATCACGCGTTCGATCGCCGACAATGCGAAAGTGACGCCGCAGGCCTTGATGCACTGGAGATCGGTGGGCGCGAG
>CAYRCH010000013.1:21061-24607 GCA_964422665.1 uncultured Sphingomonadaceae bacterium | reverse complement strand
GAGCAGCTTTGGGCAAGAGCAAGGCCCCAGCATCAAGAGGGTGAGGATTTCATATGGGTGAACTGAGCAAAGGCCTCCTGGCTATGGTCGCGCCGCTGGCGCTGGCGGGATGCATGACGACGGAGGCCGGCAACGGACCTGCAGGGACGGCAGAGGCGCGCTTCGGCCATGTCGAATATCGCGGAGTCGAACCGCCTCCGCCGCCGGAAGGCATGTTCCGCAATCCGGTTCTTCCCGGCTTTCATCCCGACCCGTCGATCGAACGGGTGGGAGACGATTTCTACCTCGTCAGTTCCACCTTCTCGTGGTTTCCGGGTGTCCCGGTGTTCCACTCGCGCGACCTGGTGAACTGGCGGCTGATCGGCCACGCGATCACGCGCGAGAGCCAGGCGAGCTTCCGCGGCCTCGGCACCAATCGCGGCATCTTTGCGCCGACGATCTCGTGGCATGACGGCAAGTTCTACATGGTCACGACCTGCATCGAGTGCGGCGACAATTTTTACGTCACCGCCACCGATCCCGCCGGACCGTGGTCGGAGCCTGTGTGGCTGGACTTCGACGGGATCGATCCCTCGCTGTTCTTCGACGACGATGGCCGGGCATGGATGGTCAATAACGGCCCGCCGGTGGGAGAGCCGCTCTATGAGGGCCACCGGGCGATCTGGATCCAGGAATTCGACGTCGCATCCGGGCAGCTCACCGGCCCGCGCAAGATGATCGTGGATGGAGGGGTAAACCTCGATGAGCAGCCGATCTGGGCCGAGGGGCCGCATATCTACAAGGTCGATGGCTGGTATTACCTGATGCCGGCCGAAGGCGGCACAGCGGACCAGCATTCGCAGACGATCTACCGCGCGAAGGAGCCGATGGGTCCCTATGAGCCGGGTCCGTTCAACCCGATCCTGACGCAGCGCAATCTCGATCCGAACCGGCCGGACCGGGTCGAGGCCACCGGCCATGCCGACCTGGTGAAGCTCGATGATGGCAGCTGGTGGGGCGTGTTCCTCGCCACGCGGCCTTTCGAGGGGCAATCGACGCTGCTCGGACGCGAGACCTTTCTGCTTCCGGTACGCTGGGTCGATGGCTGGCCGCGCTTCCTCGACGAGGGCGAATATGTGCCGCCGCTGGTGCGCAAGCCCGCCCTGCCACCGGGGCCGACTGCGGACTGGAGCCAATGGCGAGAGGAGTTCGACGGCACGGCGCTTGGCGGCGAATGGATCGGCCTGCGCGCGCCGGTGAACAGCTACCGGTTGGAGAATGGCGCGCTGGCGCTCGCACCCGGCGCGGACGCGGCCGGGAGCCTCGGCCTGCCGAGCTTCATCGGCCGCAGGATGCGGCATCACACGGCTACCGTGGAAACCGTGGTGGACTTCGCGCCCGTATCGGCGGGCGATTTTGCGGGCCTGATGGCCTTCATGGACGAAGCGCATTTCATCACGCTCGGCATCGAGGGTACCGGCAATGGCCGCAGCGTGACGCTGCGCCGGCGGATCTCGGCGGAGGCAAGCGAGCGCGGCGAAGTGCTGGCCAGCGCTCCGATCCCGGCAAGCGGCGCGGTGGAACTGCGCATGGGAATCGACAAGGGAACCGCGCATCTGGCCTGGCGTGCGGCGGGCGAAGACCAGTGGCGCGAGCTTGCAGCAGGAGTCGATGTGGAACCGATGGCTTCGATCCATGCCGGGCTGTTCACCGGCGTGGTGATCGGGCCTTATGCGGTGCGGGGAGCGGCGGAATAGGAGACGGGATTATGCCGGCGAAAGGATAAGGACCAGCGTATCGCGCGGTCCGAGCGAGGCCTCGAAGACGGAAGCCGTGTCGCCGCCTGCTCCACCGGACCAGGCGTCCTCAATCCGGTAGGTCCGCTGTGCGAAGGCAGGATCGCGCCCATGCATGTCGTCGCGCAACTCGCCCTGCGCCCAGTCGATCCGCTCCGCTTGGGGCTCGTCCGAGCGGTTGAGGATGGCAATCGCCCAGCGCTCATTCGCCAGCGGTTTTGCCCAGATCTCCAGTTCCGGTGTGCCACGCCAGCGGAAGCCGGGTATGCCCAGCGGATCCTGGTCAATCGCAATCAGGCGAGGGTTGGCAAGAATATCGCGGATCTCCGGACGCATGCCCGGCACGTCTGTGCCGATGGTTAGCGGTGCAGACAGCATCGCCCACATGGCGAAATGGGACCGGTTTTCTGCAAGTGTCGGCAGGTTCCCGACTTCCAGCATGTCGGCATCGTTCCACCCGTCCGGCCCTGAATGGACGCGCAGCGGCCGTTGCTTGTCGAGGATCGGCAGGATGCCCCAGCTCGACCAGTTGCCATGGCCCAGCTCGCAATCCCAGCAATTGGTGATGTCGCCCGTGGTACGCCACAAATGGCCGTATTCGCGGCCCCACAGCCATGGCTCGTTGTCGCCCCATTCGCAGATCGACAGGATCATCGGCCGGCCGGTTGCGGCGATGGCCCTGCTCATCGTGGCATAGGCCTCGCGCGGATTTCGCTGCGCCGCCCCCTCGCCCGTATTGCACCAGTCATATTTGACGTAATCGACGCCCCAGCGCGCATATTGCGCCGCATCCTGGAACTCATGCCCCTGGCTTCCGGGCCGGCCTGCGCAGGTGTTGGTGCCGGCATCACTGTAAATGCCGAATTTGAGGCCGCGCGTATGGAGATAATCGCCCAGCGCCTTCATTCCGGATGGGAAACGCCGAGGATCCGGCTGGATGTCTCCGTGAGCATCGCGCTCGCCATGCCAGCAATCGTCGAGATTGACATAGACATAGCCCGCATCGCGCAGACCCGAAGAAACGAGTGCATCCGCCGTCGACTTGATCAGCGTCTCGTCAATGTCGCAGCCATAATGATTCCAGCTGTTCCAGCCCATTGGCGGTGTCAGTGCCAGGCCTTCGGCCTTTTGTGCCTGTGCAGCGGCCGGCAGCGTCAAAAAGGCGGCGGCAAGTGAAGCTGCGAGGGCTCGCGACAACATCAAAAATGCTCCGAGAAACGGCAAAGCTCCGCGCGTGGCTTGCCCGGCTCCATTTCCGTTGCCGCTTCACCGAAGGCGATCTGTCGCGGGGTGCCGGGCTCCCAGCGCTCCCATAGCGGGCGATCCGCGCCGAGCGGCGTATCCGCATTGGGATCGCCGGCGATTGCCAGCGCCGCCCAGTAATCCTGCATGTGCGCTCCGCCGCCGACCGGCTTGCGCTCGAAGATGAACCCTATCTCGTAGGCGTGGCGGGTGAGCCCGCCATCCTCGCCGACATCGAATTCGTAGCGCCAGACCGGCCAGCCATTTTCCGCCAGCAGGTCGGCCAGCCGGTCCGCCGGGCAATGGAATACCACGTCGGAAACGAGCCGCGTAGCAAGCGGGCCGCGGCGTGGATCGGCCTGCTCGGCGCGGTAGGCGGTCAGTGCGTCGGGCCCTTGCTCTCCGAACCATGCGCCGGCGAGCGCTTCGAGCTCCGCGGGGCTTTCCGCTTCGCTGCCGAATTCGACCTTGTCGGTGCCGATGATCACGGGTTTGGGCTCGTGCTGCGCGATCAGCCGCTCTGGCGCCT
>CAYRCH010000013.1:11123-20961 GCA_964422665.1 uncultured Sphingomonadaceae bacterium | reverse complement strand
GCCGGCCCGGATGAGGAGCCGGCGCGGTTGGAGCCGCCATGGATCCAGACCATCACCGGACGCTTGCCTGAAAGCGCAGGGGTGCGGATGTCGAGCGTCAGGCAGTCTTCCGCCCAGTTCTCAGCTTCCCAGGCATTCCAGCCTTCGCTGACCTGCGGACAGGCCGGAGCGCGCTCGGCGGCTTCGCGCACTCCGGCCCAAGGCTGGACCGGTTGCGGCGGCTGCCAGCGCAGCTCGCCCAGCGGCGGGGCGGCATAGGGAATGCCGCGAAACACCAGCGCGCCGTCCTGCTCCGCGCCTCGAAGCTCGCCGCTCTCGATCGCAACGCGCGGCCCGCCCTGCGCCGCAGCGGGAGCCGCCGAGGCCACCAGCAAGGCAGCCGCGACCGCCAGCGTCATGCGCAAGGCAGCACGACCTCCGCGTCAGTGCCGAGCCGCACCTCGCCGATCGAGAAATCGGCCGGTCCTTCGGTGGCGAAGATGAAGGGCGCGCTGACGCTGCTCACGTCCACGCCCTTGTCCCGCAGGCACTTCAGCGAAAGGCCGTAGCGCACGAAGCCGGTGCCTTCCGGGATCTGCACCGTGCTGACCGCCTGCGGGCCGCCAGCGCCGCCCATGGCGATCCCGGCCCATTCCGGCGCCTGGTCCATGCGAATGGTGACCAGCAGCAGCACGTCGCCATTGGTCTCGCGGCTTATATCGACGGGGTTGAAGGTACTTAGTGAAACTGCGCTTTCACCGCCCGAGACACGGAAGCGGCGCGCGCCTTCCTGCACGAGGTAGTTCTCCGCGGTGATCTGCATCCGACCGCCAAAAGCCTCGGCCGGAACGGTGGTGATGCGCGTTTGGCTCGCCGGGGTGGAAGGATCGGTCACATGCAGCGACCAGCTTGCCGCCGGGTTTCCGGCGCTGAACCATGTCCGGGCATCGCCCGCGGCATCGGTGGACGCGAGTGGCAGCTCCGCCCATTCGCCGCGCGGCGAGCCATAGGTCAGCCCGTAGCCAAAATCGAACAGCGCGCCGTCCGCCATGTCCGGCGTCTTCGGCCATGCGGCGGGAAGCTTGCCCGAGAAGTCGAAACGCGGCTCGCCTGCCGCGTCGCCGACCAGCACATCGGCTATCCCGCCTGCCTCGGAGCCCGGGAGCCATGCGACGACAAATGCATCCGCCGCATTGAGCGCCTCGTTCACGTAGAGCGGGCGGCCGGTGATCATCAGCGCGACCACCGGAATGCCCTGCTCCTTGAGCCTTTTCATCGTGGCATAGGGACCGGTCAGGTCGGCATCTAGCGACAATGTCGCGCGGTCACCCTGGAATTCGGCATAAGGCTTCTCGCCAAACACCACCACGGCCGCATCCGGTCGCTGAGTGAAGCTGCCATCGGGCGAATGGACTGCGCTGCCGCCGCCGGCTTCCATTGCCTGGCTCAGGCCGGAAAGGATGGAAGTCGCGCCGGGGAAATGGCTGTTATCGACCCCGGTTCCCTGCCAGCTGAGCGTCCAGCCCCCGCTGGCGCGGGCGATGTCATCGGCGCCCTCGCCCGCGACCAACAGTCGCGAACCCGGCCGGATCGGCAGCACGCCCTGATCCTTGAGCAGCACCAGCGACTTTCTCACGGCCTCGCGGGCGATCGCGCGGTGTTCGGTCGCGCCGAGCAACTCGTACTGGCCCGACAGCGGCCGCTCGGACGGCTTGCCTGCCTCGAACAGGCCGAGCCGCGCCTTCACGCGCAGGATGTTGGTCACCGCCTCATCGATCCGCGTCATCGGGATTTCACCGGCCTGCGCTTTCGCCAGCAGGTCTTCGTAGATCGGCTTCCACGTATCGGGCGCCATATACATGTCGATGCCGGCCATCAGCGCCTGCGGGCAGCTCTCATTGGTGCAGCCCGCCACCTGGCCATGGGCGTTCCAGTCCGACACGGTAAAACCGCCGAAATCCATCCGCTGCTTGAGCACGCCGGTCAGCAGGCTTTCATTGCCCGTCATCTTGACGCCCTGCCAGCTCGAGAAGCTGGCCATCACCGTCGCCACCCCTTCGGCGATCGCGGGGCCGTAGGGCTTGCCGTGGATGTCGCGCAGCTCTTCCTCGGAAATCGAGGCGTCTCCCTGGTCCACCCCGCGGTCGGTCCCGCCATCGGCAAGGAAGTGCTTGGTCGATGCGATAACATAGGGCCCCGACAGAAGGTTCTCATTGGTGGGCGGGCCCTGAAGGCCGCGCACCATTGCGCCGACATAAGACGCGACGAGATCCGGATCGGAGGAATAGCCTTCATAGGCCCGGCCCCAGCGGAAATCCTGCGGCACAGCCACGGTCGGCGCAAATGTCCATTCCTGCCCGGTGACGCGGATTTCCTTCGCGGTGGCCGCGCCGATCCGTTCGACCAGCTCAGCATCGCGCATCGCGCCGAGCCCGATATTGTGCGGGAATATCGTCGCGCCGATAATGTTGGAATGGCCGTGCACTGCATCGGTGCCCCACACGATCGGAATGCCGACCCCGCCATCCGAAGTATCGACCGAAGCTTCGTAGAACTCGTCCGCCGCCTTGAGCCATTCGGGCGCTGGCGCGAGGTCGTTCCCATAGGGACCCGAATTGCCGCCCACCAGGATCGAGCCGAGATTGTAGGTCTTCACATCCTCCGGCTGGACGCAGCACAGGTCGGCCTGCACCAACTGCCCGATCTTCTCCGGCAAACTCATGCGCGAGACCAGCCCCGCGATCATCGCCTCGTGTTCGGCATTCTGCGGCACCGGATATTCGTAGGCCGGCCAGATTTCCGGATTCGCCACGCCGGCCTGCTGTGTATCCTGCGCGTGTGCACACGATGCCGCCAGTCCCGCTGCCACACCCAATACCATCGCCTGATTGAAGCGCTTCATCACATCCTCCGACCCGTTCCGATCATCTTGCCCTTTGCATGGGCCTGCCCATTTGGTAGCGCTATCACAACGAAAAGCAAATGCTGCTTTCACTGGCGGGGGAGAGGCCGGGATGGATGAGGGAATTTCTGCCGCGCTGGACCGGCGCCGCTTCATCGGGGCGGCCGGGATAGGCGCCGGGACACTCGCGGGCGCAGGACTACTGGGCGGTTGCAGCGCAATGGGCATGGGCGATTACGGACGCTTCATCGCCACACACGGCAAGATGTTCATGCAAGGCAGCGACATCTACCAGTGGACCGGGGCCAATGCCTGGTATTTCGCCTGGCTTGGTGCCGATGCCGGCTATGGCGACCGGGCAAGGCTGGGCCGCGAACTCGACCGGCTCAAATCCATCGGCGTCACCAATCTGCGCATCATGGCCAGCGGCGAGGAAGGCCCGGTCAAGGATTCGATCAAGCCCGGTTTCGTCAATGAAGCGGGCGAGATGAACACCGCGCTGCTGGAAGGGCTCGACTACGCCATGGCCGAGATCGGCAAGCGTGACATGGTCGCGGTGCTGTGCCTCACCAATTTCTGGGAATGGTCGGGCGGGATGATGAACCGCCTCGCCTGGGCGACCGGCGAATGGATGGACATGAACGATCCGGCTCATCCCTGGCCGGCTTTTCCCGACGCGGTAAGCAAGTTCTACTCCAACGAGCAGGCAAAGGCCGGTTATTACGACTACGTCCGCGCCATCGTCACCCGGGTAAACAGCGTCACAGGCATACCCTATGCCGAAGACCCTGCGATGATGGCATGGCAACACTGCAACGAGCCACGCCCCGGGGGGACCGAAGAAGGGATCGCCGCTGCCCTGCCACATTATTACGAATGGATCGACACGACCGCAGCGCTGATCCGTGAGCTCGATCCGAACCATCTGGTGTCGCTGGGCCACGAAGGCACTCAGGGTGCCAATGGCAGCGAGGAGATCGTGCTCCGCGCGCATCAGAACATCGACTACATGACGGCGCATATCTGGCCGCTCAACTGGGGCTGGGTCGATGGCAAGGACCTCGAAGGCACCTGGCCCGCGGGGCGGAAGCTGGTCGAAGATTACCTCGCCGCCCATATTCGCATTGCTAACGACGCGGGCAAACCCCTCGCCGTTGAGGAATTCGGCTTCCCGCGCGATGGAGAGCTCTACGCCCCCGACGTGCCGGCCACGTTCCGCGAGCGCTACTACAAGGTCATCTATGACGCGGCCCAAGCCAACAGCTCGGCCACGGGCGGTCCGATAGCGGGCACGAATTTCTGGGCCTGGAACGGCGAAGCGCGGGCGAAACACCCTGACTTCCGTTACCGTAACGGCGACAACGCCTATATGGGCGACCCGATGCACGAACCGCAGGGCTGGTACGGCAATTTCGACAGCGACGAGGCGATGATCGCGCTCATCCGCGAGCATGCGGAGAGGTTCGCGACAGCCTGATTTTCAGGCGCAGCAAGGGAGATTGTGATGCGGCCTTGGGCGTGGGTATCGGTGCTGGCAGCCGGCCTGATGGCTCTGCCGCTGGCGGCCCAGCCACCGCATTTCGCGCCGGGGAAAGAGCATCCGGCGCTGATCGTCGACGGGGAGCCTTTCCTCGTCCTCGGCGCGCAGGCCAACAACTCCTCTAACTATCCCGCCATGCTCGACTCGGTCTGGCCGGTAGTCCACCGGATCGGGGCGAACACATTGGTCATGCCGGTGGCGTGGGAACAGGTCGAGCCGGTGGAGGGCGAGTTCGACTTCTCCTTCGTCGATGAGCTGCTCGAACAGGCCCGTATGAACGATACGCGGCTCGTGCTGCTGTGGTTCGCCACCTGGAAGAACACCGCCCCGGCCTATGCGCCCGGGTGGGTCAAGCAGGACACAAGCCGCTTCCCTCGCATGCTCCGGCCAGACGGCACCGCGCATTACGCGCTCAGTCCGCACGGGATGGAGACGATGGAAGCGGATGCGCGCGCCTTCGCCCGGCTGATGCGGCATTTGGGCGAGAACGATCCCGATCACACCGTCATCATGGTGCAGGTCGAGAATGAGACGGGAAGCTACGACCTGGGGCGCGACCATGCGCCAGAGGCCGATGCGCTGTTTCGGACCGCAGTGCCTGGCGATCTCGCCACAATCTTCGACGTGGAGGGGAAGGACTGGAGCGAGGCTTTCGGCCCGCGCGCCGAGCAATATTTCCAGACATGGCATCTCGCCCGCTATGTCGAGTATGTCGCGGCGGCCGGGAAGGCGGAGTGGGACCTGCCGCTCTATGTCAACGCCGCGCTCGGCAACGCCTTCACCGACGAAACCGGCGATGTCGGACCCTGGGGCGGGCCCAACTGGAACGTGCTTCCGGTCTGGCGCGCGGCCGCGCCCTCGATCGATGCCTATGGCCCCGACATCTACAATCGCGATGCCGAAGCCGTCGCCGCCTATCTCGACCATTACGCCGCGTCCGGTCCGCTGATGGTGACCGAGATTGGCAATGCGAAGGAATATGCCCGCTTCCTCTGGCCGGCACTCGGCCGGGGCGCAGTCATGTTCACTCCGTTCGGAATGGATGAGACCCCCTATTCCAACTACCCGCTCGGCGCGAAGAAACTGGACGAAGAGGTGCTGGAGGCCTGGGCCGCGCCCTATCGCCTGCTCGCCCCCGCCGCGCGCGACTGGGCGCGGATCGTAATGGACTACAGGACCTGGGGTGTAGCCAAGCCGGCTGACGGATCCGATCACTCCGCCACGATGGGCCGCTGGACACTCACCGCCCGCTACGCCCGCTGGCAATTCGGCGAGGACCACTGGACCTGGATCGCGCGCGACGAACATCCGCTGCAGGAGGAGCCCGTCGGCGGGCTGCTGGTCGCGCAGCTCGGGCCGGACGAGTTTCTCGTCACCGGCACCGAGGTCCAGCTGAGGGTCGCGCTGGCCAGCGCCTCGCCGGGCGAACGATCCGAAATCCTCTCTGCCGAGGAAGGACAATTTGTCGACGGCCGGTGGGAAATGCGCCGTCGCTGGAACGGGGACCAGGTGGACTGGGGTTTCAACTTCGGAGCCCAGCCCGTCTGGCTGAAAATTACCATGGGGACTTACCAATGAAATATGCGCTTGGCTTTTGCTCGCTCGCCGCCCTCGCCGCTTCGGCGATTGCCGGCGAGGCCGAACCCGTACCCCACGGCATGGTCGTCACCACCGACGCGGGCGAGAAGGTCCGCGTGCTGGCCTATGCCGACGGCAGTTTCCGGGTGACGGTCGGCCAAACGCTGCCCGAAGGCCGCTCGACCTCGCAGGTTGTGGCCGATCCGGACGGCGATCCGGCATTTGCGGTCAGCGGCGACGTTGCCTCGCTGCGGACACCGGAATCGAGTGCATTGGTCGGGCTCGCCGACGGGCGGCTGACGATCTACGATGGCGAGGGTACGCTGCTGCTCGACGAATACGCTCCTGCGCGGAAACTTTCGCCAGTCGAGCTCGAGGGACAGCAATGGCTCGCTACACGGGTCCAGTTCAACCGCGGTACTGATGAGGGACTTTACGGCCTGGGTCAGCATCAGAACCGGCAGATGAATTACAATGGCGAGAACCTCGAACTCGCCCAGCACAATATGGCGATCACCGTGCCTTACCTCGTGTCGACGCGGGGTTACGGCATTCTCTGGGACAATGCCTCGATCACGCGAGTGGGCGATCCGGAGCCGTATGAGAAGCTCGCGACCGAGTGGCAGGCGGAATATTTTCTCGGCGACGAACTGGTCCTCTCAAGGCCGGAGCGTGAGATCGATTACCAGTATCTCCGCGACCAGGAACGCTGGCCCGATGAAGCGAGAGCCGCGGTCGAAGCAGCGACGACGGGCCAGAACACCCAGGGCAATGCCGTGGAAACCCAGCGGGTCAGATGGACCGGCAGTTTCACGCCCGAGATGTCCGGCGTGCACAAGTTCCGGCTTTACTCGTCAAGCTATGTGAAGGTGTTCGCCGACGGCGAGGAAGTGCTCAGTCGCTGGCGGCAGAACTGGAACCCCTGGTACCACAATTTTGAGCTCAATCTCGAAGCAGACGCGCCCGTTGAGCTTCGCGTCGAATGGGAGCCCAACCAGGGCTACATCGCGCTCGAGCACGCCAATCCGTTGCCCGATCTCGACCGCCATTCGATCAGCTTGGCCAGCGAGGCCGGCAAGGCGATCGACTATTACGTCGTCCCCGCACCGACGATGGACGAGGCCATAGCCGGTTACCGCCGCCTGACCGGCAAGGCGCCGATGATGCCCAAATGGGTGTACGGATTCTGGCAGTCGCGCCAGCGCTACGAGACGCAGCAAAGCCTGCTCGACGTGATGGAGGCCTATCGCGCCGCCGACATCCCGATCGACAATATCGTGCAGGACTGGTTCTACTGGCCCGAGGACAGCTGGGGCTGCCACTGTTTCGATCCGGCGCGCTTTCCCGACCCTTCCGACATGGTCAACCAGGTCCATGACATGGACGCGCGGATCATGATTTCGGTCTGGCCGAAATTCTATCCGACGACCGAGAACGCAAAGGAGCTGCGCGAAAAGGGCTATCTCTACGAGCGGCCGCTCGAAGCGGGGCAGCTGGACTGGGTCGGGCCCGGTTACGCCAATACTTTCTACGACCCCTATGCTGCCGAAGCGCGCGAGATCTACTGGCGCCAGATGGCCGAGAGCCTGGTGCCGCTCGGCTTCGACGCATGGTGGATGGATGCGACCGAGCCCGACTGGCACTCGAACCTCTCTGTCGAGGAGAGAAAGTACCAGATGACCTCGCCCGCCACCGGTGTGCCCGGCGCGGCGATCTTCAATTCCTATCCGCTGGATCATGCGCTGGGCGTCGCGGAAGGCCTGCGCGAGGCCCAGCCCGACCGGCGGCCGTTCATTCTAACCCGCAGCGGGTTCGGCGGCGTCCAGCGCGCCTCCGCGGCGCTGTGGTCGGGCGACGTTGCCGCGCGCTGGGACGATCTGCGCGACCAGATCAGCGCGGGGCTCAACCTCAGCCTGGCAGGCGTGCCCAACTGGACGCATGACATTGGCGGCTTCGCGCTAGAGGACCGGTTTTCCCGCGAAGAACCCGAGCATCTCCCCGAATGGCGCGAGCTCTATTTGCGCTGGTTCCAGTTCGGCGCTTTCACTCCGCTGTTCCGCAGCCACGGCGAATATCCCCACCGCGAGACACCGATCATCGCGAAGGACGATGCGGCGATGATGGACGGACTCTCCTACTATCACCGCCTGCGCTACCGGCTGATGCCCTATATCTACACCGTTGCCGCCGGCACGCATTTCGATGACGGCACCATCATGCGCCCGCTGGTGATGGACTTCGAGGCCGACCGCAAAACCTGGGAGATCGACGACCAGTATCTGTTCGGCCCGGCGCTTCTGGTCGCGCCCGTGACCGAGTTCGGCGCGCGCGAACGGGAAGTTTACCTCCCCAAAGGCGCCGAGTGGTTCAATGCCGCGACCGGCGAGCGACTAGCCGGGGGTCAGTCCCGGGCAGCGGCCGCGCCGCGTGAGCGGATGCCGCTGTTCGTTCGCGCAGGCTCGATCGTTCCGGCGGGCGCAGTGAACCGCTCCACCGCTGAAGCGCAGGTTGCGCTGACTATCCACGTGTTCGCCGGGGCGGACGGCAGCTTCACCCTCTACGAGGACCAGGGCACCGACATGGGCTATGCCCGCGGCGAATTCAGCCGCATCCCGATCGTCTGGGACGATGCGGCCCGACAGCTCACCATCGGTGCTCGCAGGGGCTCCTTTCCGGGCATGGCGCAGGAGCGGCCGATCGAGATCGTCCTGCACGGCGGGGAGGAACAGGGCCCGGTGTTCGACCGGGCACCCGTCAGGCGCGTGGACTATGCCGGAAGGGTAATCACGCTTGATCTAGGCAGCGAGCGGCCCTAGCGCTTCTCCGGCTCGGCTTCGGCCGCAGCGCGCAGGCGGGCCCGGACCAGCCTCCCGCTGTCGGTCAAATCGCCTTCGCTCCAGCCCGATGGGCCCGTGCCCGGCTTCAACGCGGCGCTAGTCTCATCCTTGTCGGCAATCGACCAGTTGAGCCAGCCGATATGCCGCTCCTCGGCCCAGTCCCACCAGGCATTGCTGGATTCGAGATCGATCGGCCCGTTGCCGGTCGCCTCGACCGTGCCGAACTCGGTGATCAGCAGTGCCAGCCCGGCACCCAGCGCAGCATCGGCCTTGGCTCGCAGCGCCTCCTTATGCGTCGCCGCATAGTAGTGCAGCGTATAAGCGATATTCTCGCCTTCGAGCGGATCCTTAGCCGCGATGTCGACGTCCTGGCTCCAGCTTGGCGTGCCGACCACGACCAGATTGTCCGGGTCGATCGCACGGATCGCGCCCACCACCTTCTCGTGATAGGGCTTCACGTCGCGAGACCAGTCCACGTCCTCGCGCAGCGGCTCGTTGAACGGCTCGTAAATCACATTCGGCAGATGCCCGTATTTGCGGGCGATGGCCGTGAGGAAGCGCTCCGCCTCCTCCGGATAGGAACGATGCGCATGCCAGTCGACCAGCACGTAAATGCCGCTCCGCACCGCTGCATCGATCACTTCGGAAGCCTTGGCGAATTCGCGGTCGAAATGCTGGCGCGCACTGTCTTCGCCTTCGGCAGCTATCGCCGCGCGAATGGCCGTGATCTTCCAGTCGTCGACCAGCCAGTCCACCGTTTCGGCCGAGTAATATTCCGGCTCCCACTGCGACCAGAACAGGCTCATCCCGCGCAGCGTCACCGGATCCCCATCTTCGCCCACGATCTTGCCGTCCTTGACCGCCAATGCGCCGTGCCGCGCAACGGGGCTGCCTTCAGGCGGCTCAGCATGCTCTCGCGCCTGAACCGCACCGGGCAGCGCAAACAGCACCGCCAGCGCGAATGCCAGTATCGATTTTCCCATCCTCATCGCGAATCTCCTT
>CAYRCH010000013.1:0-11023 GCA_964422665.1 uncultured Sphingomonadaceae bacterium | reverse complement strand
CACCGCCAGCGCGAATGCCAGTATCGATTTTCCCATCCTCATCGCGAATCTCCTTCGCCGTCCCTCGCACGGTCGCGTTGAATGAAGCTGTAGGGGGCGGCCGGATCGCGCGGCGGGATCGCGCCCTGCCGCATCGCGGCCCACCCGGCGAGCCTGTGTCCGGCCTCGGCCGCGTCTCTCGGCGCGTGACCTGCCAGCCGGGCGGAAAGATAGCCGGCATTGAACGCGTCACCTGCACCGCTGGTATCGAGCGGGATAAGGTTGAGCGGCGTTTCGACGATGCTGCCGTCATGCAGCATGCAGCCAGCGTCGCCCATCTTGAGCACCACTTCGCGGCATCCGCAGCGCTGCCAGTATTCGCGAATTTCATGTGCCTCGCCCGCGGTGCCCAGCAACTGCTCGTCCTGCAGCGACGGGAGACCGAAATCCGCGATCGAAGCCGCGCGGTCGCACCACCTGCGCGCCTCCTCGGGCGAATTCCACAGCCGCGGACGGTAGTTGGCATCGAAGGCGAACTGGCCGCCCCCGAGCCGCACCTGGCGCGCAATCTGGAGCAGCAGTTCGCGGCCTTCCTCGGGCAGGATCGCCAGCGAGATCAGCGAGAAGACCAGCAGGCTGGCATGGCTCGCTTCCTCGATCGCGGCATCGATTCCGGGCGCCATGAACATCCGCCGCGCCGCGCTATCCCCGCGCCAGTAGGAGAAGCTGCGCTCCCCCTTTTCGTCGATATCGATCGCGTAGATGCCGGTGCAGCGTTCCGGCACCGACAGGACCAGCGAAACGTCCAGCCCTTCGCGCCCCCATGCAGTCCGCAACCGGCCGGCAAAGGGATCGCCGCCAAGTGCGGTGAGATAGGCGACATGGTGCCCCATTCGCACGAGGTGCAGCGCCGTGTTGAGCGTGTCGCCGCCATAATGGAGGTCCCATTGCCCATGATGCGGCGAAAGCTCGACCATCGCCTCACCCACGCAAACGATCCGGTTGATCTCGGGCGTCATGCTACCAGTGCCACAATGTACCGTCTTCGAGCCTGGCGATCGGAAGGCATGCGGGATCGTAAGGATATTTCACTGCCAGTTCCTCGTCGATGTCGACCCCGTGACCCGGGCTTTCACCGCAGATCAGGTGACCATCCTCGAACTGATAATCATGCGGAAAAACGGCGCCGGTCTCTTCGCTATGGCGCATATATTCCTGGATCCCGAAGTTCGGCACCCAGGTGTCGAAATGCAGCGCCGCCCCCATGCAGACGGGTGACAGGTCGGTCGCGCCATGGCTGCCGGTGCGCACCTGGTACAACGCGGCGAGATCGGCGATGCGCTTCAGATGGGTGATCCCGCCCGCATGGACCACCGTGCAGCGAATGTAGTCGATCAGCTGCTCCTCGATCAGCTGCTTGCAGTCCCAGATCGTGTTGAACACTTCGCCCACCGCAAGCGGTGTGGTGGTGTGGCGCCGGATATGACGGAACGCCTCCTGGTTCTCAGCCGGCGTCGCATCCTCCATCCAAAACAATCGGTACGGCTCGAGCGCCTTGCCCAGCTGCGCCGCCTCGTTGGGTGTGAGCCGGTGGTGCACATCGTGCAGCAAGTGATGCTCGAAGCCGTAAGTATCGCGCAGCTTCTCGAACAGTTTCGGCGCGAAATTCAGGTATTTCGGCGTATCCCACACGGTCTCGGTCGGCAGCCGCGCATCGGCCGGCTCGTAATGCAGGTCGCCGCGCCCCACGCCGTAAGCCTTGTCGATTCCCGGTATACCGCTCTGCGCGCGGATCGCCTTGTAGCCCATTTCGATATAGCGGCCGACTGCGTCCACCGTCTCTTCGAGGTCGCGGCCATTGGCATGGCCGTAAACAAGGACCCGCTCGCGGCTCTTTCCGCCGAGCAGCTGGTAGAGCGGCATTCCAGCGAGCTTGGCCTTGATGTCCCAAAGCGCGGTATCGACCGCGGCTATCGCGCTCATTGTTACCGGGCCGCGCCGCCAGTAGGCACCGCGATAGAGATAGTGCCAGATATCCTCACTCATGCGCGGGTCGCGCCCGACGAGGCAAGGGATCACATGATCGGCTAGATAGGCGGCGACCGCCAGCTCGCGCCCGTTGAGCGTCGCATCGCCGATCCCGGTCACGCCCTGGTCGGTCTCGATCTTGAGCGTCACGAAGTTGCGACCCGGACAGGTCACGATCACTTTTACGCCGGTGATTTTCATCCGACAAACCCTCTCCCGTTAGCGCTACCATTGCGCTAGGATCTGGCAAAAGACAACAGGAGGATTCCGCTGGCACGGCCACTTTTTCTCAGTCCCGATCGGCTGTTTCCCGCGGATCCCGGCCTGCGCGGTCTAGCGCGGCAGTTCTACGACTCCGTTAGCCGCCTGCCGATCGTCAGCCCGCACGGCCATACCGATCCGGCCTGGTGGGCGAGCGATGCATGTTTCACCAATGCCAGCGAGCTTCTGCTGGTCCCGGACCACTACCTTTTCCGCATGCTCTATTCGCAGGGCGTGCGGCTCGAAGACCTCGGTATCGGCAATCCGGATGCCAACCCGCGCGAGGCCTGGCGCATTCTCGCCGGCAACTATCACCTCTTCCGCGGCACTCCGTCGCGCATCTGGCTAGACTGGGTGTTTGCAGAGGCGTTCGGGATCGAGGTCAGGCTGGAGGCTGAGACCTCCGATCTCTATTTCGACACGATCACCGAGGCCCTTCAGCGAGACGAGTTCCGCCCCCGTGCCTTGTTCGATCGGTTCAATATCGAAGTAATCGCCACAACCGAGAGCCCCCTAGACCCGCTGGAACATCACCGGGCGATCCGCGAATTCAACCGCTCCGGGGCGTGGGGCGGCAAGGTCGTCACCGCCTACCGCCCCGACCCGGTGGTCGATCCCGAGTTCGAAGGTTTCTCCGCCAATCTCGATTCCTTGTCCGAACTGACGAGTGAGGATTGCCGCACATGGGAAGGCTACCTCGCCGCGCACCGCAAGCGCCGCGCATTCTTTGCCGAGATGGGCGCGACCAGCACCGATCATGGCCATCCCACCGCTCGCACCGCCGACCTTCCGAACGGCGCGGCGCGGACCCTGTTTGAGAAGATTGTATCCGGTGATTTCTCTCCCGCAGACGCTGAGCTGTTCCGCGCGCAGATGCTGACCGAGATGGCCGCGATGAGCGTGAAGGACGGGCTGGTCATGCAAATCCACCCCGGCAGCTTTCGCAATCACAACCGGCACTTGTTCGAGACATTCGGCCGCGACAAGGGCGCCGATATCCCGATGCGCACCGACTATGTGAGCGCACTCAAACCGCTGCTCGACCGCTTCGGCAATGAGCGCGACTTCACCCTGATCCTCTTTACGCTCGACGAGACCGCCTATGCCCGCGAACTGGCCCCGCTGGCCGGTCACTATCCATGCCTCCGCCTCGGCCCGGCCTGGTGGTTCCATGACAGCCCTGAAGGCATGCGCCGCTTCCGCCGCATGACCACCGAGACGGCCGGTTTCTACAACATGGTCGGCTTCAACGATGACACCCGCGCCTTCCTTTCGATCCCCGCGCGCCACGACCTCGCCCGGCGGATCGACTGCGGCTTCCTCGCCGAGCTGGTGGCAGAACACCGGCTGGAAGACTGGGAAGCGGCCGAACTGGTACAGGACTTGGCCTATGGCCTGGCGAAGAAGGCCTATCGACTGTGAATTACAGAGCCTTCATCCGTCATGCTGAACTTGTTTCAGCATCCATTCCTCAACCCGGACCGGCCGTTCGTGAGGACAAATGGACCCTGAAACAAGTTCAGGGTGACGGGGTGGCAAGGTGAGACTCTCCCCCGTAACCATCGCCCAACTCCCCGCCGCAGTCACCCGCTTCGCCTACGACCGCGATGCGCAGGCCATCGGCCTGGTCCATTTCGGCATCGGCGCGTTCCACCGCGCGCACCAGGCCTGGTACACCGATCTCGCAATGGATGGCGGCGCGCGCGATTGGGCGATTTGCGGCGTTTCGCTGCGTTCCCCCGCCGTGAAGGCGCAGCTCGATCCGCAAAGCGGGCTCTATTCGCTGACCGAACGCGGCAACGAGCGAAGCGAGACCCGCGTCATCGGCGCTGTGCGCGAAGTGCTGTTCGCGGGCAGCGAAGTGAAGAAGATCGCCGAACGCATCGCTTCGCCCGCCTGCCACATCGCCAGCTTCACTGTTACCGAGAAGGGCTATTGCCGGAAATCCGACGGATCGCTCGATTTCGCACTCGCCGAAACCGGCTTTTACCCGCTGCTCGCAGCGGGGCTCGCCCGGCGGCGGACGGCCGGCCTTGGCGGCCTCACTCTGATGAGCTGCGACAACCTCTCCCACAATGGCGAAGTGCTCTCCCGGCTGATGCGCGAATATCTGGAGGAGAAGGCCCCCGATCTCGCCCACTGGTTCGCGGCCGAATTCACCTGCCCCAATTCGATGGTGGACCGCATCGTCCCCGCCGCGACCGAAGCCGATCTCGCCGAAGCCGAAGTGGCCCTCGGCCTTCGCGATGAAGCCGCGGTGATCGCCGAAAGCTTCAGCCAGTGGGTGATCGAGGATCGCTTCGCCAGTCCCCGCCCGCGATGGGAGGGTCACGGCGCGCAAATAGCAGGCGACGTCGCACCTTACGAAACCGCCAAGCTACGCATGCTCAACGGCGCGCATTCCGCCCTCGCCTATATCGGGCTCGAGCGCGGGTATGAGTTCGTCCACCAGGCGATTACCGATCCCGAGCTGCACGCGCTGGTGGAGCGGATCATGCGGCAGGAGGCCGCAACCAGCTTCATGCCAGCGCCGGGCCAGGACCTCGCCGCCTATGCCGATGCCGTGCTGGCCCGCTTTTCCAACCCCGCGCTGAACCACCGCCTCGCCCAGATCGCCATGGACGGCAGCGAGAAGGTGCCGCAGCGCTGGCTGCCCGTGCTCGCCTTCCACCAGGCGCAGGGGCGGAGCTGCCCGGCCACGCTCACCGCGCTGGCCGCATGGATGCGGCACGTTCGCGGCGATGCGCAGCCGGTGGACGATCCGAAAGCGAATGAGCTTACCGCCCTCTGGCGCAGCGCCGGAGAAGGCGGGATCGCTGCCGCCCTGTTCGGCGAAGGCGGCATGTTCGCCACGCACTGGCGCGCAGATGATGACGCCTTGAAGGCGCTGACCGCAAAACTGGGAGAGAGAATATGAGAAACCGACTGGCCCTCTCGGCCGCGATCATTGCCCTGGCTTTCGCCGCGCCTGCGCCCGCCCAGCAGTCCGGGCAGGACCCCGATGCCCGCGCCCAGGCGCTGGTCGAACAGATGACGCTCGATGAGAAGGTCCGCGTCGTTCATGGGAATTACCCCAACCAGATGCCCGTGCGGCCCGAGGGCGTAACCCTGTCGGCCGGCTATGTTCCCGGCATTCCGCGCCTCGGCATTCCGGCCCAGCGCATGACCGATGCCAGCCTCGGCGTCGCCGCCGCGCACCAGCACGAGCATGACAATACCGCCCTGCCCTCGGGCCTCGCGCTTGCCGCCACATTCGATCCGCGCATCGCCTATACGGGCGGCGCGACCATCGGCAGCGAGGCGCGCACGCGCGGCTTCAACGTCATGCTGGCGGGCGGCGTGAACCTGACGCGCGAACCGCGCGGCGGGCGCAATTTCGAATATGCGGGCGAGGATCCGCTGCTCGCCGGGATCATCGTGGGCGAAGCCGTACGCGGCATCCAATCCAACGACATCGTCTCCACCGTGAAGCACTTCGCCCTCAACGCGCAGGATCTCGGCCGCGACGTGATCAACGTCCAGATGGACGAAGCGGCCATGCGCGAAAGCGACCTGCTCGCCTTCCAGAAGGCGATCGAGATCGCCGATCCCGGCGCGATCATGTGCGCCTACAACAAGGTCGGCGGCGATTATGCCTGCGAAAGCGAGATGCTCACTTCCATCGCCCGCGACGAGTGGGGCTGGAAGGGCTGGATGATGTCCGACTGGGGCGCGGTCTATTCCACGGTCAAGGCCGTGAAGTCCGGGCTCGACCAGGAAATGGGCGAGGAGCTCGACGAATGGGTCTGGTACGGCCAGATGCTGAAGGACGCGATCGGCACTGGCGCGGTCTCCGAGGCGGAGCTGGATGCGATGGTGACGCGCATCCTGCGCTCCTATTTCGCGAAGGGCGTCATGGACAATCCGGTGAAGCCGGGCGTTCAGCCCGACCTCGCCGCCCATGCCCAAGTCCCGCTGGAAGCCGCGCATAATGGCATCGTGCTGCTGAAGAACGAAGGCGCCGTCCTGCCGCTCGCCGCCGATGCAAGGAGCATCGCGGTGATCGGCGGCGCGGCGCATATGGGCGTGTGGTCGGGCGGAGGGTCGAGCCAGGTGAAGCCTGCGGGGATCAAGCTGCTGCCTCCGCCGGTCCCTGCTCCGGTCTTCATCCGCGCAATCTATCTCCATCCTTCGCCGCCGCTCGAGGCTATCCGGGAGGCCACGCCGCAGGCGCGCGTCACCTTCGACGAAGGACGCGACATCGATGCCGCGGTTGTGGTGGCGCGCGCGGCCGACATCGCGGTGGTCTTCGCCAGCCAGTTCACCATGGAAGGGCAGGATGCGGCGATGCAGCTCGATGGGCAGCAGGACGCGCTGATCGCCGCGGTCGCCGCCGCCAATCCGCGCACCGTGGTGGTGCTCCAGACCGGCGGCGCGGTGAAGATGCCCTGGCTGGACGCGGTCCCGGCGGTGGTCGAGGCCTGGTATCCCGGAGGGCGCGGCGGCGAGGCTATCGCAGACATTCTCTTCGGCAAGGTCAATCCCTCGGGCCGCCTGCCGGTCACTTTCCCGGCGGACGAGGCGCAGCTGCCCAACCCGGTCCTGCCGGGCTCGCTGCTGCCGCGCGGCAATACCATCGGCAACACCCAGCCCGAGCCCTTCGACGTGACCTATCCCGAAGGCGCGGATACGGGCTATCGCTGGTTCACTCGTACCGGCGCGCAGCCGATGTTCCCCTTCGGCTATGGCCTCAGCTACACCGGCTTCGATCGCCGCGCGCTGTCATTCGACGCCGGCCGTCTGGAAGCCCGTTTCACCGTCACCAATACCGGCGCGCGCGAAGGCACAGACACGCCGCAGCTCTATCTCGCCCCTCCGGGCGGCCAGCCGAGACTGGTCGGCTGGGCCAAGGCGGAACTCGACCCCGGCGAGAGCGGCACATACTCGGTGCGCATAGATCCCCGCTTCGCTGCGCGGTTCGATACCGCCGCCGACCAGTGGGTGCTGCCGGGCGGGCGATACACGCTGCGGCTCGCCGGCCATTCGATGGACGAAGGCAGTGCGATCACCTTCGAACTGGCGGAGCAGCGCTACGCCGTGGACTGGCATCCCGAGGACCATCTCGGCCCGGTCGCGGCCGAGGATTAGATCCCCTCACTACTTCCACCTCGTCCGTCACCCTGAACTTGTTTCAGGGTCCATTCCTCCGCCCGCGCTGACCGGTCTGGAAGGCGAAATGGATGCTGAACCAAGTTCAGCATGACGACACGCGGCAAGGCGCCTCGACATGTCACTCAGAGGAAAGAAAAGGCCGCCACCTCCCCTTCGAGGTGGCGGCCCATAGTGTCGGCCGGAAGGAGGGAGGTCCCCTACCAGCTGCCACGCAGGACAAAGGAGAAGCGGCGGTCGTTCATGAAGTAGGACCGCGGCGCCAGATCCTCCGGATCGCCGGTAAAGGCCTGGGTCGTTTTCGTTACCTCGTTGAGCAGGTTCACGCCCTGCACGCCGATACGGATCTGATCGGTGATGTTGAAGAAGATCGACGCATCCAGCTGCCCGGTCGGCTCGTTGAAGATCGAGTAATACGGGAAGATCACATCCGCCGCCGTAAGCAGGAACCGCGAACGCCAGTTATAGGCGGCGCGTAGCGAGATCGGACCCTTTTCGTAGAATGCCGTGACGTTGAAATTGTGCCGCGACAGCTGCTCGAGCGGCAGGTTCCCTGGCGGCACCGTCGAATCATTCGAGAGGCCGAGACCGCCGTTCAGGAAGGTGTTCGGCAGGCCGGAACTATCGATGAAAGTGTAGTTCGCCTGAATGCCGAAGCCGTCGAACGGTTCGGGCAGGAACTCATAAGTTTGCTGATAGGCGAGTTCAAAGCCCTTGATCTTCCCGGTTCCCTCGAAATTCGCGGGACCGCGGATCGTGATGTCGCGCGTCTCGCCCGACCCATTTTCGATCTGCTCCACGCGAACATCCTGGAAGAAGAAGTCTTTGACGCTCTTGTAGAAGGCATTGAATGTTAGCGAGCCGACCCGAGCAAAATACCACTCCAAGCTGGCATCGAATTGCCAGGCAGTCGCCGGCATAAGCGTGGGATCACCCGCCGCACCGGTGAAGTTGCCCGTCGTATCGATGGTCGGCGTGAAGTAGTTGCGAATATACGCATTGTCGGGACGCGTGAGCACCTTCGATGCCGCCAATCGCAGGATTACGTCGTCACTCAGGCCGAATCTGAGATTCAGGCTCGGGAGCAGGTAATCATAAGAGTGCTCGACGTCAGATAGCATCAGGCTTCCATCGACAAAGTCGCGCAGCGACTCATATGCTTCCTCGCCAATATTACAGATGCCACCGGGAGGAGCCGTGCCCCCGCCCAGTGCCTCCGGAATGTTTCGCTCCGCACAGCGAGTGCCGTAGGGATCGGCGATATTGAGGCCTCCCCGCGTACCAGGGCCGCGATAGCTCACCGACCTGATATCCGTACGAACCCAGCGCAAACCGATATTGCCCGACATTCGGATGCCATCAGCAAAATCATCGGTGCCAAACGAGATCATGCCATAAAGTGCATAATCCTTTTGATCGACATTCTGGATATCCGGAAGCGTATACGGTGAACCGTCGACTGCGCCATCACGGCCAGCGAGCGGATTCCAGCTTGGCGAAGCGCCCATCGCAATCGCCATTTCCTGGATGCCCTGGAAGAAGTCGACCGACCCCTGGTAATTGTCGATCAGATCGCCCGAGTAATAGTAGGCGCCCGGCGGCCCGGGTACCTCGCCGCGGAAGAAGTCCGGAAAATCGTAACGTTCGCCGGGGACATCTTCAAAATTGACCGGCCGCGAACCGGACCAGGTCTCACTGAGCATACCCCAATTGTAGGTGGTATAGCGTACGGTCTGCTCACGGTCCTGATATCGCCCACCAACTTTGACGCGGCGAATAAAGGAATCCTCGTCGAACTCATATGCGAGGTCGGCTTTCAGCGCATATTGTTCGCCTTCGCTGTCTTCCGCGTGATCCATTGCTGCGCGCCAGAACTGAAAGCGCGGATCGGTGAAGTATTCGGCCTCCGTTGCATTGGCGAGATCCGCTCCCGGGGTTGACCAGGTGTAGCCCAGGAATTGCGGTTTGTGCGGAATGACGACGGGCAGATCGCCGGAAATGTCGAGCTCCTGGTCGGCGAAGATCGAGCCGAACACGCTGACGTCCAGGTTCTCCTTGCGCGACTTGGCATATTGTCCGTCGACCTCGATCGTCAGGCGATCGGTAAGCTCCGAGCGGATATTGAGGCCGAAGTCCTGGTTGGTAACCTCTTCCTCGACCTGCCGACGCGCGAGCGAAAACTGCGATCCGCCAATCGGAACGAACGGGCTGGCTCCCGGATCTCCGCGCCAGCCATTGGACGCGTCGACAATGTATCCGGACTGGAACAGGTTGTCCTCGTTGTAGACGAAATCCTGGAACCCGCCGACCGGGCATTGCGCGCGCGGCGGCGTCTCGTCGTCGGGATTGACCGTACCCTGGTCGTCGACTTGGTTGGGACCGTTCTGATTCTGTTGGCAGCCCAACGGATAGGTTGAATACTCGGTGAGGTCCGGTGCGGTTTCGTAGGTGTACTCGCCCCACGCATTCGTGGTGTGCGACCGGATGTATTCGATTGTGACCCGGGTGCTTTCGTCAAGGCTTTCCCACTGCGCAGCCGCCGCAATGCCATCGCGCTGACGATTGTATTCCTGAGTGCGGAACTGCCCGCCCACCGGAGCCACGCGATAAGAGGCATAGTCGGCAAAGCCGTCCGCGCCGGGCGTCCCGAAGTTGCCGCAAGCAGCATTGCCCGGAGGCAGGGTCATGGTATCGCCCGAAGCCGGAAGCGGATTGCGGCAGACGAAGGTATTTCCGGTATTCGCAGCCTGGACGAGCACCCCGTCGCGAATTTGATAGTTGGCGACTTGAAGCCCGTCAGCACGGCTCTTGATCTGCGAATATGCGCCGCTGACCAGGATGCCGAAACGCCCGGAGTCGGTCTCCCAAGTATTGCTGATCAGGCCGGAAAGTGTCGGAGTCCACTCTTTGGCCATGTCGCCGTAATTGGCCTCGGCGCTGAAAGCGACGTGGAAGCCGTCACGATCGAAAGGCTTTCGGGTATTCAGATTGACCGTACCGGCCAGGCCGCCCTCGATCATGTCGGCTGTGGAGTTCTTGCTGATGATCACTGAGCCGAGCAGCTCGGACGGCACGTCGGCGAAGTTGAGCGCCTGCCCCCCGACGCCCGCGGCGAATGCGGTGCGTCCGTTGAATTCGGAACGGACGAAGTTCAGCCCGCGAACGACCACACCGGAACCTTCGACGGAGAAGTGATCGGGGTCGTTCGAACCGGCGAAGCGGTTGATCGCGATACCCGGTACGCGCTGCAGCGCCTCTGTCACCGATCGGTCGGGAAGGGCGCTGATATCCGCGGCGGTGATCGCATCGACAACCGTATCGGAGTCGCGTTTGATATCCTGAGAATTGGCCAGGCTGGCCCGAATGCCGGTGACGATGATGGTGTTGTCAGCGGCTTCGGCCTCGCTCTCATCCGCCGCAGTATCCTGCGCGTGGAGCGGCGCCGCCGCCAGGAGCATACCCATCGTGAAGAGCGAAGCGCCCGCCTTCAGCGAATCGGAAATGCTTATGGAAAAATTAGAAGACAGTCCCCTGAAATGCCCTGACACGGCTGAGTCCCTCCCATGTTAGCGCTACCAAACTAATGCAGGCAGTCGTTATCTGGGAC
>CAYRCH010000012.1:25846-28371 GCA_964422665.1 uncultured Sphingomonadaceae bacterium | reverse complement strand
ATGGACGACGTGATCTTCGCAGGTACGGAGCAGCGGCCGCAAAGGGATTTTGCCGAAGTTGCGCTCCATGCGCAGGACGATGCGGGTGAAGACCTGGACATCATGCGCCGCATCGAGCGCGGCGCCGGAAGCGCCTACAGGGTCAATGGCCGCGACGTCCGAGCGAAGGACATTGCGCTGGTATTTGCCGACGCCGCCACCGGCGCCCACTCACCGGCGCTTGTCAGCCAGGGCAAGATCGCGGGCATAATATCCGCCAAGCCGACCGAACGGCGGCAAATGCTGGAAGAAGCAGCCGGGATCGCGGGCCTCCATGTCCGCCGCCGCGACGCTGAAAGCAAGCTGCGCCAGACGGAAGCCAATCTGGCGCGGCTCGAAGACCTGATGGCGGGTCTCGATGCGCAGATGTCGTCGCTAAGACGGCAGGCGAAACAGGCGGAGCGCTACAAGGAACTCTCCCGGCAGATCCAACTCGCGGAAGCCCGGTTGATCTTCGCCCGGTGGCGTGACGCGGCCGAGGCAGCGGATGCTGCGCGCGAAGCGGCAAGGCTTGCCGAAGCCAAAGTTACCGAAGCGCAAAAAGACGCCGCCGCAGCTCAGGCCGAACAGGCGGCCATTGCGCTCAAGCTGGCCGAAGCACGTGATGAAATGGCCGATCGGCGGGACGATGCCAGTGCACATGGCCACCGCATGGCGTCGCTTACCACCCAGCTGGAGGCCGCCGAACAGCGGCTGGCGGACCTTGATCGCCAGAAGCAGCGACTGGAAGAAGACAGGATCGACGCGGACCGCCTGACCAGCGATGCCGCCGAAGCGATGCAGTCGCTGGAAAAGGAACTGCGCACAGCGGAAGCGGCCCTTGCCGCCGATGAGGAGCGCCGTCCGGAATTGGCCCGCAAGGTTGAGCAGGTCGAGCAGGCCGGTCGCGCCGCGGAGCTGCATCTGGCCAAAGCGACTGCGGATCATGCCGGGGTAGAAGCCGAATGGCGTGTCGCGCAGGCGGAAATTTCCCAGGCAAGATCGCGGATCGAAAGGCTCGATTCCGAATTGAAGCGGCAGGAACAGCTTCGCTCCGAACTGTCGGCGGCAGGCGATCCCGAAGCTGCGCTCGCCGAAGCGCGCCAGGCTGCGGAAGCCGCTGCCGCGCGAGTTACCGAACTGCGCACCGCACTCGAGATCGAACAGGCTCGAAAGGATGAGCTTGGCGCATCGCGCGATGAAGCCGCGAGCGCGCTTGCTGCCGCCCGGGCAGAACTGGCGGGTATTGAGCGGGAACTGACCGCCTTGCAGCGTGATCGGGAGGCCAGGCAAAAGCAGGCCAGCAGCGGCATGCCCAAGGCGCTCGACAGGGTGCGGGCCGCCAAGGGTTATGAGCGGGCACTCGCTGCAGTGCTTGGCCGCGATGCGAAGGCTTCTTTGGGCCGTCCCGATGGGGAGTCGGAAGGACGGTTCTGGACCGGAGGAAAAGCGCCCGGCCGCGTGAGCGACAGCCTTGCGGCTCACGTCACCGAATGTCCCGAAGAGCTCGAAGCGCGCCTCGCTTTGGTCCATGTCGCCGAACAGGATGATGGCCGCGAACTGAGCCCCGGAGAATGGCTCGTGACCGTGTCGGGCACGCTGCGCCGGTGGGACGGTTTCGTTTCGCGCGGCGAAGGAGCGGCCGAAGCTGCCCGACTGGAGGCGGAGAATCGCCTTGCCGAGCTGGAAACGCAAGTGCCGGCCGCGCGAGCACACGCGGAAGAAGCCGGCCGTACCCATGCCCAGGCGGAAGAAGCGCTCAACACGATACGGACGGGTTTGATCGCGGCGGAGCGCGAGATAGCGAGCGCAGGCGAAGCAGAGCGGATCGCCCTGCGCGCGGTAGACCAGGCCGAAAATGCGCGAGAACGGATCGCGGAGCGAATGGCGCAGCTGGAGGAAGGCGCGCGCGACCTCGCCGAGCAGCGGAAAAATGCCGAAGACGAACTCGCCAAGGCCGAACAGCGTCAATCCAGCCTTCCGGACCCCGAAACCGGACGCGCAGGCCTTTCCGCCGCGCAGCAGCAGAACGAAACGGCGCGAGAGGCCCTGCAATCCGCAATGGCCGCACTCGCAGCGCACGACCAGTCGCTCGCCGTTGCCCGTGAACGCCGCGCGGCCCGGGCATCCGACATCAAGAGCTGGCAGGCGCGTGCCGGCGATGCCGCCCGCCGCTTGGCGGAAATGGCGGCTAGGCTGGAGCAGATCGAGGAGGATCGGGCAGTCGTTGCCGCCAAGCCCGCTTCCCTGATCGAGGAGATCGAGCAGGGGGACGAGGTGCGGGCTCGCCTGACGCGCGAACTGGCGGCCGCGGAAGAAGCGCTCGCTTCAGTCCAGTCCGAGGCCAACGCGGCCGACGCCAAGCTGTCCGAGTTCAACGAGCTTCTGTCCTCCGCTCGCGAGACACGCGCCGGTGCAATCGCCCGTGCGGAGAACGAAGAAAGCCGCCGGGAGGAAATGGCCCGAATTTCCGGCGAACGCTTTCAATGCCCGCCTTCCACACTGCC
>CAYRCH010000012.1:23118-25746 GCA_964422665.1 uncultured Sphingomonadaceae bacterium | reverse complement strand
AGGAAATGGCCCGAATTTCCGGCGAACGCTTTCAATGCCCGCCTTCCACACTGCCGGGCCGCTTCGAGTTCGATGAGGATGGCGTTTCAGGGTCAGCCGATGAGGGCGCCGAACTGGAACGCCTGACGGCGAGCCGAGAACGTATCGGTCCCGTTAATCTCGTCGCGGCAGAAGAACTCGAAAAGCTGGAAGCCCAGCATGGCGCCAACACCGCCGAGCAGGAGGAATTGACGGAAGCCGTGCACCGGCTGCGCGGATCAATCGGTAATCTCAATCGCGAGGGCCGCGAGCGGCTCCGGGCTGCCTTTGAGGAAGTGGACCAGCATTTCCGCAGATTGTTCACACGCCTGTTCGAGGGCGGGCAGGCGCATCTGGCCCTGATCGACAGCGACGATCCACTGGAAGCGGGCTTGGAAATCTACGCCCAGCCGCCTGGGAAAAAGCTGCAATCGCTCAGCCTGCTATCGGGCGGGGAACAGGCCCTGACTGCCACCGCGCTCATATTCGGCCTGTTTCTCACCAACCCGGCGCCGATATGCGTCCTCGACGAAGTCGATGCCCCGCTGGACGATGCAAACATCGATCGGTTTTGCGACCTCCTCGATTCGATGGTTGCAGAGACGCGGACCCGCTACCTCATCGTCACTCACAACGCCGTGACAATGAGCCGGATGCACCGCCTGTTTGGCGTCACCATGGTGGAGAAGGGCGTGTCGCGTCTCGTAAGCGTGGATCTCAGCCAGGCAGAAGCGCTGGCCGCGGAATAGCGGGCCCTCAGGCCAGCACTTTTCTGGGTCCTGGGCCTCCGGCGGCCAACCGATCGTCCCGGTTATAGAGCTGGCATTTGGCCAGGCTCAGGCAGCCGCAGCCGATGCACTGATCCAGCTGGTTGCGCGTCCGGCTGAGCATCTGGATCTTGGCGTCGATCTCCGATCGCATTGCCAGGCTGATACGCTGCCAGTCGCGCAGGCTCGGAGCCCGGCCGTGAGGCAGGGTTGCAAGCTGCTCCTCGATTTCCGCGAGTGCGAGGCCGAGCTTCTGGGCAATGAGAATGAAACTGATGCGGCGAATATCGCTGCGCAGGAAACGCCGCTGGTTGCCGCTGGTCCGATGGGAGCGGATCAGCCCCTTATCTTCATAAAAGCGGATTGCCGATACCGCCACGCCCGTTCGGCGCGCGAGCATGCCTATCGGCAGCAAATCATCCTTGTGCACCGGCCACCCCCCGCTGGCTGACTGAAAAATTATTTGATCTCAAGTTAGCTTGAGGTTGCACAAAGAGCAAGGCAAGCGATTAGCGAAGTTCTCCGGTGTTGAATTTCGAGCTGCTATTTCAACGGCTTAATCCCGGAAAGGAAAAGGAATGTCTAAAGCGAGACTCGAACACGTCAACCTCACCGTTACGGACAATCGGCGGTCGGCGGCTCTGTTCGAAAAGCTGCTTGGATGGCGCCAACGCTGGGCCGGTCCTGCACAGGCAGGAGGTTACACAATTCATATGGGCGAAGATGCTTCATATCTCGCCCTCTATTCCGATGGAGAAGATCATTCCCGCCAGGTGAAGGGCGTTCCGATGAACCATGTTGGCTTGCTGGTCGATGACCTGGATGCGGCCGAGCGCGTTGTTCTCGAGGCAGGCCTCCAGCCCTTCGGACACGACGATTACGAACCAGGGCGGCGGTTCTATTTCTTCGACTGGGACGGCATCGAATTCGAGATCGTCAGCTATGAATGAGCCGCTGCGAACGCCTGAGCTAAAGTTCTTCCCCAGGCCCGAGGGGAAAGAGCGAGATCTCACGGTCGGAAAAACCGAGCGCGACGCGCGTTTCCGCCCATCTGCGCATGTGCGCCGTGGTGAAATGCGCCTTGAGCGCTTCACGGCTGTCCCAAATCTCCGTCACCCGGAAAAGTCCCGGCTCAGCCACGTCCTCGGCGTAGGAATAAGCACGGCAGCCCGGTTCCTGCAGGGTAGCCTCGATCACTTCGCGGATCGCTGGCAGAGCATCGGCCACGCGCTGCGGCGGCAACCGGAATGTGCCGATTACGGCAATCATCAGAAGCTCTCTTCATAGACGCGGCTGATGTCGCCGCCCCATTCTCCGTGATATTTCTCGAGCAGGACCTGGGCAGGCACACGTCCGCTATCGACGATCTCGTGAAGTGGCGCGAGGAAGCCGGTCTCATTGTCGCCGGCGCTGTCCAAGCGCGCCCTGGCAGCTAGACCCGCCTGAGCAATCGCCAGCGCCTCTCGCGCAAGGTCACGAAGCCTGCCCCCGCCCGGAATTGGCGCATCGAGTGCCACTTTCGGCACGGCATCGCGCAACGCTTCGCGCTCCTCCACCGACCAGTCCTTTACCAGGTCCCAGGCAGCATCGAGTGCTGCATTGTCATAGAGCAGACCGACCCACAGGGCCGGCAGCGCACAGATACGGTTCCAGGGTCCTCCATCCGCCCCGCGCATTTCGAGGAAGCTCTTGAGCCGCACCTCGGGAAAGGCGGTGGAAAGGTGATCCCACCAGTCGCTGTCGGTCGGAAGTTCGCCAGGCAGCGCGGGCAATTCGCCCTTCAGGAACTCCCGAAAACTCTGCCCGGCAGCGTCGATGTATTTGCCGTCACGAAAGACGAAAT
>CAYRCH010000012.1:1422-23018 GCA_964422665.1 uncultured Sphingomonadaceae bacterium | reverse complement strand
TCCCGAAAACTCTGCCCGGCAGCGTCGATGTATTTGCCGTCACGAAAGACGAAATACATCGGCACGTCGAGCATGTAGTCGACCCACCGCTCATAGCCGAAGCCGTCTTCGAACACGAACGGCAGCATTCCCGTGCGGTGAGGATCGGTGTCCGACCAGATATGGCTGCGATACGAAAGGAAGCCATTGGGCTTCCCTTCGGTAAACGGCGAATTGGCGAACAGCGCGGTGGCGAGCGGTTGGAGGGCAAGCGAAGTGCGGAACTTCTTCACCATGTCCGCCTCACTCGAATAGTCGAGATTGGTCTGGATGGTGCAGGTGCGCAGCATCATGTCCAGTCCAAGGGTTCCGACGCGAGGCATATGCCTCATCATGATGGCGTAGCGGCCTTTCGGCATTACGGGCAATTCGTCACGGCGCTTGTCTGGCCACATCCCAAGCCCAAGGAATCCGACACCCAGCTTGGCGCCGATTTCCTTCACCTGCTTCAGGTGCCGACCAGTCTCGCAACATGTCTCATGAAGGTTCTCAACCGCGGCGCCGGAAAGCTCCAGCTGGCCGGCCGGCTCCAGGCTGACCGTTCCGTCCGCGCCGGACATGGCGATGACATTGCCGCCCTCTTCGACGGGTGCCCAGCCATATTCGCCCAACGCAAGCAGGATATCGCGGATTCCACCGCTTTCGTTATAGGAGGGCGCCCGGTGATCGTCGGTCCGATAGACGAGCTTTTCATGCTCCGTCCCGATCCGCCAGGCTTCCGGCGGCTTCTCGCCCCCCGCCAACGGCTCGAGCAATTGCTCACGGCGCTCGATCCGCCGTTCTTCCACTCCGGACGCCGTGCGCGTGCTCATGGCCGAGCCGTTAGGTCACTAATCGAGCCGGCGCCAGCGCAAAAAACCAGACCGGTCAACAGGCGTGGTTTCTGCTACATTCACGCCCAGTCGCCTCTCACGCCCATCCAAAGCGCGACGGCCGCAATGGCAGCAGTCTCTCCGCGCAGAATGCGCGGGCCGAGCGAAATGGATCGGGCCGCCGGATGAGCCCGGATCATAGCGCGTTCCGCATCGTCAAATCCGCCTTCCGGACCGGTCAGGATCGCTGCCGGACCGGTATGGGCTGCAAAAACGTCTGCAGCTGGCAGGCCACCATTTTCCGGCGCGAGTTCATCCGCAAAGAACAGGTGGCGATCCAAGGGCCAATCTCGCAGCAGCTCCTCCAGCTTCACCGGCGGCGCCAATATTGGCAACGCAGTGCGCGCGCATTGTTCCGCCGCTTCGATGACCAGCGCTCGGGCGCGATCCATATTGAGCCGATCAGCCACGCAGCGGCGCGTCACGAGCGGGGCAATTTTCGCAATGCCGAGCTCGGTGGCTTTCTCCAGTACAAGGTCGAACCGATCCTTCTTGAGCAGCGCGGGGCATAACCAGAAGTCGGGTACGTCTTCTCGGACGCGCAGGCGTTCTGACGCTTCGAGAGTCAACTTTCGCTTGCCTGCACCCAGCACACGGGCTGCCCATTCACCGGTGCGGTTATCACACAAGACCACCGCATCGCCTTCTCCCACGCGCATGACGCGAAGCAAGTAATGCGCTTGCTGGCCCTCGACCGTCAGAGTGACGCCTTTTCCCAGTTCCCTTTCGACAAATAATCGCGGGGCACTGCGCGGGGGCCACGCCGGGACCCTGGGAGAATGCGGATGGGGCATGGCTAGGAAGTAAAGCCAGCCCCCGCTAGAGGGCAAGTATGACTGGCGCCATCGTCCCCGACAGCGAGCATCGCGGCCTTGTTGCGATGCTGCCGCAGCCCGCGCGGGATCTTGCCATGCTGGCGCGCTTCGACAGGCCGATCGGGTGGTGGCTGCTATTCTGGCCATGCGCCTGGGGATTGCTGCTCACCGGTGCGCCCTGGAGCGCGCAATGGCCTCTGCTCTTGTGGTTCCTGCTCGGAAGCGTTGCCATGCGCGGCGCGGGCTGCGTCTATAATGACATTGTCGATGAGGACCTCGACCGGCAGGTGGCGCGGACCGCCCAGCGCCCCATCGCTTCGGGGCGGATAAGCAAGCGAAGTGCCTGGGTGTGGCTGCTTGCCCTTTGCGCTGTGGGGCTGATCGTGCTTCTCCAGCTCCGTCCAATTGCACAGATCGTCGCCTTGGGCAGCCTGGCGCTGGTGGCAGCCTATCCTTTCATGAAGCGCGTTACAGGGTTCCCGCAGGCATGGCTGGGCCTGGTCTTCACTTGGGGGGCGCCGGTCGGCTGGTTTGCTCTGCGAAGCGACCGACTCGATGTATTGGCGGCGCTCTATGGCGGCGCGATATGCTGGTGCATCGCCTATGACACGATTTACGCGCTGCAGGATAAGGACGATGACGCAATCGCGGGAATCGGCTCCAGCGCGCTCACGCTGGGCGACCGGGTGCGAGGCGGCATTGCGGTGTTTTTCTCGGCATCGATCGTCCTTTTTGCACTGGCATTCTGGCTTCTGCGTCAGGATTGGCTGGCCCTGCTCGCACTTGTTCCGGCAGGTGTGCATTTCTGGTGGCAGGTGGCAACTTTGCAGCCTGACAATTCCGAAAACATCTTGGGGAGATTTCGCTCCAATCGGCTTGCAGGAGCGCTGATCGCCGCAGCCTGCCTCGTTGCAGGCAACGCCTGAATTCTATTCAGCCGGTTGGATCGCAGGTCGCGATGGCCGCCTGACCGCTGCACCCACCCTGACTAGGCAACTAGTGATAAGACCGTTGCGGCTCATCCATGCGTGATATTCGCGATACTTCGCATCTTCGCCGAGCAAGTGCGCCTCTTCCGTACGCGCACGCCAATAATAGATCGCACTGACACAGGCGAGGAAGAAGGTGTTGCGGATCACATCCACCATTGAGCCGCTCGTCACGAGAAATGGCAGTGTCGAGCACCACCAGAACAGGTTCTTCGACAGATAGGCCGGGTGGCGCGTGTAGCGATAGGGGCCGTTGGTCAGAACACCGCGATACGTAAGGTTGGAGAACCGTATCCCGAAGGCGACAGTCGCCCAGGCATATACGGCGGTGAGAAACACCAGCCAGCCGGCCCACAGCCACAGCAGTGCTTCATGGTTTCCAAACCAGTAGGCCCAATCGGCCGTATGTTGGGTATAGGATATTACGCCGGCACCGCCGTCCGCGAAGATCCCTGGGCCGGCAATCATGCCCCACACGAATGGAGGATAGCAGATTAGAGCTGAAACCCAGCCGCCGAGCAGCGGGTTGCCGCTCCGGATATGGGCATCGAGCGGACGCAAGGTCAGAAGGTAGCCGACCGTTCCGATCTGCACATCCACCACGAACAGCAGCTCGAACAGGAACGTCCCCAGTCGCACCGGATCGCCCGCGATTAGCCCGATATCGGCGTTCACCACGCTACTGAATCCGGGCGGCAGGATAGAGATCATAAAAGCCCCGAAGAAGCCCTTGATGGCCCATGCTCGCCAATGCTTCTTCACCTCCCCGAGGTCCCATTCTTCGCGCCCGATCAGCATCGCACCGAAATGCCACGCATGATCTCGCGGTTCTTTCAGCCTGCGATCAAGCCAGATGACATAAGGGATGGAGAGCAGAAACAATGGGGCTGCGGCGAAGCCGATTACCTCCATCGCGAAGAGATATTGCCCGCTCCAGTACCAGCGACAGACGCAGTAGAGAAATCCGATAATGGCCCATGTGGCCCACAGGCCGGCCAGCTTGGTCACAGAGACTTCAAGCACCGCCGAAACCGGCCGGATTCGATCCCAGTCGATCCCTGTGCTCGGCCGGCGGTGGACCTTGTCCACCAGTATCGACCAGCCGACCATGAGGGCACCGGTCACAACCATCGCAGACAAAGCGGCATAGGGCCCGGTCAATCGCTGGCGCGGGCCGGGAAGCTCCAGCAATTCGGCCAACTCGGGATAATTTCGGCAAAACGCGATCCAGGCCAGCAGCCCGGCAAGCCCGATGAGTCCGACCCATGCGCTGACATCGCTGTCGGGCAGCTCTGCGTCCCGTTTCTTCTCCGGAAAATCCATGGCTTCGCCGGGTAAGACCACCCGGTTAACGCGTCAGCAATGGGTGCCTGCCCTATTCAGCGTCGCCCCGAAATGGGACTGTTGGACGGTTCTATCTGAAGGCCGTGATCCGGCCCGAATCATCAAGAATGTACATGACCCGGTCGGCGACCACAGGAGGAAGCGACACCGGCGATCCGATATCTCCATATTCCGTGGCAGCGCCCGACGCGACATCGAGAGAAAACAAGGCTCCCCGTGAACTCGCCACCCAAAGCTTGTTGCTCGCCAGCACTGGACCCGTCCAGAATATCGGGCCTTCCCTGTCTTCCGGATCGCGATAGGCCTGCAACTGCGTGATCCACCGAATACGGCCGGTAAGGCGCTGGATGGCAAGGAGGCGTGCATCGTCCGTCAGGGTAAATATCCAGTCCCCAGAGACGGCAGGAGTGGAAATGCCGGCCAATGGCAGTTCCCATATGCGCTGCCCGGTCAGCAACTCATACGCCGCCATACGCCCACCCTGCCCAAGGGCAAAAACGCGGCCATCATCGATAATCGGATCGGCATCAACGTCGGTAAGTGTGCCCACTTGAGTTGAAATGGATGTTCGCGCCAGCGCATCGGACCATAAATTGCGTCCATTTTCATATCGATACGCCACCAGCTCGCCAGAACTGTAGCCCGCGATCACCGTACCCTGCCCTGCGGCAGGCGCGGCGACACCAAACACGCCAGACTGACCTATCGAGCCCGAATCTTGCCATGTGACCGACCCATCGCCGGCATTGAGCGCAATGATCTGGTTGTCCTGGGTCATCGCGAACACAGTGCCAAAGGCAACGGTGGGTGCACCCCGCATCGGCCCGGCGGGCTTCACTCGCCAATGTTCGGCTCCGCTAGCGGCATCTAGCGCGACGACATCGCCCACGCCGTTTGTCGCATAGACCCGGCCGTTATCGAAGGTGACACCGCCGCCGAAAGAAGCATCCTGCAAATTGCTGGCAACCTCGATCTGGTGGCTCCAGCGCCGAGATCCGGTCGCGGCATCAAAGGCGTGGACCATGCCGGAGGTGTCGACCGCGAACAGCATACCACCACCGATTACAGGGGGAGATGCGAGCCGCCGTTTGTTGTTGGAACCGGCGATCTGCGCCGTCCATATCCGGGCAGGTGTGCTGGACAGTTCCACATGACCATACGCCTTGGAGGCAGTTCCGCCGACCTGCGGCCAGTCGGAATTTGCCCGCGCAGGGGGCAGGACCACCGCGATGCCCGCGAGATTGGGGTCTGGCGTCACCGCACCGGCGATCCGTGAAAGAATTGGCTCCCGGTTGCCCACGGTCGGCGTCACCCGGTCGTCTCCGCCACCGAAGATACCGCATCCGGAAAGCCCCAGCGCCAGCGCAGCTAGCGCTGCGAACTTTGTTAGCCCCAGAGGGCTGAATGTAGTGACCATACTGCTTTCCATTATTGGGCCGCCTCTGGCATGGGCGCACCGGTTTCCTGCTGCATTTCCGCCAGCGTTGCGTCCACATCAACCACTGCGTCGTATCCGAGCAACCCAGCCATCTGCCGCGCACGGGATCGGAGACTCTGCGGAGCCTTCTCATCCGCCGCCAGTTGCGTGAACAGCGGACCTGCAAGTTCGGTCTTGCCCTGCTCAAGATGAGCCATAGCCACCATTTCCGCCGCGCTTCCGAACCACGGATTCCCCGGCACGGCGAGCGGCTTGAGCCGCTCGATAACTTGCGCCGGTGCCATGCTATCATATTGTAGGGCCACCGACCTGATCGTCGCGAGGTTGCGGTAGTTCTCCGGTAGGCTGGTATCTGCCGCCACAGCCTCAAAGCCGTTGATTGCTTCCTGATCGCGGCCGCGCTGCGCCGCGATGCCGGCGCTTAGCATTTGAGCAGCGGCCTTTGCTCCGGAGCCACCATTTTCGGCGAGGTCGCTGAGCCGATTAGCCGCCTCTTCCAGATTGCCCGAATCCAATTGATCGATAGCGCTGATCAGCGCTTCTGACTCTCTTTCCATCGCGCTTTCCTGGCGGGCATCCCACCAGAGCCAGCCGCCAAGGACCGCGAGGAATAATACCACCGCCGCTCCCACCGGTTTGCCATATTTGCGCATGAACGTGACCAGGCTATCCTGCCGCACCGCATCATCGACTTCGCGCAGCAGCATTTCTTCCTGCACGCGCTGTTGTCGTGCCAGTTCCTCTATACGTCTCGGATCTTGTTCGGGGGGGAGGGCCACGTGCTGGCGTTCCTGTTTCTATCGTTCGGCAAAGTGCCGGGTTCGCTCGGCCGGCTGTTTAACCGATGACGCAGGCGTTTCAACTTGGAAAGGATGTGTGTCCCCCGATGGGTGAACTGTGAATGAAGGCCTGATGAAGCTGGTCCTATAGGCTGGCGCCCCGAATCAACCCGGAATAGAGGCTGCGGTAGCGTGCGATCATTGCCGCTTCGTCATAGTGCGCTGCCGCCCGCTGGCGATTGGCTTCACCAAGCCTGAGGCGCAGTTCACTGTCCGAGGCAAGCCCGGCCAGGGCCCTGGCCAGCCCCTCCTCATCGCCGGAAGGCGAAATGAATGCACGGTTTTCCTCCGCCACCATGGACTTCACATCGCCCACGTCGGGCGACGCCACCGGCAAGCCGGCCGCCATCGCTTCGACGACCGAGATCGGGAACTGCTCGCTGTCCGACGAGAGCGCAAAAACATCGAACAACCCGATGACTTCCGCCGGCCGCTGCGCGAAACCCGGCAGATGGACCCGGTGTTCGATATTGCAGGCGGCCGCCTCGGCGATAATGGCGGCGCGTTCGGGCCCCTGGCCAAATATCACCAGCTGCCATTCGTCCGGCAATGAAGCGACGCAGCGCACCAGAAGCGGCAGGTTCTTGACCTTGCGCAGGCCCGCCATGGTCCCGATCCAGTACTCGCCGGGATGCTTGACCAGACCCGGCAATTTGTCCGGCGGCGGTTTGCCGCTGTAGGCAGCCACGTCGATCCCGTTGGCGATGCGATGAACGCGCGCGCGCGGCTGCTGCCAGACCTTGAGCGCGACATCTTCCAGCCGCCGCGAGGGCACCACCAGCGCCGCGGCCCGTCCAAGCGCCAGCTGGCGGTAGAAATTGCGCCGCTTTTTCAGCCTGGTCGCCTCATCCTCGTTGAAGCCGTCCTCGTGATGTACGAGAGGCGGCAATCTCATCGCATCGGCATAGAGTGTGTGCGCCATTGCCGCATCCATCGCGCCCCAATTATAGGTCAGGATCAGGTCATGACCGCGCATGGCCTCTGCGATGTGTTTCAGGCGCCGAAGAGTCGGCCAACCGGTGAGCCGAGGGAAATCGGGGAATTCGCGTTCGATTCCACTGGGGATCAGATCGCCCGCGCCGATCGCATCGGGTACCGCCGAAACAATGGAATGGCGGGCACGCGCGCCAAACGCGGCGATCAGCCGGACACAGCGCATTTCCTTTCCTCCCGGGTCGAAGGAGGAATGGACATGCAGTATGTGCGGCGCCCCCGACCTGTTCATTCCACCTGCGCCAGGAGGCGAGCGATCGCGGCTTGCGATTCCGGTTCGTCCAGAGTCGGGGCATGGCCCACGCGCGGCACTGTGACGAGCTCCGCCCGGGGCAAGGCTGCAACCATTTTCTCCGCAGTGGAGGCCGAAAGAATATCGGACAGTTCCCCTCGCAGAAGCAGCACCGGGCAATCGGCTAGCGCCGTCCAGCCTGGCCAGAGATCAGGGGGAGGGGAAGCGCCGTCCGCCTGCTGCATCGGCTCGGCAATTTTCATGTCGTAATCGAAACGAATGCGACCGCCGGAAGCCACCTTCATCACCCGCTTGGAAAGCTGCAACCACTTCTCGATGTCGAAGTCGGGGTAGCATTCACCGTTTTGCTGTCGCATCCACCGCGCCGCATGCATCCAGGTGGGAAAATTGCGCCCCTGACCCACATATTCAGCGATCCGTTCCAGCCCGGCAGGATCTATCACCGTGCCGATGTCGTTGAGGATCGCGCCGGCGATCCTCCCTGGATCGCGAAGTGCCATCAGCATGGTGACGATCCCGCCCAGCGATGTGCCGCAGGCCACAAAGCGGGAAATCTGCGCCTGCTTTTGCAATGCTTCTATGTCGGCGACATAGTTCGGGATGGCATAAGTCGCGGAGTCCTTTGCATATTCGCTCTCTCCGCGTCCTCGCAGCTCGGCGCAGATCACGCGCCACTGCCCGGCAAAGGAATCGGCCACCGGCTCGAAATCCCGAGCGTTTCGGGTCAGGCCGGGGATGCACAATATTGGTGGCTTGTCGGCCGGTCCGGGATAGTCGCGATAGTGCAGCGTCAGCCCATCCGGGGTGGTCCACGTACAATCTTCATAATGAGGGGAACCCATCGCTGCCTGTCGATCCCAATCTGTGCTTGCCTTGCGCTTGCCCGCTTGCGCCCCCACTAATGCCAGATGCCAGCCGATCCGCAAGCGGCGCCATATCGCCCTGACCCCCAAATCGAGGCCATTGCCGAATGGCTTGGAGACGAGGTCGAACCCGCCACCTTTCCCGAGCATACGCTCCGCTTCCGCAACGACAGGTGGGCAGCCTCGATCGGCCTCGCCCAGCTCGGCGATGAGGAATGGATCAGGCATTTCGGCAAGTTCGATCCCTTGCAGGGCAATCTGAAAGCCCCGCTGGCACTGCGTTATCACGGCCACCAGTTCCGCGTGTATAACCCTCAGATCGGGGATGGCCGCGGCTTCCTGTTCGCACAGATGCGTGACGCGGGTGGACGTTTGCTGGATCTCGGAACCAAGGGCAGCGGCCTCACGCCGTACAGCCGCACGGCGGACGGTCGGCTGACGCTCAAGGGCGCGGTGCGCGAGATACTGGCCACCGAGATGCTCGAAGCGCTGGGCGTAAACACCTCGAAGACATTCTCGGTGATCGAAACCGGGGAACAGCTTGTACGGGGAGACGAGCCCTCGCCCACCCGCTCGGCGGTGCTGGTCCGCCTCTCACACTCCCATATACGCATCGGCACGTTCCAGCGGCTTGCCACCCTCGAGGAAGACGACCATCTCGCCGCCCTGGTCGACTATTGTCTCGCGGAATTTCCTGGCCCGCCTCCGCCAGTAGGCGCGCCCGGGCGGGACGAGCCCGTCGTCAGGCTTGTGCATCTCGTCGTCGAGCGCCTGGCCGACCTCGCCGCAAGCTACATGGTCGCGGGCTTCGTCCACGGGGTGCTGAATTCCGACAATATGAACATCACCGGAGAAAGCTTCGATTATGGGCCGTGGCGCTGGCTTCCGCAGTGGAACCCGGCCTTCACCGCCGCCTATTTTGACGAGACCGGTCTTTACGCTTTCGGTCGCCAGCCCGAAGCGATCCACTGGAACTGCGTGCAATTGGCTGCATCGCTCCTGAGGATTGCCGATGAAGCCGCCTTGCGTGCCGCGCTTGACCGTTTCGGACCGCTCTATCGCGATGCCATGATCCGCCGCTTTTGCTGGCGCCTGGGCGTCGCCCCTGCGGAGCAGGATCGCGACATCGCGCTGATCGAAGCCGCTGAACAGGAGATGCGGGAACGAGAGATCGGACCCGACCGGTTCTTCTTTGCCCATCGCGGCGGGCGCAATGCGAGCGGTGCCCTTGCCAGCGCGCTCGACGGGCGGGAGACGGCCGGTTCGAGCCACGCCTACTGGTCGGATCCCGAACCTCAATCCACGCTGATCGACGAAGTCGAGGAAATCTGGTCGCACATTGCCGACCATGACGACTGGCAGCCTCTGGAACGAAAGATCGCCAGCCTGCGCCGAATGGGCGAAGCACACGGCCCCGCACCGATCGCCAGGGGGCATATTTCCGATTTCTCTTCGTAACCCCCCGGAAAGCAACCGCACTCTGGCCTGATTAAGCTTATCCCGCTATCAACCCGCCCAACGTGCGGCTCCCCCGTGCCGCGCAAGGACCGACGTCAAGAGTGAACAACACCGAAATCATTTCAATCGAACCCGCCACCGGCGCAGAACTCTGGCGCGGTGAGCATGGCAATGTCGATGAAGCGGTGGAAAGTGCGCGCCAGGCATTTCCGGCCTGGGCGATGCAGGGGCTCAACACGCGGATCGAACTGTTGCGCCGCTTCGTCAACGAAGTGCGCAAGGAATATGATGCATTCTCCGAATTGATCGCGCGCGAGACCGGCAAGCCGCTGTGGGAAGCGCAGACCGAAGTCGACGCGGTGATGAACAAGGTCGAGATTTCGGTCAGTGCCTATGCGGAGCGCACCGGGATGGTGAAGCTCGACAGCGCGCTGCAGGGTGCCGCCGCGGTGCGGCACAAGCCGCACGGCGTGATGGCGGTTCTCGGGCCGTATAACTTTCCCGCCCATCTGCCCAATGGCCATATCGTTCCCGCACTGATCGCCGGAAACACAGTGGTGTTCAAGCCGAGCGAAAAAACGCCCCTGGTCGGCGCGATGCTCGTCAAACTGTTCCACCGGGCAGGCGTCCCGGAAGAAGTCGTCCAGGTGGTCATCGGCGCCTCCGAGGAAGGCAAACAGCTGGTCAGCCATCCGGATGTGAACGGTGTCCTCTTCACCGGCTCCGCCCAGGCGGGGATCGCAATCAACAAGCGGCTCGCAAGCAACCCCGGCAAGATCGTTGCCCTCGAAATGGGCGGCAACAATCCGATCGTGTTGTGGAACACGCCCAAGCTGTTCGACGCGGCAATCCTGATCGTCCAGTCGGCCTTCGCCACTGCCGGCCAGCGCTGCACTGCGGCGCGGCGCCTGATCATCAAGTCGGACCTCTACGACCAGGCGATCGAAGAGGTGAAGAAGCTTACCGACCGTATCATCATCGGCGGGCCGATGGACGAACCTCAGCCCTTCATGGGCCCGGTGATCGACCAGCAGTCGGCAGACCAGCTGGCCGAAGGGTTTCTCTATTTCGTCAGCAAGGGCGGAAAGCCGATCCAGCACATGACCCAGCCGCGCGAAGGCTTGCCTTTCCTCACGCCGGGGATTGTCGATGTGACCGAAATGAAGGAGCGGCCGGATGTCGAACTGTTCGGTCCGCTGCTGCAGGTTTGCAAGGCGGACGATTTCGACGAGGCGATCGCGGAGGCCAACAATACGCGCTTCGGCCTGTCCGCGTCGCTGATCGGCGGAACTCCGAAAGATTACGATCATTTCTGGCCGCGGGTCCGGGCGGGTGTGATCAATTGGAACCGGCCGACCAATGGCGCGTCTTCCAGGGCCCCATTTGGCGGTATCGGCCTCTCGGGCAATCACCGTCCGGCCGCCTGGTATGCGGCGGATTACTGCGCTTACCCGGTAGCGAGCACCGAAATGGAGCAACCCCGGGCGACTGTGGGGGTCGGCTTCAAGGACTGAGCGAGGTTCGGGGGACCGATTGCGAGCGCCTGTCCGAACGGGGCGGGCATTGCCCCCAGCGCTGTGCGCGGATGCCCGCCCCTACCCCCACCTCCCTTCCGGTGGGGGATTCGCTCAGACGCCGCCCGTGATAAGCTCTACTTCCGTCGAGCCATCATCGAGGCTGCGCGCATAGACGATGAATGACTGGCCACCCTTCGCGCCGCCCAGAATGTTGTATTCGCCATCATGGACGTGCTGGGCCGAAAAGCCTGCGCCCACCGCGCGCGTGTAATAGAAGTTGATAATGTCAGCGAGCGGGACCCCGCTGAGATAATTGACCACCCGCAGCGCGCACTGCCCGGCATCCGTTCCGGCTGCCTCCTGCACCGCGCCGCGCGGATAGACCGGGAACGCCGCCGGGAGCCTGGCGGCCCATGCCGCCGTGTATTCGGCCTGCTCCACGCAGGCGGCGTTGCCGCCGGGTGCAGCCGCGGCGCGCGCCGCGACAGCCAGCGCGGCATCATCGCCCAGCGAGCCGGAGACTTCGCGCGCTGCAGGAGCGTTTTTCACTGCATTCGCCCCGCCAAGCAGCTTCAGTGCTTCGGAGCGGGAGGCAGCTATGGCCTCGGGCGTCAGGGCCGCACGTGGCAAGGTGCCAGTAGGAGGAACCGACAGCGCCGAGTTCGCCGTGTTTTGCCCGGCGAGATCCGGATCGACCATGATTTCGTCCCCGAGGGCGACATCCGGAGCTTCACTGTTGTCGCCTGAATCTGCCTCGCCACATGCGGCAAGCAGAAGGGCCGGCGCCAGGAAGAAAGCGGGGGTACAGCAAGACAGTTTCATCGGGGATACCTTGGCGACTGCTGGGAACCTGCGTTCCTTACTACATCTTGTCGCTCGAGGCGCCGTCGTGACCCTGCAAACTCGTGCAATGTCCCACAACGGGATATTTTGCGGAAACGAATGAAGGCGCCCGCCCGGTCATCAAGACCTGACGAACGCCTCCCCGCTGCCCGGATCTGGTGCGACCCGCCGGGCGTCGGCGCCAACCCTTACGCTCGGATCGGGGTCGGCAATTTGTGGCAGTAAGGGATCAGCGGCAGCGCGTATCCGAACGGTCGATTTCACGGCCGAGCAGGCCGCCGCCCACCGCGCCGAGGATCGCGCCAAGGGTCTTGTCCCCCCGGCCGGCGACTTCATTGCCTATGAGACCGCCAACGGCCGCCCCAATGAGGAGCCCCGTTGTGCCATCATCCTTGCGGCAGTAGTAACGGCCGTCATTACCGCGCCAGACGCGGGTGTTGCGATGGACGCGGTCGCCGCGATAGTGCCGGTCCCGCGAATAGCGGCGATCGTAGCGCCGTTCATAGCGATCGCGGCCGTAATTCATCTGGTGCTCAGCCGGAGTCGCCTGATAAGCTCCGGGCGCTGACGTCGGCATCTCATACGCTGAAGCAGGCGCTGCCATGGTCGCCGCACCAAGGGCAGCGGCCGAAAAAATGACGGTTTTCAAGCTCCTGGTCATAGCAATTCTCCTTTTTCGCCTCCCTGTTGTGTTCAGAGATAGCGGCAGTTGCCTGAACAAGCGGCAACCTGCCTGTCAGGGTATGCTGTTTGCGGCGAGCCGTTATCCAGCGTGGGGCGAACTGATTTTGGGTCGCGAGATTCTGCAGTGGATGCGCCTATAACGCTGACCTTGCCCGGCAATGACACTGCGCGTAACGCGCAAGGGAATGACGGCAGGCCATACAGCTGCATATGATCGCACCGGGCTCGCCCTGGCGATGGGCTCGCACCTGGTCTGGGGTTCGATGCCGCTTTACCTAATTCTCGTGAAAGCAGTCCCTGCAGTGGAGTTCGTTGCCTGGCGGCTCATCTTCACCCTCCCCCTTTGCATTGCTGTCGTTGTCTGGCGTCGAGGTGCAGCGGAACTGCGCGCGGTCCTTGCGGACCGCAAGGCTCTGGCCACGCTGGCGGGCAGCGCGGCAATGATAGCAATCAACTGGCTGCTCTATGTCTGGGCGATCCAGACGGACCATGTCTATGCTGCCAGCCTCGGCTATTACATCCTGCCGCTGGTGATGATGGTGCTGGGCGTCGTGTTCCTGCGCGAGCGGCTTTCAATCCTGCAGCGGGCGGCCGTGGGGATTGCAGCGCTCGGCGTGGCGGCACTGGCAGCCGGTGCTCTCACGACGCTGTGGCTATCGATCTCCATGGGTCTGACATTCGGCTTCTACGGCCTGCTCCGGAAGACGGTCGCGGCCGGATCGATCACCGGGCTCACTATTGAAACCATCATCCTGATGCCGGTGGCGCTGGCCGTGGCTGGCTGGTTCGCGGCCGGCCCGCAAGGGACGGCGATGGCGGTCAGCTGGCCGCAGGCGCTGGCCATTGCCCTCAGCGGACTGATGACCGGGGTACCGCTGATGATGTTCGCAGAAGCGGCGCGGCGACTGCCCTACACGGTCGTCGGATTCATCCAGTTCGCCTCGCCGACCATCGTCTTCCTGCTCGGCCTGTTCTATTTCGGCGAGGAACTGCACATGGCCCAACTGGCGGCATTCATCGCAATCTGGATCGCGGCCGGCCTGTTCACCTGGGACCTGCTCCGGGCCCGGCGCCCGGTTTCCGCGAGAGCCTAGCTCGCAATACGCCAGGCAAGTGTCTCACCGGCATGGAAGGGCACGATTGGCTCTCCCCCTGCCTCGAGTTCCGCTGGAACATCAACCTGCGCCCGCTCCAGCACCAGCTCACCCGCATTGACCGGAAGCCCGTAGAAGGCCGGGCCGTTGAGCGAGGCGAAGCCCTCGAACCGGTCGAGCGCATCCTCCTCGTCAAACACCGCCAGATAGCTTTCCAGCGCATATGGCGCGTTGAATATCCCGGCGCAGCCGCAGGCGCTTTCCTTGGCGGATTTGGTGTGCGGGGCGCTGTCGGTGCCGAGGAAAAACCTGGGTGAGCCCGAAGTCGCCGCCTTGCGCAGCGCGAGACGGTGCTCTTCCCGCTTCGCCACCGGCAGGCAGTAGGCGTGGGGGCGGATCCCGCCCACCAGCATGGCATTGCGGTTGATATGGAGGTGCTGCGGAGTGATCGTCGCCGCCACGTTGGGTCCCGCGCTCTCGACGAACTCGACGGCCTGGCGCGTGGTGACGTGCTCGAACACCACTTTTAGTTGAGGAAGTACATCCACGAGCGGGGATAGTATGCGGTCGATGAACACCGCCTCGCGGTCGAAGATGTCAACTTCGGCGCTGGTGACTTCGCCGTGGACGCAAAGGACCATCCCGATCTCGGCCATCTTTTCCAGCACGGGCCGGATTTTCGCGATGTCGGTGACGCCGCTGGCGGAATTGGTCGTCGCGCCCGCCGGGTAGAGCTTAGTGGCGGTAAACACTCCGTCGGCGAAGCCAGTTGCAATATCAGAAGGGTCCGTATCGTCGGTGAGATAGGCCGTCATCAGGGGCTCGAAATCGGCCCCTTCGGGCAGCGCCGCCAGTATGCGCTCACGGTAGGCCGCGGCGTCGCTGGCCCTGACCACCGGCGGCGCGAGATTCGGCATCACGATCGCGCGGGCGAACTGGCGCGCGGTGTAGCCGACCACGTCTCTCAACATTGCACCGTCGCGCAAATGCACGTGCCAGTCATCGGGGCGGCGGATCGTCAGGCGCTCTGTCATGGTCAAGCCCCTTGCCACAAGCCTTGCCGGTAGGACAGAGCCTGCACGGTATGGACGACCGGACAATCATCGAAGCGAGCGCGGGCGAGCGGATCGCGCTGATTGCGGAGTCGCATTTGCGCCTGACCGGCCGCCCGCTGGTGCCCCCGGCCGGCGATCCGGCCACCGCAATGTGGGAAAAGCCGGCTGTGATCCTCGCCCATAATACAGAGGCCGATCCTCTGTTCTTCTATGGCAATCGCGCGGCGCTCGACCTGTTCGAACTGGACGCAGCGCAGTTCTTCGGCATGCCCTCGCGGCTTTCCGCCGAACCGCTGCTGCGGGAGGAACGCGGCGCCTTGCTTGATCGCGTGACGACGCACGGCTTTATCGACGACTATTCCGGCATCCGCATTTCCGCCACCGGCAGGCGGTTCCGCATCGAACAGGCGACAGTCTGGAACCTGGTCGATTCGGCGGGCCGGATGCATGGCCAGGCCGCAACATTCTCGCGGTGGCATGACGTCGGCCAATGAGGAGCCATTGATACCCGGCCATTGAATCTCGCCCCATTGCTGCCACCTATGCTCCATGCCCGAACATCGCCTCTTCTCCCGCGCCGTCATCCGCCTTTCGCCCGAGGATGAAGGGGAAGACGTGCCGGGCTTCCTCCAGGGCCTGCTGACCAACGATGTGACGGGAACGCTGCCAGCCTATGCCGGCCTGCTGAGCGCGCAGGGCAAGGCGATTGCGGGCGTGATCGTATGGCCCGCCGGTGACGGTGCGATGCTGCTCGATTGCGAGGCGGATCTGGTCGACGATCTCGTCAAGCGGCTGTCGCTCTACCGGCTTCGCCGCAAGATCGCGATCGCCCGCGACGATACGCTGGGCGTGTACTGGCAGGCGGAGCCGGGCGATGGCGGCGCGGCCGATCCGCGCCTCGGCGAACTGGGCCAGCGATGGCTCGCCCCGGTTTCGGAAGACGACAAGAGCGCGGACGAGGCCTGGCTTGCCCACCGCCTTCGACTGGGCGTGACGGAGAGCCACCAAGAGATCGGCGACATACTGTGGCTGGAAACCAATGCCGCCGAGCTCAACGGCGTGAGCTTCAGCAAGGGCTGCTATGTCGGGCAGGAAAACACCGCGCGGATGAACTGGCGCCAGAAGGTCAATCGCCGCCTGCTGGTCGTGCCGCTCGCAAAATCGGACGAGAAACGGCGCAAGGCCGCCTATCCGGAACTGGGCCTGGCGGTGGACCATTTGCGAGTCGAAGATGCCGACCCTGCATTGCTGCCTGAATGGCTAAAGGCTGCGCTGGAACGCGCCGAAAGCAACTGAGGACGGGCTCCCGCTAGTCCTGCTGGCTCCATCCGACCCGTTCCAGCGAATCGATCAGCATTTTTTCCGCGACGTCGCGTGCCTGGCTGCGCGGCAGGTTAAGCGAACGCGTCAGCTGCTGTCCCATCAGCGCATCGCCCAGCGCCAGCAGGACCAGCATCAACGTGTCGCGATGCATGACCAGCGGCTCGTCCGGGCAATGTTCGGGTGCCAGCTCGTGTACCAGCTCGTGGATGGTCTCGACGATCGGGTCGAGCGCATCCTCATTGCCCGACAGCAGCATCCAGCTCGCCAGCGCGCCGCCCCCTTCCCGGTCAAACGCATCGAATGTGAGATCCACGACTTCGCGCGGAGATCCGATCCCGGCCCTTGTGGCGCGCACGGCATCGACGATCGTCTCGCATACCGAACCGGCGAGATAGCCGGCGAGCGCCTTCTGCAGCCCGCTGGCCGAACCGAAATGATGCAACAGATTGGCATGGGTTCGGCCGATGCGTGCCGCCACCGCCTTCAGCGTCACGCTCTGCGGGCCCATTTCGATCAGCAGCTGGCGCGCCGCCTCGAGCGCAGCCAGGCGGCTTTCTTCGGGTGAGAGGCGCTTTCTTATTGACATGAGTGTAAGTAATTCTATCTTCCAATTCCCGCTACAACGTTTCACCGAGCGCCTGCAATGACAAGCGATTCGATCCCCGCCGTCCCGACTCCGGAAGACCTGACCATCACGGTGCGCGACATGCGTTTCGGCCGCGACCAGGCCCAGCGCAGGTGGTGGCTGAACGGCGATCCGGTGGCGAGCTGCTGGTTCAACGCCCTTTCGCTGACCTTTCCGCGCGGCGAGGCGTTCTTCATCGAGTCGGTGAAAGCCAATCGCGAAGGCGCGCCGCCCCGTCTCGATGCCGAGATTCGCGCATTCATCCGCCAGGAAGTGAACCATTCGCGCGAACACATCGCGTTCAACCGCGCGGCCGAAGCCGCTGGTTACAAGGTGGGGGAGATCGACCGGCGCGTCGAAGCGCTGATCGAGGAATCCAGCCAGCAGCGGCCGGCCGCGCGGCTGGCCATCACCATGGCGCTGGAACATTTCACCGCCATGTTCGCGCATGATTTCCTGCGCAGCCCCGACCATTTCCTCGATTCCGACATCGAGCAGGCCGAGCTGTGGCGCTGGCATGCGGTGGAGGAGATCGAACACAAGGGCGTCGCCTACGACACCTGGCTCCACGCCACCCGCGAATGGCCGCGGTTCCGGCGCTGGTGGGTCCGGTCGCTGGTGATGCTGAGCGTGACCTGGCGCTTCATACTGCACCGCACGCGCGACACGCTCGACCTGCTCGAGCAGGACGGCATTTCCCGCGGCGAAGGCCGCCGGCGGTTGCTGTGGTATCTGTATGGGAAGCCGGGAATCCTGCGGCGGATATTCCCTGCCTGGCTTGGATATTTCCTTCCCGGGTTCCATCCGTGGAAGGTCGACGATCGCGAACTGATCCGCCTTTACGACAGTGAATTTGCCGATGCGGTCATGCCGCCCGGCGCCCTCCCCGCCGAATAGGCCGCTCGCACTCTCACGGCGGCGCGAGACCCCCTCCCGCTAACGAAAGGGGGTCAGGCCGCGGCGGGCATTTCCATTTCCATATCTACAGCATCGTCTCCGTCATCGAGCGCGATGGCATAGACGGGGCCCGGCGCCGATGTGCCGCGCCCGAGGCAGAAGCGCCGCTCGACCGCGCCGGTCGGACGAAATCCGGCCTTGCGAAGCACTCGCCCCGACGCCGGATTGTCGTGGTGATGGCTGGCAACGACGCGGCGATGGCCGAGCATCCGGGCCAGTTCCAGCACCGCGTTGACGGCTTCGGTGGCGAAGCCCTGCCCCCAATAGGGCCGGGCAATCCAGTATCCCAGTTCGGCCTCGCCCTCATGCTCGCCCAGCCCGGCGCTGCCGACCAGTGCGGCGCCATTCGCCGTGGGCCTTGTGACGAGGAAATGCGGGTAGCGCGGATCCTGCCGGCGGGCGAGGAAAAGACGCGCATCTTCAGGGCGATAGGGCCAGGGCGCCGTCGCAAGATTGCGCACGATCGCCTCGTCGGAAATCGCGTCGTAAAGCTCGCGCCAATCCTCGGCAAAGCCGGGCCGCAGGAACAGCCTTTCGCTACGGAAGAACATCACTCTTCTCCTCCTCTCCCGCCCCGCTGCCCTCTATTGGCAGCATGTGACGGGTTGATTGCGAAGGAGACAAAAAAGGGAGGCGGGGCGGCCCCGTCTCCCTCGTCGCTTGCCGGCTGTGGAGCCGGCGGGGCCATCCCGGTGGATGACCCCTTTATCGGATCATCCGTTTATTCGGCGGCTTGCGCCATTGCATCGACCGATACGAATTTGCGGCCAAGCTTGCCTTCGTGGAATCGCACGCGGCCTGCCTCGAGCGCGAACAGCGTATGGTCCTTGCCCATCCCGACATTGGCGCCCGGATAGAACTTGGTACCGCGCTGGCGCACGATAATGTTGCCGCCGATGACTTCCTGGCCACCGAACTTCTTCACGCCGAGGCGACGGCCGGCAGAATCACGACCGTTGCGTGACGAACCGCCTGCTTTCTTATGTGCCATCTCGATCTACTCCGTCTCTTCGCGCGTTACTTCTTGGCGGCCGGCTTCTTGGCCGGAGCCTTCTTGGCCGCGGGCTTCTTCGCGGCCGGCTTCTTCTCGGCGGCCTCTGCCTTCTTGGCGGCGGGCTTCTTGTCAGCCGCTTCGGCCTTCTTGGCAGGCGCCTTCTTCTCGTCGGGCGCCTTGGCGGTGGCGCCGGCCTTCGCCGGTTCCTCGGCATGCGCCTTCTTGTCGGTCGAAACGTCGCCGCCCTTCAGCGGAGCCGCCGGCGTGTGCTTGGCCGTCTCCGGTGCCTTGTCGGCAGACTTGGCCGGCGCAGCTTTCGCCTTCGGCTCGGCCTTCGAGTCGCCGACCTGAACGATGCGCAGCAGCGTCAGCTGCTGGCGGTGGCCGGCCTTGCGGCGATAATTGTGACGGCGGCGCTTCTTGAACACCACCACCTTCTCGCTCTTGGCCTGGGCGATGATCTCGGCCGATACCTTGACCTTGGCCGCGTCCTTTATGTCGCCGCCGTCGCCGGCCAGCAGGACATCGCCCAGCACGACCGTGTCGCCGGCTTCGCCAGCGATCTTCTCGACCGCGATCTTGTCTCCGGCAGCAACCCGGTATTGTTTGCCGCCCGTACGCACGACTGCGAACATCGTCTCAAACCCATCTTGTACTGTGTCACGCCGCCATGCCCGGTGTCGGACATTAGGCTGCGCGCGGCAAGCCCCGCCACGCGAGGTGCCTGAAAGACGGCCCCGTTAGGCCAAGGCGCCCGGGCTGTCAACGCTCCGAAGGGCGGATTTTTCAGGCGAAACGCTGGCAAAGAAATATCCAGGTGATATGGGGAAGCCGTGCGCCGAAACCAGACGATCAAGCGCCTTATTGCGACCTGCTGCCTCCCCGCCCTGCTGGGCGGCTGTGCGGCGGACGCTGGCCAATTCCCCTCACTCGCGATCCGCGACAGCGAACGCGTGACCGGATCGATGCAGCCGCCGGAAAGCGCGTGGGTCCCGCCCCCGGCTCCGCCCGAGGCGCTGGGCCAGCTGGCGGGGCTGCAGGCGCAGGCGCGGATGGCGCATGATGCGTTCCTCGCGCAGGCCGACGATGCCCGCCGCCTGGTCGGCGCAGGCAGCGGAGCCCAGCAAGGCAGCGATGCGTGGGCCAACGCGCATATCGCGCTGGCGGAACTGCAGTCGACCCGTGCACCCGCGCTGGTCGCCCTGGCCGAGCTCGACGCCTTTTACGCCGCCGTAATGACCGAAGGCGCGCAGGCGGAGGAGATCGCCACTGTGCGGGAGACGGTACTGGCGATGGTCACGGATGAAGAGCGCCTGATCGGCGAACTCGGTGCGGAGCTTGTGCAATGAACCTGCCGTGCGACCAATGCCCGGTGCGGGCAACCGCCGCCTGCGCCGTGCTGACGCCCGAGCAGCGCGAAGCCCTGTCGCGTGGCGGGCGTACCCGCAAGCTGAAGCGCGGGGAAATGCTGTTCGCTGCCGGCGACGACAGCACCCATTGCGCGACCCTGGTGGAAGGCGCGCTCAAGGTGAGCAGCGTGGACGAGGAAGGGCAGGAGCGGATCCTCGCCCTGATCCACCCGTCGGGCTTCGTGGGAGAGATGTTCGCCCCCTTTGCCGAACACGACGTCATCGCCCTGACCGACAGCCAGCTGTGCATCTTCAACCGGTCCGACATCGACGATGCGATCACCCGCTACCCGGCGCTGGGCAAGGCGCTGCTCCAGCGCGCGGAGGAGGATTTGCACGAGAGCCGGCGGCTGCTGGAACTGACTTCTCGCCGCAGCGCAGCCTCGCGCGTGGCCGGGCTGATGATCAGCCTGGCCGAGGCGGCCAGCCATTCCCCCTGCCACCCTGCAGAGAGTTTCCAGTTACCCCTGAACCGGGGCGAGATCGCCCAGATGCTCGGCCTGACGATCGAGACGGTGAGCCGGGCGATCACTTCGCTCGAGAAAAAGGGGATGATCCGGCGCAAAGGGGCGCGCGGGATCGATGTGCTCGACCCCGCGCGCCTGGCCGCGGTAGCGGGCGACTGATACGGGTCTAAACCAGCGCCGCTATCGTGACCGTCACGAGGCCCCAGACGAGGATCAGCGCCGGCAGGATCAACACCTGCACGCTCGCTTCTCCGGCCTCGAGATGCCCGGTCTGGGTTTGCACGCCGCCTTCCAGAAACCGATGCAGGCGCAGGGGCCGGCTGCGGTTCGCTTCCGGCTTCATCCGCGCCCAAGCCGCGGGGACGGCGAAGAACATGCCCAAGAATACCAGTATGATGGCCATCGGCATCAGCAGCCCGGGATTGCCGAAGCTCGCCGCCATCACGCCGATGAACGAGAAATAGAACGCCGCAGTCGCCACAAACAGCGCGGTCGGCAGTTCGAAGGTCCGGTCCACCTCGGTGTGCGGCCGGGCCTCGATCACGGGGAGCGCGTCATGAATCTTCGCGCGGGCGGCAACGGTCTCGCGGGTAAGCTTTTCTGCCATCTGGCCTCTCCTGCCTGATGACATCTTGATGGGGCACGGCCGCGAGTCGCGCCTTGACGGCGATCAAAGGTAGAGGGCGGCTATTTCCACCGCGCCAAATCGGCGTGATCCTCCGCCC
>CAYRCH010000012.1:0-1322 GCA_964422665.1 uncultured Sphingomonadaceae bacterium | reverse complement strand
AGGGTGAACTTGTCGCCCAGCACCTCGCCATTGATCGCGATGCGCACTTTTCGGCCTTCCACCTCGGCGGCGAATTCCGGGTCCAGCGCGCGGACCAGCGCCGCCCAGTCGAGCGGGGCAGGCAGTTCCATCTCCGGCGCCCCGGCAAGGTCGGCCAGCCGGCCGAGAAAGACGAGCTTCACCGCCACCCGCTCACCCCCCGGTCAGCGACATGTGGCGCGGCTGGGCCGGGGCCGCGGCCCGTTCCTCGATGCGGAAATGGTGCCGCTCCGGCTTGATCCGCATCGCCTCGTCCAGCGCCGCCGAGACATTCGCATCGGGCGCGTCCGAGCGCAGCGCCGCGCGCAAATCCACCTTCTCCGCCCCGCCGAGGCAGGCATAGAGCTCGCCCGTGGCGGTGACGCGGATGCGGTTGCAGCCGGCGCAGAAATTGTTGGTCAGGGGCGTGATGAAGCCGATCCGCCCGCCCGTCTCCGCGACATCGGCATAGCGCGCCGGGCCGCCCGTATTGTGGCCGCTGTCGCTCAGCGTCCAGCGCTGCTCCAGCGCCTCGCGCACCGCGATCAGCGGCAGATAATGATCGACCCGGTCTTCCTCCACCTCGCCCAGCGGCATGACTTCGATCAGGGTAATGTCATGGCCGTGGCCGTGGGCCCATTCGATGAGGTAGGGAATTTCCTCCTCGTTCAGCCCCTTCAGCGCCACCGTATTGAGCTTGACCTTCAGCCCGGCCTCCTTCGCCGCGGCGATGCCCAGCAGCACCTGGCCCAGCCGGTCGCGGCGCGAAAGCTTCTGGAACAGCTCCGCGTCCATCGTGTCGAGCGAGACATTGATCCGCTTCACCCCGGCGGCGGCAATATCCTCCGCATGCTGGTCCAGCTGGGTGCCGTTGGTGGTCAGGGTAAGCTCGTCCAGCCCGTCGCCCAGCTTGCGCCCGATCGCGCGGACCAGCTCGATCATGTCGCGGCGCACCAGCGGCTCCCCGCCGGTCAGGCGGATCTTGGTGATGCCCCGGTCGATGAAAGCGAGCGCCAGCTTGTGCAGCTCTTCGAGGCTGAGGACGTCCTTGCGCGGCAGGAACTGCATCTGCTCCGGCATGCAGTAAGAGCAGCGCAGGTCGCAGCGATCCGTCACCGAGAGGCGCAAATAGCTGATCCGCCGGTTGAAGGCGTCGACGAGGGGCTTGCAGCTCATGATGCCATTGTGGGCCGGGTGGGCGCCGAATTCAAACGCAATCCCCAGCCGGGGCTGTCCAGACCCGCCTCCAGCGCGCTTCGGGAGGGGGTGTTGACACGCGAGACACGGTCCCGGGCCTTTTCGCC
>CAYRCH010000011.1:22173-28398 GCA_964422665.1 uncultured Sphingomonadaceae bacterium | reverse complement strand
CCCTTGAAGCCGCTCACCGTGCCAGTGATGTCGACATCGTCGGTCGAGATGAACAGCGAATAGCCGATCTCGTTGGCTGCCGGGCCGAAGAAGGCGCCGTAAAACGCACTGTCCGGTCCGAAATCGCCGGCGAATTCCGCGCCCGACGTGATCGCCCCGGTGCCGTTGAAGGTGCCGAAGTCCTTGGTGACCGAACCGCTGCCGACATCGCCCACCAGATTGAGCACGGTGGCAATATCGCCGCTGGCGAAATCGACATCGAAGCTGCCGGTCGAATTCCTGCGGAGATTCCAGCCCTGCGAACCGTCGAAAGCGGTGGCGTTGATCCCACCGTCCACATCGTAGCTGGCCGTGCCGGTGGCGGGCATGGTCTCGGTCTTGAGACCCCAGACCTGCGCCTGATTGGTGATATTGCTGGCGGCGGTATCGATCACCTGCCAGTTGGAAATGACGTGATAGGTCAGCTTGACGCCGTCGACAGGCCCGATGCCGGAGATGCTGATGATATGTGTCTTGGTCCCGTCTTCCTTGCGGTAGATGGAACCGCCGCTGGGATTGATGCCGATGATGTCGTCTGCATCGATCGACACGCTAACCCCGTCGTCGCGGGTGAAAGTATAGGTCTCGCTCGCGGCGTTCCATGCGATCGAGGTGCCGTTGGCGAAGGGATTGGCTTCGAGCTCGCCGAACGAGCCGGCGGCGCCGCCCGAAACGCTTTGCGAAGTGGCGGATTCGAAAGTGGCATTGCCGGTGACGCCCAGGCCAACTGCACCATACGCCGTGGCCGTCGGTGTCGGCGTCGGGGACGGGCTGTCGGTGGGCGTTGGAGTCGGGCTGCCCGTAGGCGTCGGAGTTGGGCTACCCGTGGGAGTGGGGGTGGGGCTGCCGGTCGGCGAAGGCGAGGGAGTCGGTGCCGGGTTGCCGGGCATGTCGTTCCCGCCGCCGCAACCGGCCAGCGCCAGCGACAGGGCTGCCAGCGAAACGAAACGCGATGAAATCCGGTAGTTGGTCAAGAATTCCCTCCCAGGCTGGGCAATGTGGCGGGGCCAGCAAGACATTGGTGCGCCGCGACGCGGCAAATCCGCGCCTCTCTATCGGCAAAAGCGGCGGGAGCAAAGGCCCGTGCGGCTTGCCATTTCCTGAACGGCACCTGCACGCGGGACAGCCTGTTTGCACTTGTCGCCCGGCCGGTCTAGCTGGTTTCAACAGAAACCGCCCCTTGCGGCGGAACTATGGAGATTCGGCGAATGACCGAGAAGTTTTTGAGTGTATCGGCAATGGCACTGGTGTTGGGCGCCTGCGCAACGGTGGAGAATGGCAACGTGATTACAGCGACGGACGCACCGGCGGCGGCGATGCCCGAGGCCAGCGGCATCTTTGCCGATCCTTCCGCCCTGCCCTTCCATGCACCCGATTTTTCCCGCATTTCCGAAGCCGATTACCTGCCCGCCTTCGAACAGGCGGTGGCGATCCACACTGCCGAGGTCGAAGCGATCAAGGACAATCCGGAAGCGCCCACTTTCGCCAACACGATTGTCGCGCTGGAAACATCGGGTCAGATGCTAACCCGCGTCCTGTCGGTGTTCTACGCGCTGGTCGGGGCCAACACCAACGACTCGCTCGACGAAATCGACACGCAGATCGGCCCGAAACTGTCGGCGCATCTCGATGGCATCACCCTCGACCCGGTGCTCTTTGATCGGGTGAAGGCCGTGTACGACAATCGCGCCGCGATGAGCATGACGTCCGAGGATGCGAAGCTGTTGGAGGAAACCTATGACGGGATGGTCCATGCCGGCGCGCTTCTGACCGAAGCGCAGAAGGAGCAGGTCAAGGCGATCAATACCGAGCTGACCTCGCTCACCACCGAGTTCAGCCAGAATGTACGCCAGGCGACTGTCGACAACGCGCTTGTCGTGGACAGCGCCGCGGAGCTTGCCGGCCTCTCGCAGTCGGAAATCGACGCGGCGGCGAAGCTCGCTGCCGAAAAGGGCATGGAGGGCAAATACGCCATCGCCCTGCAGAACACGACGCAGCAGCCGCTGCTCCCCAGCCTGGAAAACCGGGCAACGCGTGAGAAGCTGTTCACCCTATCCCACGACCGCGCAGTGCAGGGCGATGCCAACGACACGCGCGCGCTGATCGCGCGGATCGCCACGCTGCGGGCACAGAAGGCGGCGCTATTCGGCCAGCCGGACTGGGCAAGCTATGTCATGTATGACCGCATGGCCAAGAACCCCGAAACGGCGCTGGGCTTCATGGAAGCAATGGTGCCGGCGCTGGCCGCGACCCAGCGGCGCGAGGCGGCGATCCTGAACGAGAAGATCGCCGAGGAAGGCGGCAACTTCGAAGTCCGGCCATGGGACTGGTACCGCTTTGCCGAGAAAGTGAAGGCTGAACGCTACGCCTTCGACGAAAGCCAGGTGCGGCCTTATTTCCAGCTCGAAAAGGTGCTGGAGGACGGCGTGTTCTACGCGGCCAACAGACTCTACGGCATCAGCTTCAAGCGCCGGACGGACCTGCCGGTCTATCACCCGGACGTCTGGACCTACACGATCTACGACCATGACGGGTCGGAGCTCGGCCTGTTCTATTTCGACCCGTTCCAGCGTCCCTCAAAGCGCGGCGGCGCATGGATGGGCAATTTCGTCGACCAGAGCCATCTCTACGGCACCAAGCCGGTGATCTACAACGTGCTCAACATTCCCAAGGCGGCCGAGGGCGAAGTGCAGCTGGTCGACTGGGACAATGTGAACACGACCTTCCACGAATTCGGCCATGCGTTGCACGGCCTGTTCGCCGACCAGCAATATGCCAGCCTTTCGGGCACCGCCACGGCGCGCGACTTCGTCGAATATCCCAGCCAGGTGAACGAGATGTGGGCCAGCGACCCCGAGGTTCTGGCCAACTATGCCAAGCACTACCAAACCGGCGAGACGATCCCCGCCGAAATGATCGAGAAGATCGAAGCCGCAGCCAAGTTCAACCAGGGCTACGATTTCGGCGAGGTGGTGGAAGCCGCGCTGCTCGACATGAAGTGGCATGCGCTCAGCCCCGAGCAGGCAGCCGCTATCCGCACTCCGGAGGATGTCGATGCTTTCGAGCGCCGGGCTCTTGAGGAACTGGGCCTGGAGATAGGCTTGGTGCCGCCGCGCTATCGCAGCAGCTACTTCAATCACATCTTCTCCGACCCGACGGGCTATTCGTCGGGCTATTACTCCTATCTCTGGACCGAGATGCTCGACCGCGACAGCCGCAAGTGGTTCCGCGATAATGGCGGGCTGACGCGCGCCAATGGTGACCATTACCGCGCCACGGTGCTCAGCCGGGGCGGGACGATGGACTACTTCCAGATGTTCGACAATTTCGCGGGGCGCGAACCCGACGTGACGCCAATGCTGGAAGCGCGCGGGCTGGTCCCGGGTGGAGCGGAGGCAACGGACGAAACGTCGGACGGCAAGCTGCCGCCCGGTTCGGTCGAGGACTGAACCTAGCCCCGGGCCACCAGCGCCCGGGCGCCGGGCTCGCCCAGCCAGCTTGCCTCCACGCCCCAGATCCAGGCGATATTGGCCGCCGACAGTGCGTCTTGCGGCGCGCCGTCGGCCGCCAGCCGGCCCCCGTCGAGCACCAGTACGCGGTCGGCATGGTTCATCGCCAGCGCCAGATCGTGCAGCACCAGTACCACGCCAGCGCCCGCATTGGCTGCGGCGCGCAGGTGACGCAGAATGGCGAGCTGGTGCGCGAGGTCGAGCGCGGCCAGCGGCTCGTCCGCCAGGATCCACTCAGGCTCGCCTGCCAGCACCCGCGCCAGCAGCACCCGCGCCTTCTCTCCGCCCGACAGGGTCGAAACGGGCCGCTCGGCCAGATGCCGCAGGTCGAGGGCGGCAAGCGCCTGCTCCACGGGTTCGCTCGCCATGTCGCCGAAGGGGAGGCGCCCCAGCGCAACCACGCCGCGCAAGGCAATGTCCCACGCAATCGTTCCATCCTGCGGCAGGTAGCCGATGCGGCGTGCGCGCTCCCTCGGATGCAGGGCGGCGAGCGGCCTGTCCGCCAGCACCACCTCGCCCGCAGCCGGGGCCACCAGCCCGACGAGCGCCGCCAGCAGCGTCGACTTGCCGGCCCCGTTGGGCCCGCAGATCGCCGTGATCGCGCCGCGCGGCAGCGACGCGGTGACGCCTTGCAGGGCCTGCGTCCCGCCCAGCGTGACGCCAAGATCGCGCGCAGAGAGAGTCACGCCAACCCCCTGCGCATCCGCAGCAATAGCCAGAGAAAGAAGGGCGCGCCCGCAAGACTGAGCGCGATGCCCAGCCGCAGCTCGGTCACCGTCGGCAGGATCCGCACGATACTGTCCGCCGCCAGCACCAGCAGCGCACCGGCAAGCGCGCTGGGCAGGATCAGCGATCCGGGGCGGCGGTCGGTCAGGGGGCGGACCAGGTGCGGCACCACCAATCCGACAAAGCCGAGGATACCGGCCACCGCTACTCCGCTGCCCACGGTGAGCGCAACCCCGACGATCATGAACCACTGCAGCCGTGCCGGAACGACGCCAAGCGAGCGCGCCGCCGCCTCGCCCAGCGTCAGCGCGTCGAGACTTCGCCGCGCCATCATCAGCACCGCGATCCCCGCCAGCGTCGGCGGCAGCGCGAGCATGACGTCGCCCCAGCCGCGATCGGTGAGCGCGCCCATCAGCCAGGTGACGATCTCGCTCATGGCGAAGGCGTTGGGCGCCAGGCTTATGGCGAGACTGGTAAGCGCGCCGGCGAGGCTGGCGATCATCATCCCGGCCAGCGTGAACAGCGCGATCCCGCCCGTGCGCCCGGCGATTGCTGCGAGCAGCGCCATCGCGCCCGCTGCTCCGGCCAGCGCGAAGAGCGGCAGCAGCCACGGGCTGGCAGCGTAGCCGAACCACAGGCTGGCGACCGCGCCCAGCGCCGAGCCGGGAGCGATGCCGAACAGACCAGGATCGGCCAGCGGGTTGCGCAGATAGCCCTGCATCGCAGCTCCGGCTGCGCCAAGTCCGGCCCCGATCGTGACAGCCAGGATCGCGCGCGGCAGGCGAAGCTCGGCCAAAATCAGCGCAGCGTTGGGCGTTGTTGCGGGGTCGATCCACACTCGTCCCGTCAGCAGCGAGAGCGGGAAGGCGATGACCAAGAACGCGAGAAGGATGGTGCTGGCGCGGTTCATTCGAGCCCCCTCCCGCCTGCGGGAGGGGTAGCGAGACTTGCCGAGCGCAGAGCGAGGCTAGTCGCAGCGGAGTGGGCAGCAGTCAGCCCATGCCCACCCCCAGCTCCTCCCGCAAGCGGGAGGGGAGCTTCCAGCGAATGCCTGACTGACGCCAGCGCTCGTACGGCACGAATGATCGTCGGCCCTCCGCAATAGGTGAGAGACGGATCGAGATTTGTAAAATAAGTGTTTGGTAAATCATTCAGAACATGATGCGTCAGCATACGCTCCCCACTAGCAGAAAGAATCACATCCGGCGGATCGGCCAGCACCCGCTCCAGCGGCAAGTAGGCCCCCTGCCCCAGCCCCCGCGCGGCGGCGTGGCTGGCAAAGCCCGCATGTTCGAGCAGCTTCGTCACCAGCGCATCCGGTCCGGCGGTGATCCCGCCCTGCTGCCACAGCAGCGCCGATGGCCGCACGCCGTCATAGCTGGTTTCGGCCAGTGCTTCGTCGATGCGCGAGGCCAATACTTCACCGCGCTCCTCCTGCCCGGCGAGCAAAGCCAGCCGCCTGACCTGGGCCGTGCTTTCCTCTACGCTGGAGACGATTCCGAAAGTCTCGACCCGGATGCCGAGCCGCTCGAACGCCGCCCGGCTGGCAGGAGGCAGGAACGTCCCCGCCACTACGATGTCGGGCGCCAATGCCAACACTTCCTCCACCGTGCCGCCGGTCGCACGGAAGCGGCGTGCGGCGGCCGGGTCCATCGAACTCGCGCGCGGATCATGGCTGTAGTGGGAGATAGCGAGTATCTGTGCCGGGTTAGCGACTTCGGCGAGTATCGCATCGGTGCAGGGATTGAGGCTGACGATCGTCGGCTGTTCGCCGCCCTCCGCCCGCTCTGAAGGCGCGGCGCAGGACGCCAGGAGCGCCGCCGCGAGCATCGCCAGAGGCTTCACCACGCCGCCCTCGCCCCGATCCACGCCGCCCGGCCCTGCGTGCCGTATCCGGCCACCGTCTGGTACTGCTCGTCCCAAACGTTCTCGATCCGCCCGAACAGTTCGA
>CAYRCH010000011.1:19467-22073 GCA_964422665.1 uncultured Sphingomonadaceae bacterium | reverse complement strand
GCCACCGTCTGGTACTGCTCGTCCCAAACGTTCTCGATCCGCCCGAACAGTTCGACGCGGTCCGATACCCCCACCGAGCCGCGCAGCGTCAGCACCGCATAGCCATCCAGCCGGACAAGGTTGGCGGCATCGTCGAAACTGCCCGAAACCACGCGCAGATCCGTCCCCAGGCTGACGCCCCGGTTGCGGACCCAGTCTAGCGAGATTGTGGCTGAATGGCGCGGACGACGGGCGAGGTCGTTGCCCGCATTCGCACCGCCCGGAGTGCGGTCCACGGCTTCGACGTAGGAATAGACGCCCTGCAGACGCAGCTCACGCCCGAGGTCGGCTCCGGCCTCCAGCTCAATGCCCTCGGCTAGGGCCTCGCCAACATTCTCATATGTGCCGAAGGGGCGTTCGACCGAGCAGCATGTGTAGTTTATGAGATCGCGGCTGTCCCGGCGGAAAGCGGATACGGCAAGGTACGTGCCCCTGCGCCGGACCCCATGTTCGATGCCGATATCCCAGGCTCTGCTACGCTCAGGTTGCAGGCCGGGATTCCCATAAAGTGCGGACGAAGACTGGAACAGGCTCGGCGGCTTGAAACCTTCGCCATATCCGGCCCGGATGCGCCAGCCTGGCGCAAAGCGATAACCGCCATTTGCGCCAATACTCCACGCGCCGCCGAATGTGGAGTGATCGTCGCGGCGGAGGCCCGCTGCGGCAGTGATGCGGTCGCCATACCAGCCGAGCAGCGCATGCACGCCGGCGAGCCGGGCATCGCGCTCCGTCCCCTCGTCGTCGAATTGCGACCAGTCGCGCGACAGGCCGAAATCGAATGCCAGGTTGGGTCCCGATGGTCGCAACCGTCCGCGCATATCGGCCCGACGGGAACTTCCATCAGTTCTGTAATATGGCGTAGAATCCATTGAGGGATCAAAATATTCCCGTGCAATCGCCGATGCCGACCAGCCGGCATCGAGCATCAGAAGGTCCGAGTCGAAGCGCAGGCTGACCCGACCTGAGCGTTCCCGACTGTGTTGTTCCTCATCGGTGTCGGCCAGGACGTAATCCGGCGCCGGAAAGCCGTCGATCTCAAGCTGCCCTTCGGCATGGCGGGCATTGCCGGATAGCGTCAGGCCACGCGCCAGTTCGATCCGCGCCTTTCCGGCCAGCTGCCATTGGCGGAACCCGTCATTTTCCGATCCGCCCTCGGCGGCGGAGAAGCCTTCGCCGCTGTGCAGGGAACCGATGAGGTCGAGTTCGACTGGTCCCGAGGCATATCTCGTTCCAAGAACCGCATCGAATGATCGGTCGGTTCCCGCTTCGACACGTGCCAGCAAATCGGGCGGATTGCGTGTCGTGATACTGATAACACCCGCCAGGGCATCGGCGCCCCAGACAACCGAATTCGGCCCGCGAAGAAGCTCCACCTTGCCGACGGTGCCCGCCAGCATTCCGCCGAAGTCGAACCCGCCGGCCGGTGCCGCCGCATCGGCAACGCGCACACCGTCGATCAGCACCAATAGCTGGTCCGCCGAGCCACCCCGAACCGACAGTCCGGTGAAACCGCCGAGCCCGCCATTGCGGCTGAAAGTCGCGCTGGGCAGCCGCTCGAGGATGCGGGTGAAGTTGGGGCCTTGGATCCGATCGATTTCGGAGGCTGTGATGATGCTAACCGGCTGCGCGAGGCGAGCGATCAGTTCCCGCTCGGCTGTAGCAAGAACGGTGATCTGCGACTCTTGCGGCGGTATCTCGAGTCTTAAGTTGTCACCATCCCCAGCCGCGACGGTATCTGGTATCGAGAGAACAATTGTTAATATCAAATATCGGCGCACAATACCTCCCATCATGAACGAACTCGTCATTCATGGCGGGAGGGCGCGCGGAACTATCTCCGTGCATCCTCTTGCGCTTGCCTGCGGTGCACCCCGCCCGCGGGCCGAACGACGCGTCGCAGGCAGGTCTCCTGGCTCGCCGGATCGTCGCCGCATCGCCCGCCTTCCCGGCCGTTTCTCGCCAGTGGCATGTGAGCGCGCGGCTCCCCGGTCACAGTTGCGGGGGCAGCGCGGGATTTTCACCCGCTTCCCGTCTTAGGCCCGTTTTACCGGGCAACCCGTGACGCGCCGGCAGGCATAGGCTCGGTGACGGACGGGGGCAAGCGCGTCCCTGTTTGGCACGGGGCGTTATTGCCCGGCGCATGCGCGCTCCTCTGAGGCTAGTCATGGCCAAGGCTATGTCCGATCCCACCATTCTTCAGCGCGACCGCGTTCTCGCGGCGATCCGCGACCGGCGTACGCGTAGCGCGCAGCGCCGCACGCTGCTGGCACGCCTCTCCGCGCTTGCAGCGATCATCGGGGTTCCGGCACTCGCCGCCCCCGCTGCGTGGGATGGACTGGACAATGCGCACGCGCCTGCGCCCGAAGCCGTAACGATGCCATTCGAAACAGCAGGCGAGAGCTTTCCCGGCTCTGCCTTCTATTATCTCGCCGACGACCCCTACCTGCCCCTGTCCGGCAGCGACGCCGGTGAAGAAGCTCCGACAGTTCCCGTTGCCCCCCTACCCGCTGCCGCGCAGGATGCGCGCGAGCTTGTAGCCGCCTCGCCCTTCCGCTTCGGCGGAGCCA
>CAYRCH010000011.1:18124-19367 GCA_964422665.1 uncultured Sphingomonadaceae bacterium | reverse complement strand
GCGCAGGATGCGCGCGAGCTTGTAGCCGCCTCGCCCTTCCGCTTCGGCGGAGCCACGGAGGACAGGGCCCGAGCGATCAAATGCCTCACCCAGGCTGTCTATTACGAAGCAGCAAGCGAACCCGATGCCGGGCAGCGAGCCGTAGCCCAGGTGGTGCTGAACCGGGTGGCGCATCCAACCTATCCCAACAGCGTGTGCGGCGTGGTCTTCCAGGGTTCAGAGCGGCGCACCGGGTGCCAGTTCTCCTTCACCTGCGATGGTTCGTTGAAGCGCAAGCCTTCGCGCGCCTTCTGGGAACGGGCAGAACGCGTAGCGCGCAACGCGCTGGACGGAGCGGTGTACCGGCCGGTGGGCCTCGCGACCCACTACCATACGCTGGCGGTGAACCCATACTGGGCGAGCAGCCTCGATACGGTGGGCGTGGTGGGCTTTCACCGCTTCTATCGCTGGCGGGGGGCTGCCGGTCGCGCGGATGCCTTCCGGGCCGCCTATGCCATGCGGGAACCGGGCGCGAGATCGAATCCGGCCACCTCCGATGCCCCCGCACTGACACTGGCTGACCCCGCAGCGCTCGCCCGCCAGTTCGAGGCGTCGCCGGCGGGCCCCGCCGATACAGGAACCTCGGAGCCGGAAGCCAGCTCTCAAACCCCGCTCACGCGCATGCCGAAATCCGGCACGGTACGCGCGGAATATGCTGAGAGCGGAAGCTGGATCGAACGCCGGTAACTTCGCTCGCACGTAAGTCGCGTCCGTACATCATGCGAAATATGGGTGGTTAACCGGCGGAAACCATTTCTCCGCACGTTCGCTTAGCGACAGCGCTGTAGATAGCCGGACATGGCGCTGAACTGGTTCAACGCCACCTGAGCCGGAGCGAACAAGAACCCATGTCGATCCATTTCGTCGCCGCCCGCGCGCTACCGCCGCTTCGTATCGATGCCCATGTCCGGGCCCGGCTCGCGCGTCTCGCGGCGAATGACAACCGGTACTCTACTCCGGGGGACGAGATGCTCCGCGCGGCGCTGAGACACTTCGGGTCGCACGGGCTTGGCGCTGCCCTGCAGGCCGCCCAGCAGGCCGAACGTGCATGGTCCGCGGACGACCGCGCCAGCTTCCTCTGGTGGCTCGACATCTGCCGGATCCTCGACCGGCGAATGGCGGATCACCTCGAAGACCGGATGCAATGGCCGAGGGACCTCCAAGCCACCATCTGATCGAAGCGGCCGGACCTACAGCTGCATTC
>CAYRCH010000011.1:14320-18024 GCA_964422665.1 uncultured Sphingomonadaceae bacterium | reverse complement strand
GTATTCAGCTGGCGTGATTGGCGACAGGAAGTTGTTTTCCTTCACGTTTGTGCGGCCGTGATGGAGCACGTGATGATCGTAGATCCAAAGACGGTAGTTGAAGAGGCACATGGTCATGGTGACCACCGCGAGCACCTTGTTACCCCGCCGCGATTTCACCAGCGCCTTGTGCGCAGCTTCGTGCGAGAGCGAGCCCAGATTGACCAGCGCAAGGCCGGCAAGAATGCCGCCGGCGATCTTCCAGCCCACGCCTTCCATCATCAGCACCGCCGCCATGCCGATCATGTAAAGGCCGACATCGACCGCGAAAGACTTGTAACCTTGGAAGGAATTGGCCTGCGCGAAGGGCTTGAGCCTCGCATGCAGATCTGCCCGTGTCGGCAAGAGTTTCAACTTGTTCTGTAATTTCGCGGGCGCAGCTACGGCGTTCGGCATTGTCTTTCTCGGACTAGGGGAAAGTCCGTAGATGTAATCGTTACCAGAGGCTTTATCAAAATCTTTAGTAGAATATTTACCATGATCCCGGCTCATTGCGGCACAGCGGTCGTTGGCCAGCCAACCGGTCGCCGGGACGAGTGAAATTCGCCCACGGTCAATAGGTGAAAACACCTCAACTCGTTAACCGACAGGTTACGATACTTGTCTAGCTTCCCTGAGAGCTAGGAGCCAAAACGATCGCGCGTTATCGCCACCTTTTGCGGAGGCTATTACCGGCCAGCGCGACGGATGATCGTGTCCGTCAGGTGCTGGTCGAAAAGCTGTACACGCAGCTGAGCGCCATGGTGATTGGTGCGCTGTGCGGTATCCTGACCGCATGGGCCGCCGCGCTTCAAACCTCCGACGACAGGCTCGCCACATCTGCCGTGATCCTCACCGGTATCGCGGTGGTGCGCGTGATCATGGCTTTCCTCGCCCCTGGGATGAAGGCTTTCGACAAATGGGCGCTGGAGCGCCTCTTTGAGCTTGGTGCCTACAGCTATGCAGCCATGCTGGGGGTCATTGCCGCCCAAACCGTGATTTACGCCATGCCCGCCGGCATTCAGACACTCACCGTCGGCAATGCAATCGGCTACGGCGTGGCCATGGCGTCGCGCAATGCGGGCCGCCCGGTCATTGCAATCGGGCAGCTGTTCCTGGCGACGGGGCCTGTGATCTACGTCTGCGCAATGGCACCGGAACCCGCCTATCGCATCCTCGCCGCAACACTAACACTGCTCCTGCCGGCCATGGCATCGATCTCGGCCTCCACGTTCCAGATCATGCGCGATTCCATCGACGCGGCCGAAGCCAATGCGCGGATGGCCGACAAGATGCGGACCCTGGCGCGCACCGACGTCGTGACGGGGCTTTCGAACCGTGCCGGGCTGGACCATGACCTGATCGAAAAAACGATGTCGCTGGGCGCCGACCAGCAACTGGCGCTGTTCTGGCTCGACCTCGACCGGTTCAAGGAAGTGAATGACATCCTGGGTCACCCGGTTGGGGACCGCGTCCTCGCCGAAGTGGCGGACAGGCTGCGTGAGAACGCGCCGCCAGGTTCGACCATCGCGCGTTTCGGCGGCGACGAGTTCATCGTGGCCAGCAGCATTCACGATCGGCAGCACAGTGAACGCCTGGCCCGCTGTTTCCTCGCCGGGATCAACCGGCCCTATCGCATTGACGGCGAGCTGCTGAAGATCGGCGGATCAATGGGAATCGCGCTGCTTCCTGAAGACGCCGCAGACGTGGACACGCTCATGAAGAGCGCCGACCTGGCACTCTATCATGCCAAGACCAACGGCCGGAACCAGATCAGCTTCTTCGACCATTCGATGACCCGCGACCTGGTACGCCGCAAGGAGATCGAGGCGGAGCTCCGCGCCGCGATCGATCGCGACGAACTGTCGATCTTTTTCCAGCCGATCGTAGATCTCGAATCCGGCCGGATCCGCAGCTTCGAGGCTCTCGTACGCTGGTTCCACCCGGAAAAGGGCGAATTACGGCCAGATGAATTCATCCCCGTGGCAGAGGAAACGGGTGTGATCATCACCCTGGGGAACTGGATCACCAGTCAGGCAGCCAAGACCTGCACCGGCTGGCCCGAGCATGTCACGATCGCCGTCAATCTCTCTCCGGTCCAGATCAGGGCGCCGGGCGCCGCGCTGGGCATCCTGAACGCTCTCAAGGAAGCAGACCTTCCGCCCTCGCGCCTGGAGCTTGAAGTCACGGAAAGCCTGTTCCTCGACAATGACGACAACACCGCGCGCTTCATCGCCGAACTGGCAAGCGCCGGCGTCCGCTTCGCACTCGACGATTTCGGAACCGGCTATTCCTCTCTCGGCTATATCAACAAATATCCATTCTCGAAGATCAAGGTCGATCGCAGTTTCGTCTCCGGCCCGCATGTCGGGCGAAAGAGCGATGCGATCATCCGCGCTGTGGCGGAAATGGGCTCCACGCTCGAGATGGACATTGTCGCAGAAGGTCTGGAAACGATCGAGCAGGTGCGCGCAGTGCGCGATGCGGGGTGTACTCTAGGCCAGGGCTATTATTTCAGCCGCGCCGTGCCCGATTACCTTGCTGCGATGCTGCTCGCGCAGGAAAGCGACAAGGACGACACTTCCCGGCTCGCGACGGGCTAAACTGCTTTGGCGCCAGTGTAATACTGGAACCGAAAATTCCTCCAAACGTCGTAGATACAACAAGCGACCTGACGCGTCCCCAGCTTGCCTTTGCGAGCCGCGGATCTCGGACAATCTCAACTACTCTTCGAACATATTTGCTATTGCGAACTATTTGCATACATGGTCGTTCATTTTTCTGTTTTCGCAGTTGCAATGTCTCCGTCACGCGCCTAGGCCACCCCCAATCCGGCGACCGCGCTTGCGCGCGGGGAGTGAAGGTCGCCTGAAGTAAATTCGGCAATGCTCCGCGCAATATTCTGCAGGAATACCGGAAAGGCACGCATGGCCCGCAAGAAAATCGCTCTCATTGGCGCCGGCATGATCGGCGGCACCCTCGCCCATCTCGCGGCGAAGAAGGAAATGGGCGACATCGTCCTGTTCGACATTGCCGAGGGGATTCCCCAGGGCAAGGCGCTCGACCTCAGTCAGTGCGGCCCGATCGAGGGCTTCGATGCGAAGATCACCGGCACCAACGATTATGCCGACATTGCCGGAGCCGACGTCGTCATCGTCACCGCCGGCGTGCCGCGCAAGCCAGGCATGAGCCGCGACGACCTGCTAGGCATCAACCTTTCGGTGATGAAGGCTGTCGGCGAAGGCATTAAGAACCACGCGCCTGGCGCATTCGTGATCTGCATCACCAACCCTCTGGACGCGATGGTCTGGGCGCTGCGCGAATTTTCCGGCCTGCCGCACAATAAGGTCGTTGGCATGGCAGGCGTACTCGACAGTGCGCGCTTCGCCACTTTCCTGGCCTGGGAATTCGGCGTCTCGGTCAAGGACGTGAATGCCTTCGTGCTGGGCGGCCACGGCGACACGATGGTCCCGGTCACCAGCTACACCACTGTCTCGGGCATCCCGGTCGACGACCTCGTCAAGATGGGCAAGTCCTCCAAGGAAGCCGTCGACGCGATCGTGGCGCGCACCCGCTCGGGCGGCGGCGAGATCGTCGGCCTGCTCAAGACCGGCAGCGCCTATTACGCGCCCGCCACCAGCGCGATCGCCATGGCCGAGGCATATCTCGGCGATCAGAAGCGCATC
>CAYRCH010000011.1:0-14220 GCA_964422665.1 uncultured Sphingomonadaceae bacterium | reverse complement strand
CGCCACCAGCGCGATCGCCATGGCCGAGGCATATCTCGGCGATCAGAAGCGCATCCTTCCCTGCGCCGCCCATCTCACCGGCCAGTACGGCGTCTCCAACCTTTACGTGGGCGTGCCGGCAGTGATCGGGGCGAACGGCATCGAAGAGGTGATCGAGATCGCGCTGGACGACGAGGAGAAGGCCAACCTCCAGGTCAGCGTCGATGCGGTCAAGGAACTGCTCGAGGCTTGCAAGGGTATCGATGGCTCGCTCGCCTGATTTTCTTGCACTTCTCGGCTTGGTTGCAGTCGCATCTCCGTCCGTAGCCGAAAACGCTCTGCCGACGGATGAGGAAAGCTTGCGGACAGCGTTCATCGACTATTCGATGACTTGTCTCGAAGCCCAGCAAATGGAGGCTCCGGGCGAAGAGTTTTTCGCGGCTGCCGGATACTCGCCAGTCAAACCGCCTGAAGGTTTTGAAGAGAAGGTTCTACTTTATAGGAAGCCCGGCGCGTTTCATCTCGTCACGTACGACATTCCTACGAAAACATGCACGGTGAGGTGGGAGTCAGAGCTGAAGGAACGTGATGAAATACTGGTTGAGAGTTTGGCTCGAGAATTTCAGGATCGGGTGTCCGAGGATCTGGGTTTATCGTTCCAAATCGGTGATACGATGAGAAGAAATCGTACCTTTTATTACGGATTCACATCCGGTCATGCATCCGGGACTTTGACCGCAGAATCTAGCGACAACGGTACGGTGCTGATGTTCGGGTTCAGTAATACCAACCACATTTTGCGAATGCTATCCAAGGAGCCGGCTAAGCAATGAGCATCCTCGTCGACAAGAACACCAAGGTCATCACCCAGGGGATGACCGGCGACACCGGCACCTTCCACACGCAGCAGGCGCTGGATTACGGTACGCAGATGGTCGCCGGCGTCACACCCGGCAAAGGCGGGCAGGCGCATCTTGGGCTGCCAGTGTTCGACACAGTCGCCGAGGCGAAGCACGCCACCGGGGCAACCGCCAGCGTGATCTACGTGCCGCCGCCCTTCGCCGCGGATTCGATCCTCGAGGCGATCGATGCCGAGGTCGAGCTAATCGTCGCCATTACCGAGGGCATCCCGGTGCTCGACATGGTCCGCGTGAAGCGAGCGCTCACCGGCTCGAAATCGCGGCTTATCGGTCCCAACTGCCCCGGTGTACTCACGCCTGAGGAATGCAAGATCGGCATCATGCCGGGTAATATCTTCAAGAAGGGTAGCGTGGGGGTCGTCTCGCGGTCAGGCACGCTGACCTACGAGGCAGTTTTCCAGACGACCAATATCGGCCTCGGCCAGACCACAGCCGTCGGCATCGGTGGCGACCCCGTCAACGGCACCAATTTCATCGACGTGCTGGAACTGTTCCTCGCCGACGACGAAACCAAGTCGATCATCATGATTGGTGAGATTGGCGGCAGCGCAGAGGAAGAGGCCGCGCAGTTCCTTGCCGACGAGGCAAAGCGCGGGCGCTCCAAACCAACCGTGGGCTTTATCGCCGGGCGCACTGCCCCTCCGGGCCGGCGCATGGGCCATGCCGGCGCGATCGTCTCCGGCGGTCAGGGCGGTGCGGAAGACAAGATCGCCGCAATGGAAGCGGCAGGCATCCGTGTCTCCCCCTCGCCCAGCGAGCTTGGCACCACTCTCGACGCGCTGCTCAAAGAGCTGGCTTAGGAACAGGCGCGGTCTCCGCGTATTGAAGGGTTGCACCCATGGGTAACGAGCCACTCTCTTTTATTCCGGAAATGTCGGACCAGGACGGGCCCCAGCCTGGCCCAAGCTGGCAACGGGCGAAATGGCCCTTCGCCGACGATCTGGACGATCTGACATCGGCGCTCGATCCGACGCGGATGAAGGACATCGTGCGCGAGGCAGCGGCCAGGGCTGGGCAGCCGATGGACGAGGCCGCCGTGGAGCAGGCGGCGGGCGATTCGATCCGCGCTATGCTGCTGATCCGCACCCACCGCGTCCACGGGCATCTCGCCGCCGATCTTGACCCGCTGGGCCTCAGTGAGCGCAAGCTTCCAGCCGACCTGACACCCGAATGGCACGGTTTCACCGGCGAGGCGATGGACCGGCCGGTCTATCTCGGCGGAACGCTCGGCCTCGAATGGGCCAGCGTGCGCGATCTTCTGGCGGTATTGCGGCGCAATTATTGCGGCCGGGTGGGCATGGAATACATGCATATCTCGGACATCGAGGAGCGCCGCTTCCTGCAGGAACGGATCGAAGGGCCGGACAAGGTCATTACATTCACGCCCGAGGGGAAGAAGGCGATCCTGGCGGCGGTGATCCGCGGCGAACAATACGAGGCGTTCCTCGGCAAGAAATATGTCGGCACCAAGCGCTTCGGCCTCGATGGCGGCGAAAGCATGATCCCCGCGCTGGAGGCGGTGATCAAATATGGCGGCGCCTCGGGCGTGCGCGAAATCATTTACGGCATGGCGCATCGCGGGCGGCTCAATGTTCTCGCCAATGTGATGGCCAAGCCCTACCGCGTGATCTTCCACGAATTCTCGGGCGGCAGCGCCAACCCAGACGACGTCGGCGGTTCGGGCGACGTTAAATATCACCTCGGTACCAGCACTGACCGCGAATTCGACGGGATCAAGGTGCATATGTCGCTAGTCCCCAATCCCAGCCATCTCGAGGCGGTGGATCCGGTGGTGCTGGGCAAGACCCGCGCGCAGCAGGCAATCCGCGAGGACCTCGCTGCGCATAGCGAGGTGCTTCCCGTACTGATCCACGGCGACGCCGCCTTCGCCGGTCAGGGCATCGTGTGGGAGTGCCTCGGCTTCTCGGGCGTGCGCGGATACAATACGGGCGGCTGCCTGCACTTCGTGATCAATAACCAGATCGGTTTTACGACTAGCCCCCAGTTTGCCAGATCGTCACCCTATCCGTCGGACGTGGCCAAAGGCGTCCAGGCCCCGATCATCCACGTCAATGGTGACGATCCCGAAGCGGTGACTTTCGCTTGCAAACTGGCGATCGAATATCGTCAGGCATTCAAGCGCGATATCGTGATCGACATGTGGTGCTATCGCCGCTTCGGCCACAATGAGGGTGACGAACCCAGCTTCACTCAGCCGCTGATGTATGCCAGCATTCGCAAGCACCCCAAAGTCAGCCAGATCTATGCCTCGCATCTGGAAAAGGAAGGCGTGATCGAGCCGGGTTTCCAGGAGAAGCTCTCGGCCGATTTCAGCAAGCTGCTGGAACACGAATTCGAAGCAGCCAAAAGCTATCGCCCCAACGAAGTGGACTGGTTTGCCGGGCGTTGGAGCGGCCTGCACAAACCGGCGGATCCCGAAACTGCGCGTCGCAACGTGCATACCGCTATCGACCGCAAGCTGTTCGACAGCCTGGGCCGCACGCTGACCGCCGTTCCCGAAGACCTGAGCATTCACAAGACGCTTGGCCGGGTGATCGAAGCCAAGCGGGCCATGTTCGACACCGGCGTCGGTATCGACTGGGCAACGGCGGAAGCGCTCGCCTTCGGCAGCCTCGTGACCGAAGGTTTCGGGGTAAGGTTGTCGGGGCAGGATTCCGGCCGCGGCACCTTCAGCCAGCGCCATGCAACGTGGATCGACCAGAAGACCGAACGGAAATACATTCCGCTCACCACACTGCCCCACGGCAAGTTCGAGGTCTATGACAGCCCGTTGTCCGAATATGGCGTGCTTGGCTTCGAGTACGGTTTCGCCATGGCCGACCCGAAGACGCTGGTATGCTGGGAGGCGCAGTTCGGCGATTTCGCCAATGGTGCGCAGATCATCATCGATCAGTATATCGCCGCCGGCGAAGCGAAGTGGCTACGCGCCAACGGACTCGTGATGCTGCTGCCTCACGGATATGAAGGCCAGGGGCCGGAACATAGCTCCGCCCGGCTCGAACGCTTCCTCCAGCTCTGCGCCAACGACAATATCCAGGTGTGCAACATCACCGTTCCCGCCAATTATTTCCACGTGCTGCGCCGACAGATGATGCGCCCCTTCCGGAAGCCGCTAATCATCATGACGCCAAAGAGCCTGCTGCGTCACCCGCTAGCCAAGAGCGAAGCGAATGAGTTCCTGGGTGAGGCGCATTTCCGCCGCATCGTATCCGACACGGCCGATATTGCCGACGACAAGGTGCGCCGGCTTGTCCTGTGCAGCGGCAAGGTGGCTTATGACCTGATCGAAAAGCGCGATGCCGAACGCATCGAAGATGTCTCGATTGTACGGATCGAGCAGCTCTACCCGTTCCCCGGCGAACCGCTGGCGGCGCGGCTCGAACTCATGCCCAATCTGGAGGAAGTGATCTGGTGCCAGGAAGAACCGAAGAACAACGGTGCATGGTTCTTCGTCGAAAGCCAGATAGAGGCAGCCCTCGACGAAGCTGGCCATGAGGGGATGCGCCCGCGATATGCTGGTCGCGAAGTCGCCGCATCGCCCGCCACCGGGCTGGCCCAGCGCCACCAGGTACAGCAGGAAGCCCTCGTTTCCATCGCGCTCGGCCTTGCCGATGGAAGGGAAATCCTGCGCAACACCAAGCCGCGCGGCCGAAAATCCGCACCCCGCAAGAAGCAGGCCTGAGGAAGCAGACAAACATGGCCAGTGAAGTCAAAGTCCCCACGCTGGGCGAGTCGGTAACCGAAGCGACCATCGGTGAATGGCTGAAACAGCCCGGCGATGCAGTCGCCCTCGACGAGCCGGTGGCCAGCCTGGAAACCGACAAGGTTGCGGTGGAAGTGCCGGCGCCGATCGCCGGAGTGATGGGAGAACACAAGTTCGCTGTCGGCGACACCGTCGAAGTGGGTACAGTTATTGCCGCGATCGAGGAGGGTACCGCCACCGCAGGCCCGGAAGAAACCCGGCCGCGGGCAGAAGCCTCGGCTGAGGGTCGGCAATCACCTGTCGATGAAGCGGCAAGAGAAGAACCAGCCGCCGCCGAGGAAACGGCGGACGTCACCACCATGTCGCCTGCCGTACGGCGCGCCGTGCTCGAGCACGGCCTCGATCCCACGAAGATCAGGGGTACGGGCAAGGATGGCCGGCTGACCAAGGAAGACGTCCTAGCCGCAGCCAAGGCCAAGAGCGCCTCCCCCACCCCGTCGGCCAGCGCTCCAGCGCCGTCCCCCTCACCTGCGCCGTCCGGTGCCAAGCCCCAGGGGGAACGCCGCGAGGAACGGGTCAAGATGACCCGCCTGCGCCAGACCATCGCTCGCCGGCTCAAAGGTGCGCAGGACGAAGCGGCGCTGCTGACCACCTTCAACGATTGCGACATGAGCGCGGTTATCGCCGCGCGCGAACAGTACAAGGACCTGTTCGCCAAGAAGCACGACATCAAGCTCGGCTTCATGAGCTTCTTCGCCAAGGCGGCTTGCCTCGCGCTGAAGGACATTCCCGCGGTCAATGCCAGGATCGAAGGCGACGAGATCGTCTATCACGATTACGTCGACATCTCGGTGGCGGTCAGCGCTCCCAATGGCCTGGTCGTACCCGTGGTGCGCAATGTCGACCAGTTGAGCTTCGCGGAGATCGAACTGGCGATCGCCGAATATGGCAAGAAAGCCAAGGACGGCACGCTGAGCATGGCCGACATGCAGGGCGGCACCTTCACCATCTCCAACGGCGGCGTTTTCGGATCGCTGATGTCGACTCCGATTATCAATCCGCCGCAGAGTGCAGTCCTGGGCTTGCATCGCATCGACGACCGCCCCGTTGTAATGAACGGAGAGATCGTGGCGCGGCCGATGATGTATCTCGCGCTGAGCTACGATCACCGGCTGATCGACGGCCGCGAGGCAGTTACAGCGCTCAAGATCATCAAGGAGGCAATCGAAGACCCGACGCGGATGCTGATTGATCTCTAAACAACCTCCCGGCTCCTTCGTCATTCCCGCGAAAGCGGGAACCCGGTCGAAGGCAGCGGGATAAACTGGGTCCCCGCTTTCGCGGGGATGACGAAAAGGCAGGAAATGGCCGACCAAACCAACGACTACGACGTCCTAATCATCGGTGCCGGTCCCGGTGGCTACGTCGCCGCGATCCGCGCTGCGCAACTGGGGCTCAAGACCGCCTGCGCCGAGAGCCGGGAAACGCTGGGTGGAACCTGCCTCAATGTCGGCTGCATCCCCTCCAAGGCGATGCTCCACGCGAGCGAATATTTCGATGCCGCCAAGAACGGCATGATGGCGAAGATGGGCATCGAGGTTAGTCCCAAGCTCAATCTCGAGGCGATGCACGGCCAGCGGATCGACGCGGTCAAGCAGCTAACCGGGGGAATCGAGTTCCTGTTCAAGAAGAACAAGGTCGACTGGAAGAAGGGGTTCGCGACCTTCGTGGACGCAAACACCGTGAAGGTGGGTGATGAAACCGTCACCGCGAAGAACGTCGTTATCGCCACCGGCTCTTCGGTTACCCCGCTGCCAGGCGTCGAGATCGACAATGCCAAGGGCGTGGTGGTCGATTCCACCGGCGCGCTCGAACTGGCAAAAGTGCCCAAGAAGATGATCGTGATCGGCGGCGGCGTGATCGGACTCGAGCTCGGATCCGTCTGGCGGCGGCTCGGCGCGGAAGTCACCTGCATCGAGTTCCTCGACCAGATTCTTCCCGGCATGGACGGCGACGTGCGCAAGGAAGCGCACAAGATTCTCAAGAAGCAGGGCATCGAATTCCGGCTCTCGACCAAGGTCACCGGCGTGACCGTCAAGGGCAAGAAGGCTGCGCTGACGATCGAACCTGCAGCTGGCGGCGATTCCGAGAGCCTGGAAGCCGATTGCGTGCTCGTCTCGATCGGCCGCAGGCCGAACACCGAAGGGCTTGGCCTCGACAAGATCGGGCTGGAGCTGAACGAACGCGGACAGATCGAGACCGACCACGCGTTTCGGACCAAGGTCGACGGCGTATGGGCGGTCGGCGACGTGGTCCCAGGGCCGATGCTTGCGCACAAGGCCGAAGACGAAGGCATTGCCGTGGCCGAGAACATTGCCGGGCAGACCGGCATCGTCAACCACGCGGTTATCCCGAGCGTGGTCTACACCTGGCCCGAAATCGCCGGTGTCGGCCTGACCGAAGAGCAGGCGAAAGAACGCGGCGCGGTAAAGGTCGGCAAATTCCCGATGCTCGCCAACAGCCGGGCCAAGACCAACCACGAACCCGACGGCTTCGTGAAAGTGATCTCCGACGCCGAAACCGATCGCGTGCTGGGCGTCTGGTGCATTGCCTCGGTCGCCGGAACGATGATCGCAGAGGCAGCGCTCGCGATGGAATTCGGCGCCACCAGCGAGGACATCGCCTATACTTGCCATGCGCATCCGACCCATTCCGAAGCCCTGAAGGAAGCGGCAATGGCTGTGCAGGGCAAACCGATCCATATCTGAAGCGGCGATGGCCGACCTGCGCCCGTTCCACCTCGCCTTCCCAGTCCGCGACCTTGCGGAAGCGCGGTATTTCTGGGGCGAGGTCATGGGCTGTCCGGAAGGGCGCAGCTCTGACGAGTGGATCGACTTCGACTTTTACGGACACCAGATCGTCGCACACCTGGCGCAGGGCGCTGGCGACGCTGGCAGCAATCCAGTGGACGGGCACGATGTCCCGGTCCCGCATTTCGGCATCGTGCTTGCTTTGCCGGACTGGCAGGCGCTGGCCGACCGCCTGAAGGCGGCGGGCGTAGCCTTTGTCATCGAGCCGCATGTCCGCTTCGCCGGTCAGCCCGCCGAGCAGGCAACGATGTTCTTCCGCGACCCGAGCGGCAACGCCATTGAGATGAAGGCCTTCGCAGACCTGCGGCAATTGTTCGCCCGGGACTAGCAGCGCCGGCCCGGGCAGGGTAACCCGCGATCATGGCAAGGCAACGCATGATGCAGCGCTTCGCACGCTGGCATATCTGGATCGGCTGGCTGGCCGGAGTGCCGCTACTGATGTGGAGCGTGACCGGCCTGGTTATGACCCTCTGGCCCCTCGACGAGGTACGCGGCGATCACCTGCGAGCAGCGCAGCCCGAGGTCTCGCTCGATAACATTGTGCTTCCGCGGCTATACGAACCGATCCGCAGCGCGGAACTGATCCGCCAGGCCGATGGACCGGCATGGATCGTTACCGGCCTGGACGGACGCATGTGGCGCAATTCCGCGATCGATGGCAGCCGGATCCCGCCCGTGATCGAGGAAGAGGCCCGGCGGATAGCCGAAGCAAGCTATGCCGGCCCGGGCCAAATCGAGAAGATCACCTATCTGCCAGCGCGAGAGGCGGACGGTGGAATGCGCGGCGGCCCTCCCGCATGGGAAGTGCGCTATTCCACCGGGACCACGCTTCATATCCACGACCATACAGGCCAGGTCATAGCGCTGCATACACCGCGATGGCGCGTCTACGATTTTGCCTGGGGCCTGCACATCATGGATCTCGAGACGCGGAAGAATACGCATCACCCGATCCTGATCGGTTTTGCCATAATCGGCTCGCTCGCGGCCCTGCTGGGCTGCATCCTGCTGTTCCGCCGCCGCAAAACGCGAGTGCAACAATGACCAGCCCCGCCCTTCCGCCACTGCTCGATCTTGGCGGAACCGCGGTGTTCGCGCTGAGCGGCGCGTTGCTCGCCGCAAGGCTCCAGCAGACTTTCGTCACCGTATGCTTCTTCGCGCTGCTAACCGGCGTAGGCGGAGGCTCGGTGCGGGACGTGCTTATCGGCGCGCAGGCCTTCTGGCTCAAAGATCCTTGGGTCGCCGTGGTGGTATTGGGCGTGTCGCTGGTGGTGTGGTTTACCCCGCGCCGGTGGTGGGAAGGGCAGTTGCTCGAATGGGCGGACGCAGCCGGGCTGGCCGCTTTTGCAGTGCTCGGCACGGCCAAGGCGCTCGCATTTGGCGTCGACCCACTGCCCGCTACAATACTCGGCATCGTCACCGGGTGCGTAGGCGGGATCATTCGCGACGTGATCGCGGGGGTTCCCTCGATCCTGATGCGGCCGGAACTCTACGTGACGGCAGCCGCACTGGCTTCGGCGCTTTATGCGCTTGGAACAGCGTTCAACCTGCCATCGGGACCGTTGGGAGTGGGCGCCGCGCTGGCGGGATTCGCGCTGCGCGGCGCCGCTATTCAGTGGCAGATCGAGCTCCCGGCCTATTCACGCGAACGCTAGGCCGGATCGCTCAGCCCCCCAGATCCTCGTCAATCGGCTCAGTCGAATAGTCCGGCGGAGGCGAGTTTTCCCAACCCGGGGCGTAATCTCCGGCGGGCGCAGCAGGCGCCGATTGGGCCGCCCTGGCCCTTGCATAGGTCGCATCGTCATATTGGCGATCCTCGACGGGATAATCCCAATCGCCATCGTTCGAAGCGCCGTAGGCCGGTGATCCCCCGAGATCGAGCGAGCGAAGACGGCCGGAATTGTCGATCCGGCAAGAAAAGCCGGTGCCGTCAGTAAGGCGGCCAGTCACATGCCAGCTCTCGCCGCTTCGCGAAGCGCTGTCGACGCTGTCCACCCGGTCGCTGCCGCGTTCGATCTCGCCGAGACACATATCGACTGCGTTGCCCATGCCGCCGCCATAGCTGTTGCGACTTGGGTTATCGTCATAACGATATCGATCGGTGCGGTCGGGATAGCGGGTTTCCGGATAACGGAAGTCCCGGTTTCGATATTCGCGCTCTCGGCTGCTCTTGCTCGCCGCGCTCGCGATGGCGGCGATGCCGCCAATGATCAGCACGCCGGCCAGCACGTCGCCGGCGTCGATCCGGTCCCGATGGCGATGACGGCCCCAGCGATAGTTCTCGGCCACATCCTGGCTGGAATCGTAGCCATGAGCTTCGCGGGGCAGCGGCAGCTCGGCCGCTGCCAGCGGAGTCGTCGAGAGCGAGACCGCAGCTGCGCTCGCTGCAATTTTACCCAACCAATTGTATCGAAAAGCCATTTTCGGCATCCCGTTCCTGAAGCGGCGGCACGGTGCGGCCACCAGATTGCCGGACAAATTAGGCGACCCAGGCTTAGTTAAGCCTGAACCGCCCAATCCATTTGTTCTGGGACGCTGCCTCAGAGGCCGCGAATTCCGCTGAAGTCGAGGTCGGCGATGCGACCGTAGCGTACCTTGCAGGTGAAGTTGCCCGCATCGTAGCCGCGATAACTGCTGTTCCATCCGCGGTAGTCGTTGTTCCAGCCGCGGCCGTAATAGCTGTCGCCGCTGCGCCAGTTGCGGTTCATCTGGTTGACTGCGATCCGTCCCCGGACGGTGTAGCCGTCGCGGGTCTGATTGACGCGGCGAATGTCGGTGACGTCTGCCCGGCCGCCGTAGGAATATCGGCTGGCGGACTGCTCAGCCGCGCGGACGCACTGTTCCACAGCGCTGCGCGGGTTCTGCCTACCGTAGTCATAGCCGTAGCGATTGTCGTAACGACCATCGTAGCCGCGGTCATAACGGTCGCGGTCGTTCGAGGCTGCGGAGGCGATGGCGGCGATACCGCCGATGATCAGCGCGCCGGCGATAATTTCGCCCGCCCCGATACCGTCATTGTCGCGATGGTCCCGGGCAAAGGCGGGAGAGGCGGAAGTCAGAGCCATCGCGCCAGCCGCGACGGTCCCGATCGTCCCCTTGGCCAGGGCTTTGGAAATGTTCTTCATGGCTCATTCTCCAGTATCTGGAGGCACTCTGCCTCCTCTGGAAATGAGTTCTACGTGAGTCGCTGTGATGCAGGGCTGAATCGCAACGACAGCCACCGTTCAGACAATGCACGTATTTCCTGAACGGTGATTGTCAATGTTTTCAATAGGTAATGGTGAGGCGAGGCCAATCAAGCCTCTGCAAAATCCATCTCGTCGTTCATCACCGGGCCCGAATCCTGACCCTTCGCGTCAGTATCCCGATCTACCAGTTCGATCACTGCGAGCGGTGCCGAGTCGCTGGCACGAATGCCGGCCTTGATGATCCGCGTGTACCCGCCTTCACGGCCTGCGTAACGTTCTGCCAGCACGTCGAAAAGCTTCTTCTCCTGCGCCTCGTCCATCAGCCGGCTGTGCGCCAGGCGGCGGTTCGAAAGACCGCCGCGCTTGGCCAGCGTGATCAGCTTCTCGACGTAAGGCCGCAGTTCCTTGGCCTTGGGGACGGTCGTCGTGATCTGCTCGTGCTTGATCAGCGCGGCCGCCATATTGCGAAAGAGCGCGGTCCGGTGGCCCGACTTGCGGCCGAGTTTGCGCTGAGAAATACCATGACGCATATTCAATTACTCCGTTCGTTATAGGCCCGTACGAGGTAGCCTGTAGCTGGCCGGATTTTGCGGGCCCGGCCCGGTCCCGTTGACCGCGAAGCAGCCTATTTGCTGTCCTTGGCGGCATTGCCGTTCTTCGCCGCAGCCTTGGCGGGCGCGGCAGCCTTGGACGCTGGCTTGGCCGCATCGTCGCCCTTGGCGCTGGCCGCCGGGGCCGGCGCAGGATTGCCGCCGCCGATATTGATCACCCCGACGCCGCCCCAGGGAAGCACGCTGACCTGGCCCTTGCCCATTGCAACGACCATGCCGAGCTGATCGACCCCGACCAGAACGCCCCGATGCCACTTGCCGCCGGTCGGACGGAAATTGATCGGCAGCTTGCCTTTGTTGGCCTTGAGCTGGTTGGCGAGAAACTGGATCATCGGTCGCTCTCCTTAGCCCAGCAATTCCTGCTCGAGCTTCTTCGCCATTTCCTCGATATTCTCGGGCGGCCAGCCAGGGATGTCCATACCCAGGCGCAGGCCCATGGAGGAGAGAACTTCCTTGATTTCGTTGAGCGACTTGCGGCCGAAATTCGGCGTGCGCAGCATCTCGGCCTCGGTCTTCTGGACCAGGTCGCCGATATAGATGATGTTGTCGTTCTTGAGGCAGTTGGCCGAACGCACCGACAGTTCCAGCTCGTCGACCTTCTTGAGCAGGTAACGGTTGAGCTGGTTGGCGTCGCTCTCTTCGGGCTGCGCCGCGACACCGATCATCGGACCGGTCGGCTGCGGAATGCCGTCTTCGAAATGCACGAACAGCGTGAGCTGGTCCTGGAGAATGCGGGCCGCATAGGCAATCGCATCTTCCGGGGTCACGGTGCCATCGGTCTCGATCGTGAGCGAGAGCTTGTCGTAGTCCAGCTCCTGCCCAACGCGCGCATTCTCGACCTTGTAGCTGACCTGGCGCACCGGCGAGTAGAGCGAGTCGATCGGGATCAGGCCAATCGGCGCATCAACCGGGCGATTCGCCACTGCTGGCGCATAGCCTTTGCCGGTGTCGGCAGTAAGTTCCATGTTCAGCGTCGCGCCTTCGTCCAGGTGACAAAGCACCAGGTCGGGGTTCAACACCTCGATATCGCCGGTTACTGCAATGTCACCGGCCTTCACATCGCCCGGGCCAGTCGCGGAAAGCTGAAGCCGCTTGGGCCCTTCGCCTTCCATCTTGAGCGCGATCTGCTTGACGTTGAGGACGATGTCGGTGACATCTTCGCGTACGCCGGTAAGCGACGAGAATTCGTGCAATACGTTCTCGATCTTGATCGAGGTGATTGCCGCACCCTGAAGAGACGAAAGCAAAACCCGGCGCAGCGCGTTGCCGAGGGTCAGCCCGAATCCGCGCTCAAGCGGTTCGGCCACGAAAGTGACCTTGCGCTTCTTGTCGCCGCTTTCCTTCACTTCGAGGCTGTTCGGCTTGATGAGTTCCTGCCAGTTCTTGAGATTGACGGACATGGACTTCCCCTAAGGTTCAATTTCAAAGGCAAAGGCCGCCGGCGCCTGGGACGCCGCGGCCGATGCGAATTGCGTGGTGCGGCCGATGGACCGCGGACAGCTTCGAATCAGACGCGGCGGCGCTTGGAAGGCCTCACGCCATTGTGCGGGATGGGCGTCACGTCCCGGATCGAAGTGATGGTGAAGCCGACTGCCTGAAGAGCTCTCAGCGCGCTTTCGCGTCCGGAACCCGGCCCCTTCACTTCCACTTCCAGAGTACGAACGCCGTGCTCGGCAGCTTTCTTGCCGGCGTCGTCGGCAGCGACCTGGGCCGCGTAGGGAGTCGACTTGCGGCTGCCCTTGAAGCCCATCATTCCCGCGCTGGACCAGCTAATCGCATTGCCCTGCGCATCGGTGATGGTGATCATGGTATTGTTGAAGCTGGCGTTCACATGCGCGACGCCGCTGCTGATGTTCTTCTTGTCACGACGCCTTACTCGGCCGGGTTCGCGTGCCATTGTTCAATATCCTCGAATTCGAAAAAGCCTGGACGGTTCGGAAACCGGCCCGCTTACTTCTTCTTGCCGGCGATCGGCTTTGCCTTGCCCTTGCGGGTGCGCGCATTCGTGTGAGTGCGCTGACCGCGGACGGGGAGGCCCTTGCGATGGCGCAGGCCGCGATAGCAGGCGAGGTCCATCAGGCGCTTGATGTTCATCGCAGTGTTACGGCGAAGGTCGCCTTCCACCGTGAAATCAGCATCGATCGATTCACGAATCTGCAGGACTTCGGCATCGCTCAGGTCCTGGACCCGGCGTGCATGGTCGATCCCCAGCTTGTCGACGATCCGCTTGGCAGAAGCCGGACCGATACCGTGAATGTAGGTGAGCGCGATAATTACGCGCTTGTTGGTGGGGATATTGACCCCGGCAATACGAGCCACTTAGTTCTCCATGCTCCACAGGGATGGGCGGCTCTTTCGAGTGCACACCCCTATCTCATCGCGTTTACAACGATATTCACAAGAGCAGCCATCTGACGGCAAAAAGCCCGGATGGCGCACAAACATTGCCGCCGGCCGGACAACTCGGGAATATCGAATGGAGCGGCGCTTAAAGCGATTCGCCCTCCCCGTCAACCGGCGAAGCGCGAATTGCGGCGATCCCGGATATGGGAAACGCCGAAAGCAGATGCAAACCCTATACCGCACGTTTGTTGAGCGGTCAAAACCGCATTGTGCGCGAAATCCACAACCGAACTATTCGAAGAGTGCAACCAGTCGGTTCATCTGCTCCGCGATCACGCCGTCCACCGCCGGCGCCAGGTCGGTCAGCGGAAAGCGGGCATGGCCGCCCACGACATAGTCCCATGAAAGCTTCGTGCCTTCATCCTGCGGCGCCAGCGTAACGGTAAGCACGCCGGTCAGCGCTTCCGACTGGAGCGGCCCCAGCGCGCCGCCCCTGCCAGGATGGTAAGAAGTCCGCGCATTGCCAATGCCCTCCGTTGAAGTGGAGGAAAGCTACCAATTGCTGTGAAGGTGGCAAGCGCCACT
>CAYRCH010000010.1:18358-28627 GCA_964422665.1 uncultured Sphingomonadaceae bacterium | reverse complement strand
GTTTCCTCCGAACTGCCCAGCCTGCCCTGCGGGACATTGCCCGCGAGGTGGTCGAGCTGGTCGGGCGGGATGCCGTCCATCAGCGGGGTGTCGATGAAACCGGGCACCAGGCAGTTCACGCGAATGCCGTGCGGCGCGCCTTCCAATGCTGCCGCCCGCGCGAGGCCCAGCACCGCGTGCTTGCTCATCACATAGGCGACATTCATCGCCATCCCGCGTTCCGAAGCGAGCGAGCCGGTGATCACGATCGATCCCTTGCCGCGCTCTTTCATCGCCGGGAAGACCTGCCGCACCGTGCGGAAATGGGCGACCATGTTGACCGCGATCAGGGCCTCGAAATTCTCATCCGTATAGGCCTCGATCGGAGCAAACGTGCCGCCGATCCCGGCATTGCAGAACAGCCCGTCGATCGGGGCGAAAGACGCTGCGCTGTCCAGCGCTGCCTTGAGCGCCGCCGCATCGGCGACATCCGCCGGCGCGACATTGACGGCATCGCCAAGCGCGCCCCGCATCGCTTCCAGCTTGTCGCGGCTGCGCGCGATCACGGTGACCTTGCCGCCCAGCGCCACCACCTTTTCCGCGGCGGCGCGGCCGATCCCGGTCGATGCGCCGGTGACGACGATATGCTTGCCTGCCAGATCCATCATCTTCCTCCCTCTGCGATTGCGGCCCATTTGTCCGCATTCGGATAGTCGCTCGTGTCCGGCGACCATATCCGTTCCATCAGCGCGCGCGCCTGCATCTCGTCCATCCCCCGCTCGCGGTTGTAGCGACAGAAGAAGGCCGAAACACGCCAGTTCATGATGCAGTGGACATGGACCGGCGCGTCGTCCGCCTCCAGCGCGGCGACGAAGGCGCGGTAATGGCTTTCATCCGGCGCGTCGAAAGGCACCGGGATATGCACGTAGGCGAGGCCTGCCGCTGCCATCGCGCTTTCCGCATCGGGCAATGCCTCGGGATGGTCTCCCATGGCGAGATTGATGACCCGCTTCGCGCCCATCGCGGCGAGTCTGGCCGGGTCGCCGGGCTCGAGCCGGCCGGAAGTCGTGACGCTGTCTGACAGGCGCAGGAAATTGCGGATGTCGTCGGGGTCGGCGCCGCTCACCAATCCCGTTCGGGCTGAGCTTGTCGAAGCCCCGCCGTTCACTTCAAATCCCGCGCTTGAAGAAAAACGGTCCTTCGACAGGCTCAGGACGAACGGATGAAGAGGTGCTCACGCCAGCCCCAGCACCCGCGCCGCATTGTCCTTCATGATCAGCGGCATGACTTCTTCCTTGAAGCCGACTTCCTGTGCCGCGGCGATCCACTTGTCCGGGTGGATCAGCGGAAAGTCGCTGCCGAACAGCATCTTGTGCTTCAGCTGGGTGTTCGCATAGCGGATGATCTGCGGCATGAAATATTTGGGGCTCCAGCCGCTGAGGTCGATGAACACATTGTCCTTGTGCAGCGCCATGGAGAGGCTTTCGTCCACCCAGGGCCAGCTGGGGTGGGCGAGGATGATCTTCATGTCGGGGAAGTCCACCGCGACATCGTCGATCAGCATCGGCTGCCCGTATTTGAGCCGCATGCCGCCGCCGCCGCGCATTCCGGTGCCCATGCCGGAGTGGCCGGTATGGAAGATCGCCGGCAGCTTGTATTCGTTGATCACCTCGTAGATCGCGTAGCCCATCCGGTCGGCCGGATGCGCGTTCTGCGCGATGCCGTGGAACTTGAAGCCCTTCACGCCGTGGTTCTCGATCAGGTCGCGGGCCTCGCGCGCGCCGTACTTGCCCTTGTGCGGATCGATGCTGGCGAAGGCGATGCAGATATCGTCGTTCTTCTGTGCCTGCTCGGCGACTTCGTAATTGCTGACGCGCTTGGCGCCCATGCCGCTTTCGCAATCGACGGTGAACAGCACGAGTGCGATGTTGCTCTCGCGGTAGAGCTGGATGATCTCGGGCATCTTGGGCCGCTCGCGCGGCGCCTTGAAATAGGTGCTGGCGGCATCGAAAAACTGCCCCATCACCGGATCTTCCGGATCGTGGCAGGAGACTTCGGCGTGAACGTGGACGTCGATGGCGCGGATCTTGGAAAGGTCTATGGGCAAGGAACAATCCTTAAAACATCTTCGTCATCCCCGCGAACGCGGGGACCCAGTCGCAGTTGCGGTGCCGAAGAGCCTACTGGGTTCCCGCGGTCGCGGGAATGACGAAGCAATCGTTGTTCGGTCTTTGTCGATTTACAGTTTCATCAGCACCGACTTGGTCTCGAGGTAAGCCTCGAGCCCGAGCCGGCCCTGTTCGTGGCCGATGCCGCTTTCCTTGTAGCCGCCGAAGGGCAGCGCCGGGTCGATCATCGCGTGGCAGTTGACCCACACGGTGCCGGCTTTCAGCTTGCTGGCGATGCGGTGGGCGGCGCTGGCATCCTTGGTCCACACGCCGGCGGCGAGGCCGTATTGCGTGTCGTTGGCATCGCGCACGACGTCGTCGAGATCCTCGAAGCGCTGCGCCACGACGACGGGGCCGAAGATCTCCTCGCGCACGACGCTCATCTGCGGGTTCACGTCGGTGAGGATGGTCGGGTTGACGTAATAGCCGCCCTCATTGCTGGGGACGTCGCCGCCCATCAGCACGCTGGCGCCGTCGCGCTTGCCGGCTTCGATGTAACCGAGCACGCGTTCGTGCTGCTCCTTCGAGACCAGCGGGCCCATGTGAGCTTCTGGGTCGAGCGAGGGACGCGGCGCCCAGAAATTGGCGGTCTCGGCCATGCCTTCGACCACCTTGTCGAACACGCTCTTATGCGCATAGAGGCGGCTGCCCGCGACGCAGACCTGGCCCGAATTGAAGAAGATCGCACCCGCCACGCCCGGCGCGGTTTCGGCGACGTCGACATCGGGCATCACCACCACCGGGCTCTTGCCGCCCAGTTCGAGGGTGACGTGCTTGAGCGTCTCGGTGGCGTTGCGGTTGATCAGCTTGCCGATCTCGGTCGAGCCGGTGAAGGCGACCTTGTCGACATCCGGGTGCTTGACCATGCGGTCACCCGCGGTGTGGCCATAGCCGGTGACGATATTGACCACACCGGCGGGCACGCCGGCCTCGTTGATCAGGTCGGCCAGGCGCAGCGCCGTGAGGCTGGTCTGCTCGGCCGGCTTCAGCACCGTGGTGCAGCCCGCGGCCAGTGCCGGGGCGATCTTGAGGCAGGCCATCAGCAGCGGGAAGTTCCACGGCACGATCTGCGCGCAGACGCCGACCGGCTCCTTGAGCGTATAGGCGAACATCATGCCGCCCGGCATCGAATAGGGCGCCTGCGTCTCGCCGCCGATCTTGCCGGCCCAGCCGGCCATGTAGCGGAAGTGCGCGGCGGCGCCGGGCACGTCGACTGCGCTGGCCATGCCCTTGGGCTTGCCCACGTCGATCGCCTCGAGTTCGGCCAGCTCGTCGGCATGCGCCTCGATCAGGTCGGCGATCTTGTGCATCGTCTTTTCCCGCGCAATCGGCGGAAGGTTGCGCCAGCGGCCGTCTTCGAAGGCGGCGCGTGCGGCGGCCACGGCGCGGTCGATGTCCTTGTCGGTCGCCTCGACGAAGCTGGAGATCACCTTGCCGGAGGAAGGATCCTCGACATCGATGGTGGCGTCGCCGCTGGAATCGACCCATTCACCGTTGATGTAGAGCTGCGGCTTGCGCCCCAGCGCCTTCTTCACGGCGTCCGAATATTCGCGCTGCGTGCGATTGATGGTGGTAACTTCGTTCATGCCAGATGGCTCCTTTCCCGGAAGCGAATCCCTTGTGGATAACTCTATCAAAAAGGCAGGAAGCTGCCTATGCGCCTCTCTCCAACGTAACGTCCGTTACAATGGCAATCGGCGCCTGTCGAATCCCTGAATCGGGCCGGTGATTACTGCCCGGCCCGTTCCAGCGCCTTGTCCTCATTGGCCCGCTTGATGACATATTGGCGAATGGCCTCGATCCGCTCGCGGGTCAGCGAGGGGGAGAACGCGACCATGCCGTTTGCGGCAAAGGCACCGTCATGGACGATCGCCATCCAGCTGTCCTGATTGTCGAGCGTCGGGCTGCGCCGCAGGTCCGGCAATACGCCCGATCCGACCGCAGCGTCATTGTGGCACTGGCTGCAATAGCGCCCGAAATCGTAGCTGCCCGAGGCGACCTGTTCATCCGTACCGCGGAACGGCGGCGGATCGAGCGGCCTCGCGGTGGACGCCGGGGCCGGCGGCAACTCAGCCGTGCCGCCGAGCTTGAACACCAGCAGGCGGGAGAGATTCGGCAGCGGCCGCTCCTGCCCCGACAGGATGCCGCTGGGCGATAGCGGCCATACGCCGCCCCACCCCGCCAGCACCGCGACATATTGTTCGCCGTCGATGGCATAGGTGATGGGCGGCGCGATGATGCCCGTTCCGGCGGAGAACGACCACAATTGCTGCCCATCCGCGGCCGAATAGGCGACGAAGTTCCCCGCAGCATTGCCCTGGAACACGAGGTTGCCTGCGGTCGAAAGCAGGCCTCCGTTCCACGGGCCCGGATGCGGGACGCGCCAGCGCTCCTCCTGCTTTACCGGGTCCCAGGCGATCAGCGCGCCCTTGGTGGCTTCGACCGCCGCCTGCCGGACCGCGGCGTCGGCCGGCATCGCGCCGGCGGACAGGTCGAGACCGGTGTTCATCCCGCGATTGGCGTCGGGCTTCCAGCCGGATTCGGGGAAGTACGGAAAGGCCGCTTCGATGGCCGGAATATAGACCAGACCCTGTGCCGGGTTGAAGGCCATCGGATGCCAGCTGTGTCCGCCTCCGGCACCGGGCGTGCCGATGAAAGGCTCACCGGTCAGGTCGAAGCGCGCCTCTGGCCGCACGATCGGCCGGCCGGTCGCCATGTCGATGCCGTCGGTCCAGTTCTGCGGTACGTAGTTTTCCGCGCTGATCAGTTCACCAGTGGCGCGGTCGAGCACGTAGAAGAAGCCGTTCTTGGGCGCCTGCATCAGCACCTTGCGGGTGGCGCCATCGATTTCGAGATCGGCCAGCATGATGTGCTGCGTGGCGGTGAAGTCCCACGTCTCGCCCGGCGTTTGCTGGTAGTGCCAGACATATTCGCCGCTGTCCGGACGGACCGCGACGATCGAGGAGAGGTAGAGATTGTCGCCGCCGCCGGGCGAACGGTAGGCCTGGTTCCACGGCGCGCCATTGCCCACGCCGATATAGAGCAGGTCGAGCTCGGGATCGTAGGCCATGGCATCCCACACGGTGCCGCCGCCGCCGAGCTTCCACCATTCGCCGTTCCAGGTTTCGCGGGCCCTGGCGAGATATTCGGGCTCGCTGCCTTCTTCCTCGGGTCCGCCCGGCACGGTGTAGAACCGCCACAGCTGCTCGCCGCTCTCGGCATCATAGGCGGTGACGTAGCCGCGCACGCCGAATTCGGCGCCGCTATTGCCGATGATCACCTTGCCATCGACCACCCGCGGTGCGCCAGTGATGGTGTAGGGCTTGGACTGGTCCACAGTGATCTGCGACCACGCCTCGGCCCCCGTTTCCCGGTCGAGCGCGACCAGCCGTCCGTCCAGCGTGCCGATGAACAATTTGTCGCCCCAGGCGGCAAGCCCGCGATTGACGACATCGCAGCAGGCCTTGATCGCAGTCTCCCCGGGGACCTGCGGATCGTATTCCCATGCCGGCTCACCGGTCTTCGCGTCGTAAGCTTTCACCTTGCTCCACGCGGTGGAGATATAGATCCGTCCGTCGATGACCAGCGGCGTGCCCTCCTGCCCGCGCGCCGTATCGAGATCGGCGAACCAGGCGAGGCCCAGCGTCGAGACGTTGTCGGCGTTGATCGCGTCGAGCGGACTGAAGCGCTGCTCCCCATAGTCCCGGCCGTAGCTGCGCCACTCGCTTTCCGGTGCCGAGGTCACCAGGTCGCCCGCGTCATCCTCCGCGATCCGGCTGCACCCGCTTGCCAGCAATGCCGCCATCAAGGCGATGCCCAGCGTGAACCTTTTCATCTCCATCTTCCTCCCAGATTCGCCGGGGTTAACCCCAGCGATTGATTTCCGGTCCCGGTGCGAAGCGGTTTGCCGGATCTTCCGTTGTCGCCTGCGCCAGCGCCCATTGCACGCTCTCGCGTGCCTCCACTCGTTCCATCCACGCCAGGCATCGCTCGCGCGCAGCGAACGCCTCCCGTTCTATCTGCCGCATAGACGTCAGCCATGCGAAGGTTTCCAGGTCGGCAATCGAGAAGCTGCCCATCAGCCATTCGCGGCCGTCTGCAAGCTGATCCTCGATACGCTGCGCAAACTGCGCCACCTTGTCTTTCGAGTCCGTCTGCTTCGCCTCGTCGATCCGGCCTTCACGCAATTCGGCCCAGCGCGCTTTCAAATCTTCGCTGCGAACCGGACCCATCATTTCAGCGAAGCGCCGTTGGTCCATGGCGGCCAGCCGCTGCTGCGCGCTGCCGAAGGTGCCGAGATAGGCGCAGGCGGGCGCCAGCCTTTCGGTCACCTGGCGGCACCACATCATCATCTGCCAGCGGTCATAGGGATCGGCCGGCTGCAACCCGCAGCCGCCGGCGGCCTCGTCGAAGAACTGCGCCAGGAACACCGCCTCGCTCATCGCCTCGCCTTCGATCAGCAGGACGGGGCCTTCGCCTTCCACCGCCATGTCGCGGGCGAGCCCCTCGTCCACGCCGGGAATGATATGCCGTTCGGCCGCCAACAGGTCGATGCTGCGGCATTCATAGCCGAGCCCGCTTTCATGGAGCGCAGCCAGAACCGACAGGGAGGGGCCGTTTGGCTCGCCGTGATAGAGCACCGGCTCGCTCATTCGCCCCACTCCGCCATCATCGCGTGGAAGCGGTCGACGAGCCGCCCGCTGCCCATCTTCCAGGTCTCCTGCACCGCGGGCCGGTGATAGACCGTGCGCAGCCAGCGCATGATATGCGGTGTGCGCTCCCGATTGCAGAGTTCAGGCTGGCCGAGTGGAAGCGAATAGGTGGAATTGAATACGTTGATGTCGCCGAGCGAATAGGCATCGCTGGCGACATATTCGCGCTTGCCCAGTTCCTTTTCGAGCAGGTCCACGCCCAGCGCCACGCGCCGCCGGCTCTCGGCCAGTTCCGCTTCCGAGAACTCGCCATACATGGCCTTGCGCCAGGCGCGTCGCCGCTCCGGCAGCGGGATCCGCTCGATGGCGGCCTCCAGCTCTTCCTTCGGCTTTTCGCGCACCATTGGGCCAATGAAATTGCTCCAGCCGATCATGGAAAAAGAGGGGCCGAGCCACTGATCCATGAACTTCATCCACCAGCGAATGCGCCAGCGGGTTCGCGGGTCTGCCGGCATCAGCGCCGGCCCCTCGAAGGCGTCCTCGACATATTCCATGATGGCGGTGCTTTCGGTCAGCACTCGCCCGTCATGGACCATCGCCGGGATCGTGCCCTGCGGGTTGATGGCGAGATATTCAGGGCTGTGCTGGTCGAAAGCCAGCATGTCGAGATAATGGCTCTCCCACGCCACGCCCTTTTCCGCGAGCGCAAGCATGGGCTTGCCCGAATTGGCATTGGGCTCCCAGTGATAGAGCCTGACCTCGGCCATCGATCCTCCCGCTTCTGCGCTCTTGCCGGCGCATATTCGTAAGTGTTGCTTACTTTTGCCGCGCGAGTCCGGTCAAGCGCGGTGAAATTGCCAGTCGCCACCAGCTCGACCTGCCCGGATGCGGGTTCCGCCGATGGCGGACCGGCGGGCGGCCTGCTAGACCTTCACCCGCAAGGGGAGGGGGATGCAGGTCAATTCGCGCATCGAGATGGTCGATGCCCTGCGCGGCTTCGCGCTGCTGGGGCTGTTTCTCGTTCACTGCCTCGAACGGTTCGAACTCTATTGGCTGGCACCGGCGCCGGACCCCTGGTTCGACTGGGTCATGGCGCTGTTCGCGGGCAAGTCGTTCGCCATCTTCGCGCTGCTGTTCGGCTTCGGCTTCGCCACGATTATGGCGAATGAGCGAGGGCGGGGCGGGGACTTCGCCTGGCGGTTCGCCTGGCGGCTGGTGCTGTTGCTGGCGTTCGGCACGGCTCACGTCTTCTTTTATCGCGGAGACATCCTGCAGGTGCTGGCGATAATTGGCCTGCTGCTGATCCCGTTCGACCGCATTCGTTCGGATCGCCTGCTGCTTGTGCTCGCTGCACTGGCATTCCTCCAGCTCCCCCTATGGCTGCGCTGGTGGGCCGCGGGCCATGGCGCCGAATGGGCCGTGGCCGCGCCGCTCTACTTCACCTGGGGCGACCTGCAGACATTGGCGGAGGGTTCAGCCATTGCAGTGGCGCTCGACAATCTCGGTCCCGGCAGCGTGGGAAAGTGGTCGTTCTATCTCGAAACCGGCCGGGTGACCGAGATCGCCGGCCTGTTTCTCGCGGGCATGGTTCTGCACCGCCGCCGCCTGTTCCTCGACGCGGCGCAGCATCGGGGTACATGGCTGGCGATCGCCGCTGTTTCGGGCGTGCTCTGGGGACTGGCGAACGCTGCTCCTGCCGCGTTCGGAACCGAAGCGCAGCGCCAGTCGGCCGATTGGCTGCTTGCCCAGGCGCGCAACCTTCCGGCAATGGCATTCCAGGTCGCGGTGTTCGTGCTGCTCTGGCAAAGCCCAGTGCGGCGGCTGCTTGCGACACTCGCGCCGGCCGGGCGAATGACTCTCACGCTCTATATCGGCCAGTCGATCCTCGGCGTATTGCTGTTCTACGGCTACGGCCTCGATCTCTGGGACAAGGTCTCCAATGCCGAAGCGGTCCTGTGGGGCATCGCCGCCTTTGCCGTGCAGATGGCGATGGCGGCCTGGTGGTTTCGGCGCTTCCGTTACGGCCCGCTGGAATGGCTCTGGCGGGCCGGTACGCGCACAACGCTGGCGGTGCCACTTCGCATTTGAGGTTGTCCCGGAAAAAGGTCGGCATCAGCCAAATTTCACATGTGTTGCCTAATTTGGCGCGCAGGTCCGGTCAGGCGCCGCGAAATTGTCCGTTGCAGTCGCCGCCTGCATTGGCTTATTGGACTTCCACCAGCCGAGCGCGAGCCCGCGTAAAGACCCTGGCATTGTTAACACCATTGCCCAGACAGGACTTTTCGCATGAGTGCCAAGCTGCCGTCCCGCGCCGACCATGTCGGCTCCTTCCTTCGTCCCAAATCCGTGCTCGATGCGCGCGAGAAACGCGCCGCCGGAGAGATCGACGCGGCCGAACTTCGCGCGGTGGAGGACGAGGCGATTGCCGAGCTGGTGAAATGGCAGGAAGACCTCGGTCTCGAAGCCATCACCGACGGCGAATTCCGCCGCTATTTCTTTCACACCGATTTCCTGCTCCAGCTTTCGGGAGTGGAGGAACGCGGCGGGCTGAAGAAGGCGTTCAAGAACGATGCCGGCAAGGATGTGCAGTTCGCACCGCCCGTGATGGTTGTGACCGGCAAGGTCGAACATGTGAAGCCGATCCAGCTCGAAGACTACCAGTTCCTCGCTTCGAAGGTAACGAAGACCCCAAAGGTCACCATCCCTTCGCCGACCATGCTCCATTTCCGCGCAGGCCGGTCGGGCATTCCCGAGGACGTCTATCCCGAGATGGATGATTTCTACGCCGATGTCGCCGCCGCCTATCGCGACGAAGTGACCCAGCTGGCCGATGCCGGTTGCCGTTACATCCAGATGGACGACACCAACCTCGCCTATCTGTGCGACGACGAGCAGCGCGCCGATGCGGCGAAGCGCGGGCTCGATCCCGATGCGACCACGCGGCAATATGCCAAGCTGATCAACGATAGCTTCGCCAGCGCGCCGGCCGATATGGTCCGCGCCATTCATTTGTGCCGCGGCAATTTCCGTTCGAGCTGGGCGGCGGAAGGCGGTTACGAGCCGGTCGCGGAGATCATGTTCAACGAACTCGATATCGACGCCTTCTTCCTCGAATATGACGATCCGCGCTCGGGCGATTTCGCGCCGCTGCGCTTCCTGCCGAAGGGCAAGACCGTGGTGCTCGGCCTCGTCACCACCAAGCTCGGCGACCTTGAAAGCAAGGACGACATCAAGCGCCGGATCGACGAGGCGGCCAAGTTCGCCGATCTCGACCAGCTCGCGCTGAGCCCGCAATGCGGCTTTGCCAGCACCGTGCATGGCAACGACATCACCACCGAGCAGCAGGCGGACAAAATCCGGCTGGTTGTCGAAGTCGCGAAGGAAGTCTGGGGCTGAGCCCGGGCGCGCGCTTCAGCGCGCCTGCATCGTCCAGCGGAACAGTTCGCCGCGTCCTGCAAGGGGCGCGGCGA
>CAYRCH010000010.1:0-18258 GCA_964422665.1 uncultured Sphingomonadaceae bacterium | reverse complement strand
GCCTGCGCCCAGCATGGCGGAACCCTTGATGGCGGTGCGGCGGTCGAATTTCATGTGCCAACTCTTTCGCCGCGAAGGGCAGCAGTCAAGTATTTGCGTCCGATGAACGAAAAAGGGCGGCCCTTGGGCCGCCCTTTCTCTAGTTTGACCTCGCTGACGGTCAGAACTTTTTCTTCACCGTGACAGCCCATTCCCGCGGCCGTGCTGGTACCACCTTCTTCGCTCCGGTCAGTGTGCGCTGATCGAAAGTCGACAGGAAATAGTATTCGTCGAAGAGGTTGGACACGGTCAGCGCGATCTGCAGGTCGTCCTGTTCGTTTGTCCAGGTCAGGCGGGCATTTGCCGCCGTGAAGCTGGGCAGGAACTGGAGGACCCGACCGCCCGCGCCGGTGTAGAAACCGGCAAAGGTTTCGTCCTGATAATAGACGTCGAAACGTGGGGTCAACGTGCCGCTCCCGCCCAAATCGAACATGTACTGGATTCCGCCGGATGCCTTCCATTTCGGCGCGCCGGTGCCCGGATCATCGAGCTGGCTGCCCGAAAGCGGATCGACATAGGTGAACTGAAAGTCGAGATGGCTGATCGACGCGTCAATAGTCAGGCCATCGACCGGCGTGAGCAGCAGTTCGGCTTCCAGACCCTTGATGTCGGCGTTTCCGGCATTGACCCGGCACGCCGAAGGCGTGGCGTAGATGGGATCCGCGGTCGGGCATTCCTGCACGGTGGACTGAATATCCGAGAACTTGTTGAGGAAGGCCGATACGTTCAGCCTGACCCGGCGATCCAGTAGATCCGTCTTCACGCCCACTTCATAGGCGACCATCTTTTCAGGTGCGAAAGGCAGCAGCTGGAAGGCGTTGAACGGCCGCGGGTTTGAGCCGCCTCCCTTGAAGCCGGTCGCGACCGAGGCATAGGCCATCACTTCGGGGCTGAAGCGGTAATCCACGGCGATGCGCCAGTCGACCTTATCACCATTGTACACAGCCGTCTGGCCGGTCAGCGCGCGAAGAACCTCGGTCGTGTTTCCATTATTGTTGTAATCGCCTGTATCGGGTCCTTCGTAGCCGGGGCCGTAAAAGGCGCCGACCGGGTCGAGAAAGCCGTTGATCGTGCCATCGAAATTGAGGCGATAATAGGTCTGCTCTTTTGATTCCTCCGTATAGCGAATGCCCGCGTTGATATTGAGGTCGGGGACAATTTCCCAGGCCAGGTTGGCGAAGGCGGCTTTTGCATCTGCATCGATCTCATCCGGCTGGCGGAACTGCAGCGGATAGGGCGCCGAATAACGGATGTCCTGCACCGAATCGTAGACCGAGGATTGCTCGAAATAATATCCGCCCACCGTGAGGAACATCGTGTCGGTTGCTTCGAAGTTCAGACGCAATTCCTGGCTGAAGCTCCAGTTGGTCAGGTCGTTGAGGCCGTAATTGGTGTTGACCGGCGACAGGTCGCTATCAGCGGAGAACTGAGTTTCGAACTCGCGATAGCCCGTGATCGACACCAGCTGCAGCCGGTCAGTCAGGTCCCAGTTCATCTGGCCCGAAATGCCCCAGCTCTCGTAGGTAGTGCGGTTGGAACCTTCCGTTGCCACCATGATAGTGCCTTCGGCGTTGAACGGGTCGGTGGGAATACGGCGGACGAACGGCCCGCCAAAGCTGTTCCCATCTGCCTGGTAGTTGCAGAACGGCCCGCAGATGAAGCGGTCGTCATAGGCGCTGATGCCGGGCGGCAGAATATTGGGATTGGTGTTAATCTGCGTGTCCGTGAGCACTTCGGCAGTGCCCGGACGGTCGTCGCTGGTATAATCGGCGATGAGAGTAAAATCGAAATTCGAGGTGGGCTCGAAGCGGAGAATGCCGCGAAGCGCCTGGTATCCGACCGCGCCGAGCCGGTCGATCACGCAGTCGTCCGTCTGAACGGTGGCGGCGACGCCGCCCGTTGGGTTGACTTCGCGGCTCACGCCATTGTTGTCGACATACATGTCGCCGCCGCCGGCCGGGAAAGCGCAGCCGAAGTCGATCTGGTCAACATAGCCTTTCTGCTGCTTCGAAACGCCGGACACCCGGGCAAACAGGGTGTCGGTGATCGCAAAGTCCGCCGAGGCTCGGAGCGAGATCAGGTCGCGCGAACCATAGGACGCCTCTACAAAGCCGCCGGACGAACCATCCGGCAATTTGGAGAACATCTTGATGGCGCCGCCAATCGAGTTGCGGCCCGAGAGCGTGCCCTGCGGTCCGCGCAGGATCTCGATTCGCTCGAGATCCAGCGTGTCGAAGATCGCGCCAGTGAGCGAGGGATAATAGACATCGTCGATATAGATGCCGACGCCGGGTTCGTACGCCGGGTTGAAATCGTTCTGGCCGATCCCGCGGATCGATGCGCTGACCGAGGGGCCAAAATTGGATCCCATGGGCCGGATGGTAACATTGGGCGCGCTGTCGGCGACGGCTGCGAGGTCGTATTGGTTCTTAGCTTCCATTGTGGCTGCGTCGACCGCTGTGATGGCAAGTGGCGTATCTTGAAGCGCCTGCTCGCGGAACTGCGCAGTAACGATGATATCGTTGCCAACTGCAGGTTCAGCCGTCGCATCATCCTGCGCGTGGGCAATGCCCGCGCTGGCCAGCGCAGTGGCGGAAATCGTGGTGACAAGGGCGGCGCGCATAACAGCGCGTCCGGCGAATTTGGTCATGGGGATCCTCCTCTCCCGCGGGCGCATCGAGGGGTGCGCCCTCGCGGTAAGCGAATTAGAACATCGGGAGGGCCGGTTCACAATCCGTTTATTCGCCGCGGGCTCGATTAATTTAGTTGTGTAATCAACATGCCACAACGGCGCCAAAATCGAGTTGCGCTCAGGGCAGGTTGAAGACCTTCCGCGCGTTGCCTTCCATCAGCATGCGCCTGATATCGGGCTCCATGTCCATCCGGTCATAGGCAGCGACTTCGTCGTAGCTCTGCTGGTAGGGGTAATCCATCGCATAGAGCACGCGGTCCGGGCCGAGCACCTGCTGGCAGAACTTGATTGCCGGCTCCCACGCCACGCCGCTGGTGGTGATCCAGATATTGTTCTGGAAATAGTGGCTTACCGGGTGCTTCAGCTTGACCTGCTTGCCGCCGCGCAGGTGCGGGCGGCCGTCGGCGTTCCCCTGCATCCAGTCGAAGCGATAGAGATGCAGCGGCAGACATTCGCCCATATGGCCGATGACGAGGCGTAGTTTCGGGAAGCGGTCGAACGCGCCGGAAAAGACCAGCCCTATCGTGTGCAGCCAGACATCGTGGGGGAAGCCTGCCAGCGCGCCGAAGAAGCCGCGGGTCTCGTAATGCGGCGCGTTGAACGGCGCGGTCGGGTGGATATAGAGCGCGGCGTCATTCGCTTCGAGCGCCTCGAGGATCGGAAAATATTCCTCCTCATCGATATAGTGGCCCTGGAAATGCGAATTGAGCACTGCGCCATTGAGGCCCAGCGTGCCCATCGCCCGCTCGATTTCCTTGACCGATCCGGCGACATCGCGCGGATCGAAGGCCGCCAGTGCCGAGAAACGGTCCGGATGGTTACGGCACGCCTCGGCGGCGATGTCGTTGGCTTCGCGCGCCAGCGCGGTGCCGTCTCCCGGTCGCACCACCTGCACACCGGGCGCGGTTAGCAGCAGCAGCTGCCGGTCGATCGCCAGTTCGTCCATGTGCGAGATGCGCAAGGCCCCCAGGTCCTGCAGCATTTCCTGCAGGCTCGGCATGTTGGCGAACATCGCCCCCATGCGCAGGGAATCGTCTTTCGGGGCGTCGCCGCTTTCGAGATAGTCGACCTGCGCCTTGACCAGCGCGGGGAACGTCCAGGCCTCCTCGGTCGCGATGCGCTGGTAGGGCGCGTCGCGATCCACATGGCCGGCGCGCGGCGCGAGGCCAACCCGCTCGCGGAAGCTGAAATCCTCCTTGAAATGGCCTTTCAGGCCCTTCTCGCTGCCATCTTCGAGCTTGGTCATCAAAACATCCCATTGTCGTTCTTGGCCGTCGCCGGGTCGGGCACTTCCTGCATCACGTCCCAGTGCTCGACCAGGTAGCCATCCCGGAAGCGCAACAGGTCGACCGCCGCATGGCCGCGTTCGCCGCGTGTCCGGCGGAAATGGAAGTGCACCGCCACGAGTTCGCAATCGGGCGCGCCCCAAACGATCCGCTTCACGTCATGGGTGAGGTCGGGGTATTTCGCCATCGAGGAGCGCATCATGGCGAGCGTAGCATCGCGGCCCGTGGGCGCGTTGGGGTTGTGCTGGATGTAGTCGGGATGGACCCAGCAGGTGAAGGCGTCCTCGGGATTGTCCTCTTCGTAGAACAGCTGGATGAAACGCTCCGCAACCTCGCGGTTGGTCAGCGCCTCGCGATTGCCGGTGTCGCGCGGATCCATCATTTGCCTACCGCTCGCGGAAGAAGGAAAGGTGCTCCGCGGTCACCGCTTTTCCTGCCCTGCCAGCATGGTCCCGAACTTGGGATGCGCGAAATGCATCGGCACGTCCTGGCGGTACGGCCAGGTCTTGCGGTGCTGCTCCGGCGGCAGCAGCCGGTCGGGGCCGAGCGGGTCGTCCGGGTAGGTCCTGGTCGCGGGCTGCAGATGACTGGTCGTGTGGGCCCATCCTTCCTCGTAATTGCCCTGCCACTGCATCATGTAGTCGAGCCGCTTGATCTTCCACACGCCGTCGACCCGGACATAGTCGTTCTCGTAGATGCCGGCTTCCATGAATTGCTGCGGCATCATCTCTTCCTTGGTGTCCTGGAAGTCGTCGTGCCAGCCGCCCAGCAATATGCCGTGGAAGCGGCCCTTGGCGGTCTTGCGGTCGGGGGCCACCGTGATGATGTCCTGCATCTGGAAGTGATCTAGCAGCAGCCCGTCCACCGGGCCCGGGCGGCCACCGGTGAAGCGGCCCTGGATCCAGTCGCCATAAAGGCGCTTCACGCCCGCATGGCCGACATATTCGCCGGAGAGAAACACCACGCAGCCATCCTCAGCGAACAGGTCCGCCACTTCATCCGGCCGGTTGAAATCGATGTAATAGCCATAGGCCCAGTGCAGCCGCCGGATCGCCTGGACATCCTCCAGCACGCCTACCTTCTGCTCCAGCTCCGCCAGCCTGGCTTCCACATCGCTCATATCGACTCTCTCCCATTTGTTTGTATCAACCCTAACGAACGATAGTATTTTGGCGAGAGGAATTTCCGGACATGAGCGACCAAGACAGGCCCTGGGAAGGGCGAGTGGCCTTCATCACGGGAGCGGTCACCGGAATCGGGCTGGGCGTGGCGCAGGCCTTCGCCGATGCTGGCATGCGGCTGGCTCTGAGCTACCGCAACGAGGACGACCGAAAGAGGGTGGAGGGGTGGTTCGACAGCAAGGGCTACGAGCAGCCGCTCTACCTGAAGCTGGACGTTACCGACCGGGAGCGTTTTGCCGAAGTGGCCGAACAGGTCGTGAAACATTTCGGTGAAGTGCATGTGCTGGTGAACAATGCCGGGGTATCGGTGTTCGGCCCGACCGACGAGGCCAGCTACGACGATTACGACTGGATCATGGGGGTCAATTTCGGCGGCGTGGTCAACGGGCTGGTCAGCTTCCTGCCGAAGATCAAGGCGAGTTCCGGCCGCCGCCATGTGGTCAATGTGGCATCGATGGCCGCCTTCCTGCCTGGGCCGCAGGCGGGGATCTATACGGCCAGCAAGTTCGCGGTGCGCGGGCTGACCGAAAGCCTGCGCTACAATCTCGCGCCCTACGGCATAGGCTGCTCGCTCTGCTGCCCGGCGCTGACCCGTACCAATGCCTGGACCAGCGCGCTGAAGCGGCCCGATGGCTTCGGCGACAGCGGCTTTCCCGAGGTGGCGAAGGAACAGCTGGAACAGTTCGGCACCGCCTTCGAGGAAGGCATGGATCCCTATGAAGTCGGCACCAAGATCCTGCGCGGCATGACCAACCAGGACGGGTTGATCCTGACCCATCCCGAGCATGGGCCCGACTTCGAAGAAATTCACGAGAAGCTGATGGCCGCGCTGCCGAAGGAAGAAGCGCCGGCGGGGCGGCTCAAGATCGAGGAACTGCGGCGCAAGGCCATGCGCGATGCCGAAGCTGGCCTGGTGATCCAGCTGGATGACCTGACCTGACGACGCCGGCGCCGCGAAGACTGGCATTGTCGCGCAGCGGCGTTATCGTGCACCTCCGGATAGGATAGACGGAGGCAGACAATGTGTGACGAAATCGACCTCGCCAGTTTCGCAAAGCGCGGCATGGGCCGGCGGCAATTCGCGGCGATGGGGGCCAGCGTTGGCCTCGGCGCCACTCTCGCAGCCTGCGCCACCGCGACCGAACCTGCGGCCGGATCACTGACCGAAAGCGCAGTGACGATCACCACCCCCGATGGAACACTGGATGCGTTCTTCGTCCATCCGGGCAGCGGGCGCCATCCCGCGGTAATCATATGGCCGGACATTGCTGGCCTGCGCGAATCGTTCCGCCTGATGGCGCGGCGGCTGGCGGGTTCCAACTATGCAGTTCTGGTGGTCAATCCCTTCTACCGCGATCAGCCCGCGCCGCAGTTCGAGGATTTCGCCGACTTCCAGGCCAAAGGCGGGTTCCAGATGGTCGGCCCATGGCGCGAAAAGCTGACCGCGGAGGCGATCATGCGCGATGCGAAGGCGCTGGCCGCCTGGCTCGACGCGCAGGGCGCGGTCGATGCGTCCCGCGGGATCGGCAACCAGGGTTACTGCATGGGCGGGCCGCTGACCGTCTGGAGCATTGCCGGCGCGCCCGACCGGATCAAGGCGGCTGCCAGTTTCCATGGCGGCGGTCTTGTCGGTGACGCCGAAACCGCGCCGATCAACCTGTTCGACGACCTGCCCGACGATGCGCACCTGCTGATTGCGATTGCCAAGAATGACGATGCCCGCGCGCCCGACGACAAGACGAAGCTGCGCGAGCGGGCCGAACAGGAAGGCGTCAATGCCGAGATCGAAGTCTACGAAGGCGACCATGGCTGGACCGTCTATGACAGCCCGGTCTACAACGAACCCGCTGCCGAGAAGGCGTGGGAGAGGCTGCTGGCAACCTATCAGGCGGCACTTTGACGCCTCGATAACTCACCGAAAGGAGCAGGGGCGATGCTGAAATTCTTCACCGCGGCAATGGCACTCGTGGCGATGGCCATTGCCGCACCGGCCCATGCGCAGGACCGCGACTCGGACCTCGTCATCGATCGCACGCGGATCGACCTGGCACTGCAGGACATGGTGCGCAGCGGCCGCACGGTCGGCGCCTCGGTGCTGGTGTGGAAAGATGGCGAGGAGGCCTATTTCGCCGCCGAAGGGCTGGCCGACCGGGAGAAATACAAGCCTTTCGAACGCGATACGCTGGTCCAGATATTCTCCATGACCAAACCGGTCACGGGCGTCGCGCTGATGAAATTGTGGGAACAGGGCAAGTTCCGCCTCGATGACCCGCTGGCCCTCTACATGCCGCAATTCGCCGAGATGTATGTGCTCAAGGGCACGGACGAGGCCGGCAAGCCGATTCTCGAGCCGGCCTCGCGCCACATCACCATTCGCGATGTCATGCGCCATACGGCTGGCTTCACCTATGGCGGGGATGAGAATTTCGCCGACATGGTCTGGCTGATGCTCGACCCGCTTTCGCCGGATAACGACCTGGCCACATTTGCCCAGCTCCTGGCCGATGTACCGCTGCTCTACGAACCGGGCCGCGAATGGCGATACAGCGCAGCAGTCGATGTGCAGGCCCGGCTGGTCGAGGTCCTGTCGGGCCAGCGGTTCGAGGAATATGTCCGCGCCAATATTTTCCTTCCGCTCGGCATGGCGGACAGCGGATGGACGCGCGACCCGGCCGAGATCGGCCGGCTGGCAATGATCTATCGGGAGAGCGATTACGGCATGCTGGTGCGCGAGACCGATGAGGGCCGGCTGACGACCAATTACACCGGTAAGCCGATGACCATGGGCGGTTCCGGAATCATTACCACGATTGATGACTACATGCGCTTCGCCCGGATGCTGCTCAACAATGGCGAGCTTGACGGTATCCGGGTATTGCAGCCCTCCACGGTGAAGCTGATGACCACCGACCATCTCGATCCCGCCATTACCGAGCGTCAGTGGCTCGGTTCGAAGGGGACCGGCGGCTTCGGCTTCGATTTCTTCGTTCGCACTGCACCTCCGCAGACGCCGGAGGAAAATCGCGGAACGGTCGGCGAGTTCTTCTGGGACGGCTATGCCTCGACGCTGTTCTGGGTCGATCCGGCAAACGACATGGCAGTGGTGTTCGCGGCGCAGAAAATACCAATCGACCTCGAATTGCACCGCGCCATTCGCGAGGCGATCTACGGGAAGAATTACGTCGGTTCCGGGGCGGACTGACCCATCCCGGTGCAATGCTGATATAGGGCTGGTTAGGGGGAACTGCCTGATCGTAAAATGTAAACAGGTTAACCCTGCCGGTTAAGCATTGGTCCGCCAATGGGGCGTAGACCGGCACGGGAAGCGGCACGTTGCCGCTTTTGCCAGACACAAGTCGGGGGAAACATGCGCTCAGCTCTCAACATTGTAGCATTTGCCAACAACGGCCGTTTCGAAGGTATCCGGGCCCTGCTCACCACTGCGGTGGAGGAACTCGAACGCGACGGACACGAGCTTGCCGCCGCCTATGCCGACCTGGCGCTGGCGGCCTTGCTGCTTGGCGGCGAAGATCGCCGCGTGCAGGAATCGTTCGACAATATCTCGGTAATGAACTGATGCAGGCCCGCGTCGCCTAATCGAAGTTCTTCAGCTCCATCGTGATCTCGGGGTCGCGGCAGAAACCGCAATCCTCGCCGCGAAAACTGGACTCGGCCTCGGCATCACCGCGCAATTGCCACTGCAGCCAGTCGACCACAATCCGGGCCGCCTTGCCGCCATTCGGATCGAAATAGGTGCCGCCATGGCCAACCGGCAGATTGACCATCGCCGCGGGCACGCCATCGATGCGCTTGAAATCGTCCATCCCGTTCTCATAGGCGATGTCGGTCGGGCCGCCCTGGACATAGATAATCGGCGTGTGAATGTCCTCGAGCGCGCTCTTGGCGAGGTCCATGCCGCCGAAACGCGGCGCGCCGTCGGGCAGGATACCGCTATTCTGTATCACTAGCGTGTCGATCCGCGGATCGCCGGCCAGCTCCAGCGCCTGCACGCCGCCGCAGCTGAAACCGCCCACCGCCACCGCGTCGGGATCAATCTTGCCAGCATAGCGGCTGCCGGCGCGGGCATTTTCGGCCAGCGCCCAGTCGAGCGCACGGGCGAGGTCGGCCGCGGAGGTGGGCGCAGGGGGGAAAGTGCCATCGGCGGCCGGCTCACGCGGCGGCGCCGGCGGCTCCTTGGCGTTCGGGCCGTTGCGCCACTTGCCCGGCGCTATCGCCAGATAACCGTGCGAGGCGATTTCCGAGAGGTGCAGGCGCGCGCTCGCGCCGTCATCGGCGCAGGCGCCATTGCCCCAGATGAACACGCCCAGCTCGCCTTCGCCGACCTGCGACAGGTCTGCCGGGCGATAGACGACGTGATCGGGAAGCGCGGGATCGACTTCCATCATTGCCGGGTACGGCCCGCTGCCCGGCGTATCGGGGATCCGGTTCTGCGCCGCAAACACTTCCGCCATGTCGGCATTTTCCTGGGCGTGAGCGATCGGGCTGGTCAGCAGGGCAACCCCGATGAACGCCGCGGTAAATATCTTCCCGGTCATGATCTGTATCCCTCCCATATCTTCTGGTTCAGTCGAACCAGTAGCATGTCCCGCGCATTTCCAGGCTTATGCGGGGCGGGGCGTCCGGCCCCGCCAGCGGATTGTCGAATGCGCCATGCGGCATCAGCTGCGCCCGCGCCGGATCGCTCTCGCTGGTCTTGAACACGATCGCTTCGTCCGGGGTCATGTTCGAATAATAGTACCAGCGGTGCTGCGGATTATGCGCCAGCAGATAGTTCGGAAAACCCCATTCGGGACTGCCGTCGAGCGGATCGAAGATCGCATCGCAATCGATCAGGTCCTCGGGCGCGATGCTGGGAAAGGCGCACAGGCCCAGCGGCACGTCCTGCGGCGGCTGGGACAGCACACGCCATACATTGTACTGCGCGCTGCGGCCGATTTCCCAGCCTTGCGGTGCGGTCTTGTCTCGGGCCGCTGTGGCGGCCTCTTTCGCCAGGTCGACATGGACGAAGCGCGCCGGATGCGAATTGTCGTGAGCGGCGTTTTCGCCCAGCTTCTCCGAGAAGCGCAGGATGCCAAACGGCGTCATCACCACTTCGTCGCACCCGGTCACGCGCTTCAGCAGCTCGGTAATCTCCCCGCTATGGATTTTCGAGACCGCATCGAGATCGGTGAGGTCCTTCACCTCGCTGCGGTGCGAAACTATGGTGAAGCCTTCGACGTCGAGATCGGCATCGATCTCGCGGGCATCGGCGATTTCCACTTCGACCGGGGCCAGCGGAACGTAATCCTTCTCATGCGCATTGGCGTAGAAGAACGGCCGCCGCTCGGTGCGGGCCGAATATCCAATCGCCGCGCGCAGGGAATTCATGCCGGTTCGAACTCCTCGGTATCGATCGTCGGGCGGATCGCATCGTGATAGCGGTGGCCGTGGACGGTCGCGTGGTTGATGATCTCGCCTGCGCGTTGCAGCACATCCGGTGCGATCTGCACAGATGCGGCGCGATGGTTCTCCTCCATATGCGCGATGCTGGTGGTGCCGGGGATCACGTGGATGCACTCATCCTGTTCGAGCACCCAACGATTGGCGAGCTGGGCCACGCCCACACCCGCCTCCTCCGCCAGCGCCTCGAGTTGCTCGATGAGGTGCAGGTTCTTCGGCCAGTTCTCGGCGTTGAAACGCGGCATCTTGGTCCGCAGGTCCTGTTCCTCCAGCGTCGAGGGGTCGCGCAGCACGCCGCCGAACGCGCCGCGCCCGGTCGAGCTGAACGCCACCAGCGGGATGCCCAGCTCGCGGCACGCGTCGAGCACTGCCAGTTCGACATTGCGAGTCCACAGCGAATATTCGGTCTGCACTGCGCCCACCGGGTGTATGGCATGGGCCTCGCGGATGTGCGCGGCGGACCATTCGGAAACGCCATAGGCGCCGATCTTGCCCGCCTCGATCGCCCTGGCCAGCGCGCCGACGCTGTCCGCGATCGGAACCTTCGGGTCGAAGCGGTGCATGTAGTAGAGGTCGATATGGTCGGTGCGGAGCAGCCGCAGGCTCGTTTCCAGCGCTTCGTCCAGCGCCTCGGGCGAACAATCCACGCCGCGCTTCGGCCCGTCGACCACGATGCCGCATTTGGAGGCGAGGAAGAATTCGCCGCGGCGCTTCTCCAGCGTCTCCCCGATCAGCGCCTCGTTCTTGCCGCCGCCATAGATCCGCGCCGTATCGAAATGATTGTAGCCCACATCGAGCGCGCGGTGCAGCAGCCGGGCGGCTTCTTCGGGCGGCGGGGGGCTGGCATAGGCCCACGACAAATTCATGCAGCCGAGGCCGACGGGGTGCAGCTGGCGGCCCGCGATCGGGCGAGTTCCGATAGTGATCGGTCGATCCTTTCCTGTCTGTTCGACAGGCGCCTAGCAGGCCGAATCAGAGCTTGGCCAGTTCCGCCTTTGCCCAGCGGTAGAAGTCGTCCTGCAGCTGGTTGAATTCGTCCACCGACGCCCGGTAGCCGCCGGGATCGCTGTCGATCACGGATTTGCGCCACTTGGCCTGGTGATGGGCGAGCTTCTGCCGCATCGCGAAGAACCGGGTCTCGAATTCGCGCCGCACGGCCGGATTGTCCTTCAGCCGCTGGTCGGCATGCATTGCCGCCACCGACTGCGCCATCAGGTCGGCGAACTTGCTGCGCAGTCCGATGACATTGCGCGCCCCGTCTTCCGTCTTCGAATCCGCGGCTTCGCGCATCTTGATATTGGTCGTTTCTGCCTCGGCGAGCAGTTCATCCAGCTTGGCCATTCACTTTCCCTTTCCGGGATCCTCTCATGCACCAGATGTCGTCTTGTCGCATGAGGGCGTCAAGCGTTGGTTAACTGCGGCTTAGGAGGATATTTACGACCATCCGTCCTGCGCTTCGAGACTCGCGGCCAGCTCTCCGATCACGCGGTAGCAGTCGAGCACCTGCGCGACCGAGCTGTTCGGCTCGCGCCCCTCGCGGATCGCGGCAATGAACTCGCGGTCCTGCAGTTCGATGCCGTTGTCGGAGACGGCGACGCCCGTCAGGTCGACCGGTTCTTCCTTGCCTGTGACCAGGTCGTCATAGCGGGCGATATAGGTCGCCGTGTCGCCGATATAGCGGAAGAAGGTGCCGAGCGGCCCGTCATTGTTGAACGACAGCGACAGGGTGCAGATCGCGCCGCTCTCGCTCTTCAGCTGGATCGACATGTCCATCGCAATGCCGAGCTCCGGGTGCTTCGGCCCCTGGATGGCATTGGCGGTGACGATCTTGCCGGCCTGGTAAGCGAACAGGTCGATCGTGTGCGCCGCATGGTGCCAGAGCAGATGGTCGGTCCACGAACGCGGCTGGCCCTTGGCGTTCATGTTCTTGCGGCGGAAGAAATAGGTCTGCACGTCCATCTGCTGGATGTTCAGCTGGCCGGAGGCGATCTTGTCGTGGACGTATTGATGGCTCGGATTGAAGCGGCGCGTGTGGCCGACCATGCAAACGAGCCCGGTCTCCTGCTGCTTCTTCAGCACCGCTTCGGCATCGGCCCAGCTGTCGGACAGCGGGATTTCCACCTGCACATGCTTGCCCGCATCCATGCAGGCGATCGCCTGTTCGGCGTGCATCTGGGTCGGCGTGCACAGGATCACCGCGTCGACATCGTCGCGCGCCAGCGCTTCGGCGAGATCGGTGCCCGAATGTCTCGCGCCGTATTTGGCCGCCACTTCCGCGGCCTGCTCCGCGCGGCGGGAGATGATCGAGGTGATTTCCACCCCGTCGATATTCTTCAGCCCGTCGAGATGCTTTTCTCCGAATGCTCCGGCGCCGGCGAGTGCGATGCGCATGCGTATGTTCCTCCTGATTCGATCAATTTACCTTCGGCGAAGCGTCAGCGCCTGACCTTCGCCCTGACGAACCTGCCGACTTCGTTCGTGCAATTGTCGACAGTCGCCATCGATTCCACATATTGCGGATTGTCGTGGTCGATGACCACCACCGGCCAGCGCGCCTGGTGCCGCTCCATGGCAGATTTCGACGCCTCCACCAGCCGGGCGAACTCCTGTCCGGAGGCATCGTCGCCTCCAGCCCGGAACCACGCCTGGCCGGCAGCAACCAGCGTGCCCATCTTCTCGCGCAGGGTTGCGCGAAGCACCGCGTAATCCTTCACCCATCCTTCGGGCTTGGTCTGGGCGAGGCTCTTGAGCCGGTTGCGGGTATCCTCGACCGCTTCGAGCGCGTCGAGAAGTTCACGGGAAGTGGTCATCATCTGCTCCGGTTGCAGTCGCTGCTGCTGGGCTGTGCCGTCCCATCCCTCCCGCATGCGGAAGGGATGGCGCGCACATTCAGGCGGCGTCGAGGCTGTGGCCGCTCAGTACCGACCGCGGCTCCAGCGCTTCGCCGGCGGTTTCCTCCGGCTGCAGGATCAGCGCGCCGAGCGCGGTGTTCGAGGCCGGAATGTGATAGAAGCGGTACAGATCCTTCACCTTGTCGCCAAGCGCACCGCGCATGATCAGCCACATCACCAGCTCGATGCCTTCGCTTCCGGCTTCGCGCAGATATTCGATATGCGGCTTCTTGCTGAGCGTTTCGGGATCGCTGATCAGCTGTTCGATGAAGTCCAGGTCGAACTCCTTGTTGATCAGGCCGGCGCGCGGCCCTTGCAACTGGTGGCTCATCCCGCCCGTGCCCCAGACATGGACGTTGAGATCCTCCGGGAAACTTTCGACCGCGGCCTTGATGCTGTCGCCCAGGTTGAAGCAGCGGCGACCCGAGGGCGGCGGATAGGTAACGACATTGACCGGCATGGGAATGACCTTGCACGGCCATTCCTGCGGCTCGCCAAAAATCATCGAGAGGGGCACGGTGCAGCCATGATCGACATCCATGTCGTTCATGATCGTCATGTCGAAATCGTCGAGGATCAGGCTCTGGGCGATGTGCCAGGCGAGGTCCGGATGGCCGATCACGTCGGGCACCGGGCGCGGACCCCAGCCTTCATCGGCCGGCTTGAAGCGCTCGGCGCAGCCGATCGCGAAAGTCGGTATGATGTTCATGTCGAACGCGGAAGCATGGTCGTTGTAAACCAGGATCACCACGTCGGGCATGTTGCCGGGCTGCTTGATCCATTTCCGGATCGGCTCGTAGCCGCGGAATACCGGGCCCCAGTAATCGTCGCCGGTCTTGCCGGTCTGGATCGCAGCGCCCAGCGCGGGAATGTGGCTTGTCGTGATGCCGGTTGTGACGCGCGCCATCTCAGTATCCTCCTTTGATCGAGCGGACGCCTTCGGGCGAACGGCCGCCCTTGAGCATCATCTGTGCGTATTCTTCCTGCGTCATGCCGGTCATCGATCCGGCCGCGAACTGGAAGCTCTTGCCGTCGGTCGAAAACAGCTTGGAGAGGAAATAGACATTGCCGCCTTCGTCGATCATCGCGTTGTAATCGCGGTCGAGCACGGCCTGCCGGGCCGCCGGGGTCAGGTTCCAGTCGTCCAGATAGGCTTCCTCGTTGGCCAGGAACCGCTTGCGGTTCTCTTCCTTCATCAGGCTCATGGCGAACTGGTTGAGGTTGTAGCCTTTGCGCGCGCGCGCCGCGGTGAACACGCGGGTGCCGGGAATATCGTCGAATTCCGCCAGGTACTGGTGGATATCGATCCGCTCTTTCTTGTCGGTCATTGCTCTTTCCATTCGTAAGTCAGCGGCGCCTCGCGAAAAGCGAAGCGGTCCAGATGCCGTTCGATCACCCCGCGCATATGGGCGCTGCGGGCCTGATCTGAAGTGGTCAGCGTGATGGCGATGCCATCGTGCCGAGCGGTCATCACCGCATTTTCCTCGTCGGAGAAGGGGAAGATGCCCATGCCGTCGCCTTCGTCATAGCTGGTGGCCATCTTGTGGCTCCAATGGCTGACGAGCTGCTGGATATAGCGCTCCGGCTTCTCGCAGCGCGCGAGGCCGGTGGCGACAAATCCGGTGTCGGGGGCGTTGGCTTCGCTCAAAAACCCTTGTCCTTCAATATCCGGTCGAGACGTACGAATACCTTACGCGCATTGCCTTCGAAGATCGCGTGTTTCTCTTCGTCAGAGATATCGAGCGCATCGATATAGCGCTTGGTGTCGTCGAAATAATGCCCGGTGGTGGGATCGATCCCGCGTACGGCACCCACCATCTCGCTGCCGAACAATATGTTCTTGTTCTCGATCACGTCGGCCAGCAGGTCGATGCCCGGCTGGTGATAGACACAGGTATCGAAAAACACATTGTTCATCAGGTGATCGTTGAGATTGGGCTGCTTCAGCATGTCGGCAAGCCCACGGTAGCGGCCCCAGTGATAGGGCACCGCGCCGCCGCCATGCGGGATGATCATCTTGAGCTTGGGGAAACGCGAGAACAGGTCGCCCTGCAGCAGCTGCATGAAGGCCACCGTATCGGCCGCGAGATAGAAACCGCCGGTGGCATGCATCGCCGGGTTGCAGCTGCCCGAGACATGGATCATCGCCGGGACTTCCAGCTCTTCCAGCACCTCGTAGATCGGGAACCAGTATTCGTCGGTCAGCGATGGGTGGGTGAAATGCCCGCCGCCCGGATCGGGATTGAGATTGCAGGAGACGAAGCCCAGTTCCTCGACGCAGCGGCGCAGTTCGCGAATGCTGGCCGCGAGATCTGACTTCGGGCTCTGCGGCAGCATGCAGCCGCCGATGAAGGTGTCGGGGAACAGCTGCGTGACACGGTAGATCAAGTCGTTACAGCGGCGCGCCCATTCCTCGCTCACGGCCTGGTCGCCGACATGGTGCGCCATGGCCGATGCGCGCGGGCTGAAGATGGTGAAATCGGCGCCGCGTTCCTTGATCAGCCGCAGCTGGTTCTGCTCGATCGTCTCGCGGATCTCGTCATCGCTGATTTCCGGATAGGCGGGCGGAGCCGTGCCTTCATTGAAGGCGGCCTTCTGCGCCTCGCGCCACGCATTGTGCGGTTCCGGCGCGGTGGTGTAATGTCCGTGGCAATCGATAATCAGCGTCATGCGGCGCTCTTTCTCTTCGTATCCCTGGTTGCATTGCGGGCCGCGCTGCGCTGTCGCACCACGGCCGCCTCGGTCATCAGCGGCTCGACCCCCAGCGCCTGCAGCGTGGCGGCGACTTCTTCCATTTCCGCCGCGCGGCGCAGGCCGTGGGTTTCCATCCGTTCCCGATTATACTCGGTCTTCTCGGCCCAGTTCCACTCTCGCTCCGACGCGTCAAGCGAAGCCATGACCTCGTCATAGACTCCCGCGCCGCGGGCGGCGGCGGCGCATTCGTCGGTCAGCGCTTCCAGACCCTTGACCATGACCGAGCGGATCATCTTGATCGCGCTCGCCCGGCCGACTTCGCTTCCGACCACGCGCGTATTGGTGAAACCCGCCCGGTTGAGCAGCTGCCCGGCCTGTTCCGCTTCGGGTCCGGAGATGAGCAGCGGGACGGAAAGCGCCGCCGGGTCCACCGGGGCCATCACCGCCACATCGACATAGCGCCCGCCATGTTGCTCGATCGCGCGGGCGGCCTGCTGCTTGGTCTGCGGGGCGACCGAATTCATGTCGCACCAGATTGCGCCTTCGCGCAAAAAGCTGGCATCTTCCGCGGCGGCGCGCGGCGCGGCATCGGCGGTCACCAGGCTGAGCACCAGTTCGGCGTCCGCCAGCGCTTCGGCCGGGCCGGGCGAGGCTTCGACACCTGCCGCTTCCATCAGGGCGCGCCGTTCCGCGAGGATGTCCCACCCTCGCGCACTGCCTTCCCATTGGGCGGCAGAGGCGAAAACGAGGCCGGCCTCGCCGAAACCGACAAGGGCAATCGAAGGGCAGGAAGTGTCCGCGCTGCGCGCCATTTTCGACTCTGGTATCCTCTCGCCGGAGCGCTTACAGAATGTAAGTGTTACTTACAAGTTGATGCGCCGCGCTTCGGGGCCTTGACGGAAGGGCACGGGCCGGTCAACCGGGCGGCGGAACAGCGCTGGCAAAGGGAGAATCAGGCTTATGAGCGGCGTCGTCGTGCAGAACATCGAACGCGCGGACCGGGACGTGGTGGACGGGCTTGGCGCTTGCGGGGTTGCCACGGTGCATGAGGCCCAGGGCCGCACCGGGCTGCTGGCCAGCTATATGCGGCCGATCTATTCCGGCGCGCGGATCGGCGCCAGCGCGGTCACGATCTCGGTACCGCCGGGCGACAATTACATGGTCCATGCCGCGATCGAGCAGTGCCGCGACGGGGATATCCTCGTGATCGCGCCGACCAGCCCGTGCGAAGACGGCTATTTCGGCGACCTCCTGGCCACCAGCGCGCAGGCGCGCGGCTGCCGGGGGCTGATCATCGATGCCGGGATCCGCGACGTGCGCGACCTGACGGAAATGAACTTCCCCGTCTGGGCCAAGCGGATCTTCGCCCAGGGCACGATCAAGGCCTCGCTCGGCAGCGTGAATGTCGATGTGGTCTGCGCCGGGGCCTATATCCGCCCGGGCGACGTGATCGTGGCCGACGATGACGGCGTGTGCGTGGTGAAGCGCGAAGATGCCGCCGCAGTGCTGGAGAAAGCCCGCGCCCGCGAAGCCAATGAGGAAGAAAAGCGCAAGAAGCTGGCCGACGGCGTGCTCGGCCTCGACATGTACGGCTTCCGCCAGAAGCTCACCGACATGGGGCTGAAGTGGATTTGATGGCGGCGTCCTTACCCCTCCCGCAAGCGGGAGGGACAGCGAGACTTGCCAGCTTGCTGCCTAGTCGCAGCGGGGTGGGTCTTCCCGCCCACGCCCACCCCCAACCCCTCCCGCAAGCGGGAGGGGAGGCATGAAGTCCGCGCCCGTCATGTGGATGCGCGGGGGGACCTCCAAGGGGGGGTATTTCCTCGCATCCGACCTGCCCGCCGACAAGGAGGCGCGCGACGCCTTCCTGCTCGGCGTGATGGGCTCGCCCGATCCGCGCCAGATCGACGGAATGGGCGGCGCCGATCCGCTGACCAGCAAGGTCGCGGTGGTGAAGAAGTCGGAGCGGGAGGGGATCGATGTCGATTACCTGTTCCTGCAGGTCTTCGTCGACC
>CAYRCH010000009.1:27672-30063 GCA_964422665.1 uncultured Sphingomonadaceae bacterium | reverse complement strand
GACCTACTGATTAAAAGTCAGTTGCTCTACCGACTGAGCTAAGGGCCCGACCACGGGCGCTCACCTAAGGAGTGGGCGGGGACGGGTCAAGCGCGCAAAAAGCTGGCGCAGCGTCAGTCCGGTGACAGGGTCGCGCCAGTCAGGGGCGATGGCGGATGCCGGCCCGAGCACGAAGCGGCGCTGGCGAAACAGCGGATGGGGAATGGTCAGTTCGGATGATGCCCAGCATCCGCCGCTCCACAGCACTATGTCGAGATCGAGCACCCGCGCCCGCCAGCGCTGCCCGCCCGGCCTGCGGCCGAAGGCGCGCTCGATGCGCTTGAGGCCCGCCAGCATCTCCCGAGGATCCAACTCGCTCGATACCAGAGCCGCGCCGTTTGCATAACGCCGCAGCGAGGGACCAATCGGCTCGGTCCGGATGATCGGCGAAGCGAGCTGCACATCCATCCCTTCGCGCTCCATCGCCGCGAGCACGGCGCGCAGCACGCGCTCCGGCGGGCCGTGGCGGGCATGGCGGACATTGGAGCCGAGCGCGACGAGGTAGCGCCAGGGGGGCATGGACGTCAGATGTCCTGGCAGATGCGGGTATAAAGCTGCGGCCGGCGATCGCGGAAGAAGCCCATGCCGGCGCGGTGCCTCGCCGCGCGGGCCAGGTCCAGCTTTGCCACCAGCGCGCCATCCTGCTCAGCCCCGAAATCCACCACGATATCGCCCCACTCGTCGCAGATGAAGCTGTGGCCGTAGAAGCGCTGGGCCCGGTCGGCTTCACCTTCCGCCCCGATACGGTTGGAAGCGATCACCGGCATACAGTTGGAAACGGCGTGGCCGATCATCGCGCGGCGCCACATGCGGCTGGTATCGAGATCGGCGTCATAGGGTTCCGACCCGATCGCGGTCGGATAGAACAGCACTTCCGCGCCCATCAGCGCCATCACGCGGGCGCTTTCGGGGTACCACTGGTCCCAGCAGATGCCGACCCCGATGCGGGTGCCGAACACGTCCCACACCTTGAAGCCGTCATTCCCGGGTCGGAAATAGAACTTCTCCTCATATCCCGGGCCATCGGGGATGTGGCTCTTGCGATAGGTGCCCATGATCTCGCCATCGGGCGCGATCATTGCGAGCGTGTTGTAGTAATGGTGCCCGTCCCGCTCGAAGAAGCTGGTCGGGATCGCCACGCCCAGGCCGCGAGCCATTTCCTGCATCGCCGAGACCGACGGATGTTCGCTCAGGGGCCGGGCCAGCGCGAACAGCGCTTCGTCCTCCTCGCGGCAGAAATAGGGGCCGGCGAACAGCTCCGGCGGCAGGATGACCTGCGCCCCCTGCCGCGCGGCGTCCTCCACCAGCGCGCAGACGGAGGCGATATTCTGCCGCTCGTCCTCGAACCCGAGGGCAAGCTGCAGCGCGGCGACAGTGAGTTCAGCCATGGCCCCGCCCTCTATGCGCAGGCGGCCCGGGTGTAAATCGCGAGCAGGCTATGGGAGCTTCCGGAACAGCAGCGTCATGCGGTCGCTTTCGCCGATCTCAGCCCGGCGGGCACGTTCCTCGCTCCCCTCCGCGGCGCCGCGATAGGCGGGAGGAAGCGACCACACGCCGCCTTCCCAGTCGGCGGGATCGGCCGGATTGGCATTGACCTCGCTCTTTCCGACCAGTTCGAAACCATAGGCCTCGAACAGGCGGATCACGTCTTCCTCCCGCTGATAGCCATTGTCGCCCAGCACGTAGGAGCGCGGGGCATCGGCTTTCGCGCGGTGCTGTACCACGCCGAGCAGACCGTCCTCCTTGAGCAGCCTTCGCGCCGCGACCACCGAATCGTGGAACCAGCCCGCGCGGCGCATATTGTGGATCTCGCGGAAGATCAGGAACCGGTCAGCCGTGCCAGCCAGCGCATCGAGGTCGTCATCGGTGTTGGCGCCGATCACCCGCGCCCCGCCGCTGGGTACCCATTCGCGCGCCTCGGCCGGGAATTTCTCTGCCGTGCCGCGATACATGTCCCAATATCCGGTCATTTCCGGGTGCAGTTCCGGATTGAGAGCGATGTACGTCCCCTCGGGACCGAGATAGGGAATGATAATCCGCGAATACCATCCGCCGGCGGGCATGTAGTCGACCACGGTCATTCCCGGTTCGACCTGGAAGAAGGTCAGCGTCTCGGCCGGATTGCGATATTTGTCGCGCGCGCCGTCTTCGCCGCGGATTTCGCTCTGCAATGCGGCTGCCAGCGCGGGATTGGATGCGCTCTGCTGCTGCGCCATCGCGGGCAGGGAAAGTGCGAGAGTGCCGCTGCCCAGGGCGGCCGCGGCGGCGAGTAGTATCATACGCATGGCAGCTCTCCGTTGATTATGTCCGGTCAGACTAGACTGCTCCCGCCGGATGACAAGGGCGTTGCGG
>CAYRCH010000009.1:24788-27572 GCA_964422665.1 uncultured Sphingomonadaceae bacterium | reverse complement strand
TTGATTATGTCCGGTCAGACTAGACTGCTCCCGCCGGATGACAAGGGCGTTGCGGGACCCCATGTTACCGGCAAAGGAGACCGATATGGCAGGTATGGAACAGGCGATACTGGCAGGCGGATGCTTCTGGTGCACCGAAGCGGTCTTCCGCGACGTGATCGGCGTGACCGAGGTCGAGAGCGGCTATATCGGCGGGACAGTGCCCGATCCGACCTATAAGCAGGTCTGCTCGGGCAGCACCGGCCATGCCGAGGCGATCCGGGTGACATACGATCCGCAGGCGATCTCGCGCGAAGAAGTGCTCGACGTGTTCATGGGCACGCATGACCCGACGCAGCTCAACCGGCAGGGCAACGATGTCGGCACCCAGTACCGGAGCGCGATCTTCGTTGGGGACGAGGAAGGACGCGAGGCCGCCGCCGCCGCCATCGCGCGCTGGAACGAGCAGCATCCCGGCCAGCAGGCGGTCACCACCATCGAAGGGCCGGCCGAATGGTATCCGGCGGAAGACTACCACCAGGAATACTGGGAAGGCGAAGGCCAGCGGAACCCCTATTGCCTCGCGGTGATCCCGCCCAAGCTGATGAAGCTGAGAAAGAGCTTCCAGGACAAGGTGAAAGGCGCCTGAGCGCGATTGGCTATCCGTTGCGCCAGCGCGCCACGAAGAAGCCGTCCATCCCGCCCGCATGCGCCAGCATCCCGGGATGCGTGCGCAGCCAGCCTTCCGCCGAGGGACTCAGTCCGGCTGGCAGCTCGGTGGCTTCGATCCGTTCTGGCGCGAGCGGGCAGGTCTTCGCGATCTCCTCCCCCTCCTCGCGCTCGAGCGAGCACACGGCATAGGCGAGCCTGCCGCCGGGACTGAGCCATCGCGCTGCCCGCGCCAGCAATGCCGCCTGCAATTCGGCCATTTCCGCGATCTGCCGCTCCCCGATACGGTGGAGCACGTCGGGGTGGCGGCGGGCCGTGCCGGTGGCCGTACAGGGCGCATCGAGCAGAATGGAATCGAAGGGCTCGGCCGGCTCCCACTCCAGCGCGTCTGCGACCACGATATCCGCCGCGAGCCCGGTGCGGGCGAGATTCTCGCGCAACCGGTCCAGCCGACGGTCATTAATGTCGAGCGCAGTCACCTGCCAGCCGGCGGCGGCGAGTTGCAGCGTCTTGCCGCCCGGCGCGGCACACAGGTCGAGCGCGCGGCGGCCCTGCCCTTTACCGAGCAGCCGGGCGGGGAGCGACGCCGCGAAATCCTGCACCCACCAGGCCCCGTCTGCATAGCCGGGCAGCTCGTTCACAGCAGTGCCTCGCGGCAGGCGTACATGGCCCGGCACGAGGCTGGTCCCGCCGAGACGCTCGGCCCATTCGGCCGTCGAGGCCGGATTGCGCAATGTAAGGTCCATCGGGGGCGGCTCGGCAAGGCCAGCGGCAATGGACTGCGCGCTGTCGCCCCAGCGCTGCGCCACCGCAGCCGGGAGTGTGGGCGCGGCCGGCAGGACCGATTGCTGGCGTACGAGCGTGGAGAATACGCCATGCGCCAGCCTGCGCGGGCCGCCGCTGAGCAAGGGCAACGCCGTGGCCACCACCGCGTGCGGCGGCGTCTCCAGCCGCAGCCACCCGGCCAGCATCAGGCGTAGCACGCTGCGCGGCTTCGCGTCATCCGGGAGGCGCTTCTTCGTCGCGCTATCGATCAGCGCGTCAAGATCGGTCAGCCATCGCAGCACTTCCCCCGCAAGCGCGCGGGCCAGCGCCCGGTCCGAAGTGGTCAAAAGGTCGCGGGTCGCCGGACCCATCGCCTGGTCGAGCGTTTCCCCCCGCCGAAGCACGGCGTCGATCAGCTTCAGAGCAGCGCGTCGGGCGGGAAGTCCCTGGATATTCATGCCTCGCCCCTATCCGCGATTGCATCAGGGCGCCAGCACGCCCATCTTGCGTCCATGACGACACCGAAGACGAGGAAGGCCGGTGGTTTCCAGAAGCCGGCGCACTGGACCAGCGAACCGCCGCCCGCGCCCAAGGCGGGCGTGGAAGACGAAGAGCTCAGCCCGACGCGCTACGGAGACTGGGTCAAAAAAGGCATCGCGATCGACTTCTAGCTGTCGGACTCTTCCGATCGCTCCTTGGGCGCCAGCACTTTCGCCCAATTGACCTTCGCCAGCGCCACCAGGGCGGCAAGCATGATCAACTGCAGCGCAATCCCCAGCGGGCTGGTCAGCGTCTCCATGAAGGCATCGCCCAGCGTATATTCCTCGAGCAGATGGGCCGACCCGGCATAGATCGAATAGGAAACCAGCCGGCCGGAGAAGAACGCCAGCGTGAACGGCAACAGGGGAACGCCGGCCAGCCCGATCGCGCCGAATAGCTGGGCGGACGGCAGCGGGGACAGCGCGAACAAGCCCAGCCCCAGGATCCCGCTGCTTTTCCGGCGCTGGAACGCTTCCCGAGCCGCGGTCAGATTGTCCCTGGTCTTTTGCGACACCCGATTGCCCAGCCACCGAAAGCCATGCGCCAAGAGGAACCGGCCGGAGGCCGCCGCGGCAGCGCCGGACAACACAATCCCCGGCAGGGGCAGCTCGGTATTGAACCCGAACAGCACGATGATCGACCATGTCGGCGGTCCGAATGCCGGCAGCAGGTTGACCACAAAAACCACCCCGAAAAGCAGTGCATATTGGGTGAGCGGATCTGCCGAGATGACGGCCGTCAGATCCATCCGGCCAGCTCGCGCCGGACGAGCGCCTCCAGCATGGCCATCCCCGGCGCACCATCGTTGAGACAGGACAGTGCGGCAAACTG
>CAYRCH010000009.1:4578-24688 GCA_964422665.1 uncultured Sphingomonadaceae bacterium | reverse complement strand
GTCGCCGGCTCCAGCCATTTCGCGCGGCCGAAGCGGCTCTGGAATGTGGTTCTGATCGTGATGCCTCGCGGGCTCATGGCCTCTTCCAGCAGCCGCGATGTCTTGCGGCAGTGGCAATGGTAGGGATCGCCCAGCTCCAGGGTGCGGGCGGGCATTCCGTGATAGCTGAGCAGCAGCACTTCCGGCTCGAATGGGAGCGCATCGAGCTGCGCCCCCAGATCCGTCGCCAGCGCGCCGATATAGGTGGGATCGTCGTGATAGGGAGGGAGGGTGCGCAGCGCGGGTTGCCAACGCATTTCCCGCAGCTTGTCCGCAGCCTTGTCCACAACCGTGGCGGTCGTGGCGGCGCAATATTGCGGGTAGAGCGGAGCCAGCAATATCCGGTCGCAGCCGGCGTCCTTCAGGCGCTGCAGTTCTTCGCCAATGGCAGGGCGGCCATAGCGCATGGCCCAGGCGACTTGCATCTGATCGCCAAGGCGGGCCTGCAACGCTTCCGATTGCCTGGCGGTAATTGCAGCCAGCGGCGAGCCTTCATCTGTCCACACCTGCCGGTAGGCGTGGGCGCTCTTGCGCGGCCGCGAGTTGAGGATGATGCCGCGCAGGATCGGCTGCCATGCGATCGGGGGAATTTCCACCACGCGCCGGTCGGACAGGAACTCGGCCAGGTACCGCTTCACGGCCCCGGGCTCCGGCGCATCCGGCGTCCCGAGATTGACCAGAAGCACGCCGATTCCGCCGGTGCGGATTTCCGGATGGCCGGAAGGAAGCGCGCCGTGTCCGCTCGTCACAGGCCACCTCCGAGCAGCGGCAGGCGGCGGATGCGGACTCCTGTTGCGGCAAACAATGCGTTGCCGATCGCCGGCGCGGCCACCGCCACTCCCAGCTCGCCCGGGTCGAACGGCGCCGCATCGCTGGCGATGAACTCAATCTCGATTTCCGGCGAATTCGCCAGCCGCGGAATACCGAGTTCGGCCAGCCTCCGATTCTCGGGAAATCCGCCGGACCAGCCGCTCGCCGCCCCGCTGGCGAGAGCGATGCCGTATATCAGCCCGCCCTCGATCTGCTGCCGGGCAATGTCCAGGTTGACGATCCGTCCGATATCGACCGCAGCGCTCATCCTGTCGATTTTCAGCCCGCTTTCGTCCAGCCTCGCTTGCGCGATCAACGCGATACGGCCGCCGGTGGCAATATCGCCCATGCGGTGGCAGGCCAGCCCCTGCCCTGCCGTGCCGCCCCACTGGGCCAGCCGCGCGGCGGTCTGCAGGCAAGTGGCCAGGCGGATGTCTTCTCCCAGCATTTCCATGCGATAGGATAGCGGTTCCCTCGCATGCTTCACGGCCAGTTCGTCAATGAAGCATTCGGTGAAAAAGCAGGTATATCCGTGGGCGTTGCCCCGCATCCGTCCCGACGGCAGCGAAAGCGTCACCGGAACGTGATCGATGGCCACGTCCGCAATGGCGTAAGGCGGCGCGGCGCCTTCCATGGCCAGAACATCGCCCTCGCCTTCCACATCGTCGATCGCGGCCCAACTGGTGCGGTTCTCGAACAGCCGCCGGCCGAATTCGCGGGCGGCGGGCGGTGCGGCGATCCTTGCAGTCCAGGCGTTGAGCATGCCCTGCGGCCCCGTTCGCGCCGCCATCAGCGCCGACACGGCCGGACGCGGGTACTGGGCCAGCGCCTCCTGCGCGCGCGACCATACGAGCTGGACGGGGCGCCCCGCTTCTCGCGCGATCAGCGCCGCCTCGATCACATGGCCATGTTCGAGCCGGCGGTCGAAGCTGCCGCCGGCCGGCACGGGATAGATCACGACATCCTCGGCCGACATGCCGAGCGCCCTGGCAGCAGCTTCCCGCGCGCGCTCGGGAGCCTGGCTCGCCGCCCAGATTTCGCAGCGATTGCCTTCCACCCGCGCTGTCGCGGTTGCCGTCTCGAGCGGAAAGTTCATAGCGGGGGCGACATCGTATCTTGAGGCGAGCGTGTGATCCGCCAGCGCGACCTCGCCCGCCCCGCGTTCGTGGATTCGCTGCGCGCTGCCCCTGCGAAGCGCGGCATCATAGGCATCGGCAATGTCTGCGCTGGAGGCCGGACGTTGGACGGTGAAGGTCGGGTCGATAGCCGCCAGCGCATTCTCGGCCGACCACCAATTGTCGGCAACCGCCGCCAGCCAGCGCTTGCCGTTCACGATCTGCAGCAAGCCATGGATTCCGGCAGCTTTGCCTACGTCAAACTGGGCCAGCAACGCCCGGTCCAAGGGTCCGTGCCGGATCGACGCATAGGCCATGCCGGGCAGCCGGACGTCGCCTGCAAACAGCAAGGAACCATCGACCTTGGCCGGTAAGTCGAGCCGGGGAAAGGCAAGTTCGGCCTCGCCGGCCAGGGCATCCGGAATTTCCGATGTGGGCTCGGGACGCAGAGGCGGGGGCGCCGGCGGGTCGAATTGCCTGGCGCTCTCCACAAGCTCGCCAAAGCTCGCCGCACTGTCGCCATGGCGCACCAACCCTTGTGAAACCTCGCACTCTTCCCACGCCACGTCCCAGCGATCGGCGGCGGCCATTGCCAGCATGGCGCGTGCTGCTGCTGCGGCTTCGCGGCACGGTTGCTCGAAAGCGGCCAGAGAGGTGCCATCGGCAGTTGCGGAAAAGCGCTCCCCCTGCGCAAAGCGGCCAACCGCCCAGTCATCGGGCTCGGTCGCTATGGCGGCAATGGCCGGCTCCCACATCGGAGCCCAGCGCGCGGCCAGCACCCGATTGGCATAGGCGCCGGCGGGCGGTGCCGGTTCGACCGCGAGCTGGCGCCAGTCAGCGCCGAGCTCCGCCGCGACAATCTGCGGCAGGATGGTGGTGACGCCCTGTCCCATTTCGAGCTGCGGCACAGCGACGGTCACTACCCCGTCCGTGCCGATCTTGAGCCAGGCATCCACCGCCCATTCGTCCGGCGTCGGGGTCAGCGGCGAGGAAAAATGGCGCGGCATCAGCGCCCAGCCGACAAGCAGGCCCCCGGCCGCAGCGCCGCCGATCACCAGGCTTCGGCGCGAGAGCCGCATCTCTACCTGATCTCCCGATCGAGCCATGCAGCCACGTTCGCCGCAACCTGCCGGAAGGTCTCCGCTTGCGGCCCCTCACCAGCGGCCGGGGGCTGCCCCGCATCGCTCGCCTCTCGGATCGCCATTGTCAGCGGAATGCGCCCGAGGAAAGGCGCGCCCAACGCTTTGGCTGCCGCCTCGGCTCCGCCCGAGCCGAACGGATCGCTCACCTCGCCGCAATGCGGGCAGACATAGCCAGCCATGTTTTCGACGATGCCGATGATCGGCACGTCCACCTGTTCGAACAGCGAAATCGCGCGCCGGGCGTCGATCAGCGAAAGATCCTGCGGCGTGGAGACGATCACGGCCCCGTCGGGCTTGAACTTCTGGATCATGGTCAGCTGGATATCGCCGGTGCCCGGCGGCAAATCGACCACCAGCAATTCGGCATCGCCCCAATCCGCTTCCATCATCTGCGCCAGAGCGCCGCCGGTCATCGGCCCGCGCCAGGCAATCGCCTTCCCGGGTTCGATCAAATTGCCGACCGAAAGCACCGGGATTCCCGATGGACTGACCAGCGGGATCAGCGTCTTGTCGCGAGCGGTCGGTCGCTGCCCTTCGGTGCCGAGCAAAGTCGGCTGGGACGGTCCGTAAATGTCGGCGTCCACGAGCCCGACCTTGCGGCCCGAGCGGGCGAGAGCCACTGCGAGATTGGCTGCCAGCGTGGATTTCCCCACCCCGCCCTTGCCCGATCCGACAGCGATAATCCGCCGCTTCACCTTGTCCGCCATCATCGCGATGCGCACCTCGGCGATACCTTCGCGACCTTCCAGCAGCGCCTTCACGTCGGCTTCCAAACCTTCGCGCTCGGCCGCGGACAGACCCCCGACGTCAAGAACAATGGTCGCGGTTTCGCCCGTCATTCTCGCTGATCGCAGCCGCTGCCGGATCGGGTCGGTCAGCAGGCGGGCGATTTTCTCCGTATCGTTCATGCCCGCCCTGCTAGCGAAGCTTGGCTCCGCATCCAGCGAAAATCGTGTTTCACCCCTGTTTTTGTCTCATTTCCCCCCTATAACTGGTGCCATGGAAAAAATTGGCGGGTTTATTGAGAGGATCGGCCTGTTCATGGCTGGCAAAGGCAGTCCATGGGGGGGTCCGCCCCGGAGCGACGGCGGAAAGGATCCGGAAGGGTCCGAAGGCGAGGTGGGCGATCCCAAGGGAGACCGCCCGCGCGGTCCGCGCAACCCCTGGCTTCCGCCGGGCGACGATACGCGCCGGTCGGCAAGCATCGAAGACATTTTCAAGCAGCGCGGACCGGAAGGCCCGCGTCGCAGGGGCGGCGGCCCCGGTGGCCCCAATTTCCGCCTGCCGCAGCGTCCGGGAGGCAAGAGCTGGCTGCCGATCGGCATCGGCGTGGTTGCATTGATCTGGCTCGGCGTGTCCACCGTGCATTTTGTCCAACCGCGCGAACAAGGGCTGGTCACCTGGTTCGGCAGCAAATATTCGCACACGCTCCAGCCCGGCACCAACCTGACGCTCCCCTGGCCGATCCAGTCGGTCGATGTCCAGGACGTGAGCGAGATCCGCCGCGATACCATCGGAGACGGCGGCGAGAACCTGATCCTCACCGGCGACCAGAACCTCGTCGATCTGAGCTATATCGTTCGCTGGAACATCAAGGACCTGGTTGCCTATCGCTTCGAACTGGCCGAGCCGAACGAAACGCTGCGTGAGGTTGCGGAAGCGGCCATGCGTGCCGCCGTGGCCGAAATCGATCTCGACACGGTGCTGTCCGGTGAGGGCCGCGAGCAGGTCGAAACGCGAGTGCGAAGCCGAATGCAGACGGTCCTCGATGCCTATGGCGCCGGGATCGCCGTGCAGGGTGTCGAGATCGCGCGCACCGAGGCGCCGGAACAGGTCATCGAGGCGTTCAACGACGTGCTCGCCGCCAGGCAGGATGCCGAACGCAACCTCAACGAGGCGCGCCGGTACGAACAGCAGATGCTGGCCGCCGCACAAGGTAGCGCGGCCGAATTCAACGAAATTTACGAACAGTACCGCCTCGCGCCCGAAGTGACGCGGCGACGCCTCTATTACGAAACCATGGAAAACGTGCTCTCCAACACTGACAAGACGATCATTGAAGCGGACGGCGTGACGCCATATCTGCCGCTGCCCGAACTCCGGCGCCGCGCGACGAGCAACAACAACGACGGCAACGCGGAAGGGAGCCAGTAAGATGGAATCGATCTGGCAAACCCACAAGCTGGCCATCATCGCGGTGTTCGTATTGCTGGCGGCCGCGGCAAGTACGATCGTGATCGTGCCCGAGACCCACCAGGCGGTGAAGATCCGAACCGGTAAGCCGGTCAGCATAATCAACCGTTTCGTCCCGGACGCCCCCTACGGCCAGACCGGCGCAGGCATGTGGTACCGGATACCCCTGGTCGAGCGCATCCAGATGGTTGACCGCCGCATCCTCGACCTCGACATGGAAGGTGAAACCGTCCTGTCGAACGACCAGCAGCGCCTTGAGGTCAATGCATATGCGCGCTTCCGGATCTTTGACCCGGTCCTGTTCGTAGAGCGGGCCGGCTCGGAGGATCTGTTGCGCAACCAGCTCGAACCGATCTTCACCTCCGTGCTTCGGCAGGAGCTTGGCAGGCGCACATTCGCCAGCCTCCTGACGCCGGAACGCGGTAACGCGATGATCAATATCCGCGCAGCGCTCGACCGGCAGGCCCGCCAATATGGCGCGCAGGTTCTGGACGTCCGGATCAAGCGCGCCGACCTGCCGCAAGGCACTCCACTGCAGGCGGCCTTCACCCGGATGCAGTCGGACCGGCAGGAAGAGGCGGAAACGATTCGCGCCGGCGGGCGCCGCGACGCGCAGATCATTCGCGCCGAAGCGGAAGCGGAAGCCGCGCGTATTTATGCCGACGCATATGGCAAGGATCCCGAGTTCTACGATTTCTACCGGGCCATGCAGTCCTACCGGACGACATTCCGCACTGGAAATGGCCAGAGTTCGATCATCATGGACGACCGCAACGAATATCTGCGCCAATTCAGAGGCAGCCGCTGACAGGCCCGAAACGATCGACTACATCTGTCATTCAATTGGCGTTCAGGCCCCTTCTCCAGATATTGGCATGGACCAGAGAGGAATCGGGGCCTGCAGTCTCCGATCGATTTGAAAAGGAACAGAAGGAAATCATGCCCGTGCGCTATTCATACGGTATTGCCTCGGCCTTGCTCGCCGGAGGCGCAGCCATATCCCTCATCACCGGCCATCCGGCAGGCGCGCAGGTGGCCCAGAACGACGCCTCGCAGGTGCGCAGCATTGTGCCTCGAGCCGGCGCGCCGGAAAGCTTCGCCGACCTGACCGAGCAGCTGGCTCCGGCGGTGGTCAATATTTCCACTCGCCAGCGGATCACAGTGAACGCGGGCAATCCCTTCGCAGGCACGCCCTTCGCCGATCTGTTCGGCAACCGGGGCGGGCAGCCCACGACCCGCGAAGCGCAATCACTGGGCTCCGGCTTCATCATCTCCCATGATGGCTATGTGGTGACCAACAATCACGTCATCACCGCCGACGGACGAGGCGAAGTGGAAGCGATCACCGTTACCATGCCCGACGGCACCGAATATCCGGCCGAACTGGTCGGGCGTGACGCTGCCTCCGATCTGGCGGTCCTGAAGATCGAGAACGGGAACGAGCCGTTCCCGTTCGTCAATTTCAATGAAACCGGGGACGCCCGCGCCGGCGACTGGGTGATCGCGATCGGGAACCCGTTCGGCTTGGGCGGAACCGTGACCAGCGGAATTATTTCCTCCGTACTGCGCACTACCAGCACCGGCGCCTATGACCGTTATATCCAGACCGACGCCAGCATCAATCGCGGCAATTCCGGCGGCCCGCTGTTCGACATGCAGGGCAATGTGATCGGCATCAACAATGCGATCTTCTCTCCGTCCGGCGGCAGTGTCGGGATCGGATTTGCCATCCCTGCCGATATCGCTTCGCCGATCGTCCAGAAGCTGATTGCCGGCGAGGAAATCCAGCGCGGCTATCTCGGCGTGCGGATCGGCCCGGTGAATGACGATATCGCAGAAGCGCTGGGCCTCTCCGACAAGCGCGGAGAGTTCATCCAGTCGGTCGAGCCCGGCGAAGCGGCCGACCAGGCCGGGCTGCGCCCGGGTGATATCGTAACGAAGGTCAATCGCAGGGATGTGACGCAGGACGAGACGCTTTCCTATCTCGTCGCGAATATCGAACCTGGTACGCGCGTGCCGCTCGAAGTCTATCGCGACGGGCAACGCCTGACGATCAATGTCACCGTCGGTAAGCGGCCGAGCGAAGAGGAACTGCTCGAACGTTATGACGCCGATCAGCCGGAGGGTGACCAGCCCGGCGCCGCGCCCAGCGAAGGCGGGGTGATCGAGGAAGCGCTCGGGCTGCAGGTGCAGGAACTTACCCCGCGTATTGCCCGCCAGCTCGGCGTGGATCCCGATACAAAGGGAGTGGTGGTTGCGCTGGTCGATCCGACTTCTGGTGCAGGGCAGCGAGGGATCCAGCGAGGCGATATCGTCCTGAGCGCCAATTATGCGACAATCGAAACCGCAGCCGATCTGGAGGCCGCAGTCGCTGAAGCGCGCTCCCAGGGACGCGAAGCCATCCTGCTCCGCATCCAGCGGCGTGGCCAGCCGGCGCTCTACGTCCCGGTCCCGCTGCGCTCGGAATAAGCGGCTTCATGAGTCGGCCCCAGCCTTGGTCCATCGATCGGCTGGGGCCGCTGCATGTCGCGGCAATGCGCGATTTGCTGCGCATGTTCGGCGACGCATTCGAGGATCACGATACCTATTGCGGCAATCAGCCGGGGGATTCCTACCTGGCGGAACTCTTGTCCCGCGAGGAGTTCATTACGCTTGTCTGCCGATCCGATGCTGGTGAGATATTGGGCGGGCTTTGCGCCTACACGCTGCCCAAATTCGAGCAGGTGAGAAGTGAGATCTACATCTACGATCTCGCCGTGGGGGAGCCATTCCGGCGGCAGGGCATCGCCTCGGCGCTGATCGCCTCGCTGGGCAAACTGGCGGACCGGATCGGAGCGCATGCCGTGTTCGTACAGGCCGACATGGGCGACGATGAAGCGGTCGCGCTCTACAGCAAGCACGGACCGCGCGAAGACGTCCATCATTTCGATGTCTGGACCCGGCCCTAACCCTGACGGGGCCGCGGCGGCGCAAATCCGGAACTACTGCACCTGCCCCGGACCTGTCGGGCGCGGTGGCGGCTGGATCGGCGGAGGCTGCTGGCGCCGCTGCGGCGCCGGGTCCGCCGGAAGCTCACCGCCGGTGGCCCGCTCCAGGAAATCGTCGCTAGCGGCCGCGGGTGGCTGTTGCCGCGGCTCGGGGATCATGCGCGGCGGGACCATCTGGATGGTGGTGCCCCCCTCCTCCGGACCGAGCGGACTGCCCCCTTCGCTGCCGCGCGGCTCGATCAGATTGCCCTGCTCGTCGATGAAGTACCATTCCTCGGGATCGCCGTAGAGATACTCGTCATCCGGCTCGAGCTGCCATTGCGGCAGCTTGAGGTCGGTGTCGAATTCCTCGACCGGGCGATCCTTGACCGCGAAGCGCATATAGGCCGCGAAGGCGCGGGCCGGCGCGGTGCCGCCCTGCAATCCGCCTACGGCCTTGGCATCGTCGCGGCCCATCCAGACGCCGGTGGTAATGCCGCTGGAGAAGCCGACGAAATACCCGTCCTTGTTGGAGCTGGTGGTCCCGGTCTTGCCGGCGACGGGTCGGCCGATCTGCGCGGCGCGCCCCGTGCCGGTATTGACCGCCGTCTGGAGCAGGTCGGTGATCCCGGCCGCAACATATTCGGGCACCAGCGGGTAGGCGGAAGACGGCTTGTGCGAATAGAGCAGCCGCCCATCGGCCGATTCCACCTTGAGAATGCCGTAGGGCTCGACCGATTTTCCGCGCGCCGCCACACCGGCGAAAGCCCGCGTCATGTCGATCAGCCGCACCTCCGAAGTGCCCAGGACCATCGACGGATAGGGCGAGATCGGCGTGGTGATTCCGAACCGGCGGGCCATCGAAGATACGGTGTTGAAGCCGACTTCGTTGCCCAGCTGCGCCGCCACGGTGTTGATCGAATAGGCGAAAGCGGTGCGCAGATCGACGTCACCGACATTGCGGCCGCTCGAATTGCGCGGGCTCCAGTTGGCGATCCGGACCGGCGTGTCCTTGACCATGTCGTCCGGCGTGTAACCCGCTTCGAGCGCGGCGAGATAGACGAACAGCTTCCAGGCCGATCCGGGCTGGCGGACCGCATCGGTCGCCCGGTTGTAATTGCTGGCGACGTAATCGGTGCCCCCGACCATAGCGAGGATCGCCCCGTCGCGGTCGAGGCTGACCATCGCGCCCTGCGCCCCGCCCGGCGTGTTCGACTGGATCGCCGCGGTGGCCGCCCGCTGCATGCCGAGGTCCAGCGTGGTCCACACCTCGATCGGCTCGAAATTGTTGGGTAGCAACAGCTCCAGCTGCGGCAGCACGTAGTCGGTGAAATAGCGCGCCGAATTCTGGCCCTTTTCCTCGCGCAGCTTGACCGCCGAAATATCGACCGAAGCCAGGTCGTAGGCCCCGTCGGCGCCGTAGCGACGCATCTGGTCAAGCACGATATTGGCCCGCCCGACCGCGGCCTGCACGTCCGCCGTGGGAGAATAGCGCGAAGGCGCCTTCACCAGACCGGCGATGATCGCCGCCTCGCCCACGGAAAGTTCGCGCGCCGAATGGCTGAAGAAGCGCCGGCTGGCGGAATCGATGCCATAGGCCCCGCCGCCGAAATAGACCTTGTTCAGATAGAGCTCGAGTATCTGCTCCTTGGAGAACTTGGCCTCCAGCGCCATCGCCAGCACGCCTTCGCGCAGCTTGCGGTCGAAAGTGCGGTTGGAATTGAGGAAGATATTGCGCGCCAGCTGCTGGGTGATGGTGGAAGTCGCCTCGATCCGGTCCTCGCCGGTCGCCCACACCCATACCGCCCGCGCAAGCCCGATCGGATCGATCCCGGGATGCGAATAGAACCGGCGATCCTCGACCGCCACCATCGCATCCTTCATCACCTGCGGGATCTCTTCGCTCCTGAGCCATTGCCCGTAGGACGGCCCCAGCTCGACGATCTGGCTGCCGTCGCGCGCGCGCACGACGATGGTCTGGCCGTTCTGGTTGGCTTTCAGCGTGGAGAAGCTCGGCAGTCCGTTCTTGGCGAAAAGCACCGCCAGGCCGAGAGCGAACGCCCCCAGCAGCGCCAGCCCCGCACCGCCCCAGGCGAGCCGCCGGATCCAGACGCGCACGGGATGCGCGCGCGAAGCCGCCTTCCGGCGCGCCTCCCGCTCGCTTTGTTTCGCTTCACTGCGTGCCCTGCGCCGCTTCTGGCTGAGGGTAGGCTGCATGCGCCGTCTGGCCATGTGGCGTTTATCGATCCTCCAGCAGCATCACGAGCGAGACCGCTTCGCCCGAGATTGCCTCAGCCAATTGTAATGTGCCCTTAACACCATCGCCGGAGCCGGACGCTATTTTTCGTCCGCGTCGAAATCCAGCGAGGCCGAATTGATGCAGTAGCGCAGGCCATTCGGGCCGGGGCCATCGGGAAAGACGTGGCCGAGATGGCCTTCGCAGCGCGCGCAGGTGACCTCGGTGCGGATCATGCCGTGCGAACTGTCGCGATGCTCCTCGACCGCGTCGGCGGCGGCAGGCGCCGTGAAGCTCGGCCAGCCGGAACCGCTTTCGTATTTCGTCTCGCTCGAGAACAGCGGCATGCCGCATCCGGCACACCGATAGAGGCCCGCGGCCTTGTTGCTTTCATACTCGCCGGTGAAGGGACGCTCGGTCCCCGCTTCGCGCAAGACATGATATTGTTCCGGCGTCAGCCTTTCGCGCCATTCGGCATCGGAGATGTTGAGTTTCTTGCTCATCGGATCGCTCATCGACACAAATATGGGCGCGCAATCGCCAAAGGCAATCGTCAGGCGTTGACGTCGGCATAGTGCCGCGGCGGCGGCAGGCCTTCCATCTTGACCGACAGCAGCGGGCGAAAGCTCGGCCGGCTCTTCATCACCCGGTACCAGCCGCGCGCGCCGTCATGGCCTTTCCAGTCGATCCCTTCCAGGTAGTCGGCGACGGAAATCTGCGCCGCCGCGGCGAAATCGGCCAGGCTGAGCTGGGCCCCCGCCAGCCAGCGCCGGTTGTCGGTCAGCCAGTCGATATAATCCAGGTGTTCGTGCGCCAGCCGCATCGCTGCCCGCAATATCTGGGAATCGGGCGATTGCCGCGTAATCAGCCGCTTCCTCATCCGTTCGTGCATCAGCGGATGCGTGACATCGGCGAAGAAATTCTCGTCGAAGAGCGCGACCAGCCGCCGTATCTCGGCCCGCTGGGCGGCGCTTCCCAGCACCAGCGGACTGGCTTCGACCGTCTCCTCCAGATATTCGCAGATCGCCTTGCTGTCGATCAGCACCAGCCCCTTGTCGCGCTCTCTCAGAACGGGTGTCCGGCCGGCCGGATTGAGGGCGAAGAAGGCGTCGGTCCCTTCCCACGGATTTTCCCGCACGAGTTCGTAGCTCACACCCTTCTCGTTCATCGCAAGCTGGACCTTGCGGCTGAAGGGACACAGCGGGAATTGGTAGAGCTGCCACATTTTTCTCACCCGTATTGCCGCATGCGGCGCGCGAGGTCCACCGGGAACCCATTGCCCGTTCGGGATTCGTGTGAAAGCAGGCTTGCATTCGGAAAGGTGGGCATCGAGGACATGGCAGCGCGCGCCTATTGGCAGGGGCAGATCAGGCTGGCGCTGGTCTCGATCCCGGTCGAGATCTACCCGGCTTCGAAATCGGGCGCCAAGATCTCGTTCCGCCAGATTCACGAACCGACGGGAAAGCCGATCTCCTACGAAAAGGTCGTCACCGGCGAAGGTCCTGTCGATCGCGACGAGATCCTGAAAGGCTACGAACTGTCGAAAGGAGACTACGTGCTCCTCGACGATGAGGAGATCGAGGCCGTCAAACTGGAAAGCAAGAAGACGCTCGAACTGGTCCAGTTCGTCGGGACGCACGAGATAGATTCGCTCTATTTCGAGAAACCCTATTACGTCGCGCCGGCCGACAAGCTGGCGGAAGAAGCCTATGTCGTGCTGCGCGAAGCCTTGCGTCAGGCGAAGAAAGTCGCCCTTGGCCAGCTGTCCGTGCGGGGGCGGGAGAAGCTCGTCGCCATCATGCCATGCGGCAAGGGAATGCTGCTCCAGACGCTCCGCTACGAGGACGAAGTCCGCGAAGGGCGCAACTTCTTCGTCGATATTCCCGACACCAAGCCGGACAAGGAGCTGCTCGAACTCGCCACGACGTTGATCGACAAGAAGACCGCCGAATTCGACGCCGGCGAGTTCCGCGATCGCTACTCCGATGCGCTGCGGAAACTGATCGACAAGAAAGCGAAGGGCAAGAAAGCCCGCATCCTGGAAGATGTGGAAGAACCCGCGGAGGGTGGCGGCTCCAACGTTATCGACCTTATGGCTGCGCTCAAGAAATCGGTGAAGGAAGACAAGCCGGCGGCCAAGGGCTCGTCCGGCAAATCCGCCGGAAAACGCAAGCGGGCCTAGCGCAATGGCCCGAGCGGACAAGCTGAAGGAATATTGGCAGAAGCGGGATTTCACCAAGACCGCGGAGCCCTCCGGCAAGGGTAAGGGCAAATCGGCCAGCGGGGGAAACCGCTTTCTCGTCCAGAAACATGCCGCGCGCCGGCTCCATTGGGACTTGCGGCTCGAAATGGACGGCGTGCTCAAGAGCTGGGCGGTGACCAAGGGGCCTTCGCCCGATCCCGACATCAAACGCCTGGCCGTGCGGACGGAGGACCATCCCCTGGAATATGCCGAGTTCGAAGGCGCCATTCCCAAGGGCGAATATGGCGGCGGCACCGTGATGCTGTGGGATGCGGGGACATGGGCACCGATCAAGGGCAAGAGCGCGCGCGATCTTGAAGACGGCCACCTCCATTTCACGCTGAACGGCGAACGCATGAAGGGCGAGTGGCTGCTGGTCCGGATGAAGCCGAGGAAAGGCGAGAAGCGGGAAAACTGGCTGCTGCGCAAGATCGACGACGAGTTCGCCGAGCCGGGCGACCGGCTGGTCGATCTGGGCCTGACCAGCGTGCTGACCGGGCGCACCATGTCCGAGATCGCCGGCAGCGAAGCAGGCGAGCATTCGCTCGAGGGCAAGCGAGGAGACGCGTTCGCCAGGGAAATGGCGAAAGCCGCGCGGGAAAACAGGAAAGCGGCAAAGCCGGCGCGGCGGGCCTCCGGAAAGGCAGCGAAGCCCCCGGCCTTCCGCAAGCCGCAGCTCGCCACGCTGGTCGACGCCGTGCCCTCCGGCAATGACTGGATGCACGAGATAAAGTTCGACGGCTACCGCGCCCTCGTCGCCGCGGCGGGCGAGAAAGTCGTCATCTATACCCGCTCAGGGAAGGACTGGACGGAGAAATTCGCTCCCCTGGCGCGGCGCATCGCCGGGCTGCACCTGCCGCCCTGCCTGATCGATGGCGAGATCGTGGCCCATGACAGCAACGGGAATCCGCATTTTTCGTCGCTGCAAAAGGTGCTGAAACGAGGGACCGGCGCGCAGGGGAAGAACGATGCCCTCGCCTTCCATGCATTCGACCTGCTCGAACTCGACGGGCAGGACCTCAAGGGCCTCACCAATATCGAGCGCAAGGAACGGCTCGATGCATTGCTGCACGATGCCGGGCCGCCGATCCATATCGCCGACCATGTGATTGCGGCCGGCGAAAAGCTTTACCGGATGATGTGCGACGCCGGTCAGGAAGGCATCATCTCGAAACGGATCGACGCGAAATATTCCGGGCGCAGGACGAAGAACTGGCTGAAGGTCAAATGCACGCGGCGGCAGGAATTCGTGGTCGTGGGATGGACCAGGAGTTCGTCCAGCGGCAGGCCGTTTGCCTCGATCCTCCTTGCCCAGCACGAAGGCGAGGAGCTGGTCTACAAGGGCAAGGTGGGCACCGGTTTCAACGCCGATACCATGGAAGACCTTGCGCGGCGGTTCAAATCGCTGGAGCGCAAGACCGCACCCGTCGAGACCACCCGGGCTGAAGCGCGGGACGTGACCTGGCTCACGCCGAAGCTGGTCGCCGAAATCGCGTTCAGCGAGTTCACCGGCGACGGGCGCGTTCGGCATGGTTCGTTTCTCGGCCTGCGCAGTGACAAGGACCCGGCCAGTGTCACGCCGGAGCGCGCGGACCCGGCTCCCGAGGAGAGCAACGAGGTGAAGATAAGCAGCCGCGAGCGCGTGATCTTCCCCGATGCGGGGCTCACCAAGGGGGACCTTGCCGACTATTATGCCGAGATCGCACCCCTGATGCTGCCCTTCACTGCCCGCCGTCCGATCAGCCTGGTGCGGTGCCCGCAAGGGCGGGCGAAGAAGTGCTTCTTCCAGAAGCACGATACCGGCGGCTTCGGCGAGAATGTGCACCACGTCCCCATCACCGAGAAAGACGGCGGGGTGGAGGATTACCTGTTTGTCGAGAATGCGGCGGGCATCCTCGAATGCGTCCAGATGGGAACGATCGAATTCCACGGATGGGGTAGCCGAACCACCGATGTGGAAGCACCCGAACGGATGGTGTTCGATCTCGATCCCGATGAAGGCCTTGATTTTATTGATGTAAAAAGGGCGGCGGGCGAAATCCGCCGCCACCTGGCGGATCTTGGTCTGGCAAGCTTCCCCATGCTGACCGGCGGCAAGGGTATCCATGTGGTCGTGCCGCTCGAACCCGGGCATTCATGGGACGAGCACAAGGATTTTTCGAAGCGTTTTGCCACTGCTCTCGCTCAGGCCGAACCCGAGCGGTTCACCGCCACGATGAGCAAGCAGAAGAGGAGGGGCAAGATCTTCATCGACTGGCTCCGAAACCAGCGCGGCAGCACGGCGGTGATGCCCTATTCGGCCCGCGCGCGCTCCGGCGCGCCCGTCGCCGCACCCGTCAGCTGGGGGGAGCTCGACAGCTTCGACAGCGCAGCGGAATTCTCGATCGGCGACGCGCAGCGGCTCATCGACCGCGCGGGAGAAGCGGGGCTGGCCGGATGGGGCTCGGCCCGGCAGTCGCTCCCCGAGATCTAAAGCCCAGACGCGTCCAACGCCACGAGGCAGGCCGGCATGATTTTCTCGGTCATGCCTCCGGTCTGTACTTCCTCAACTTCCTGGTCGAGGACGGCCCGTAGCTCGTCGCGGTCCATCCCCGTCTCGTCCATCAGCCGGGCCATGGTGCGCACGAAATATTCGCGCCCGCGATCTTCGATCGGGGGATAGGCATCGCCCGCCGCTTCGCCATCCGCTTGCCAGTCGGCCACGAGCGCGAAAGCGATTGAACATCGCATGGCCATGGTTTGCTGAAGATCGAGCTCGGGCTCCACCATGGGCGTCTCGTCAAGGGCAGGCGGGGGCGCCCCCTCCTGCGCCACGGCGGGGGCGGCGAGCACCAATAGCGCCGAAGCGGCAAGCAATGTGGGATGTTTCATCAGCCGAGACCTATACTGCGAGAGATTAACTGCGCCCTACTCGACGTCGTTCGCCTTGCGGCGGGTCTCGGCGAAACTGTCGCGGCGCATCTTTTCGAAGGCAACCCGCTGCGTATAACCGCTATCCTCCGGATAGTCGCGGTAATCGGCGAGGATTTCGTCGAACAGCTCCTGCAGCTCTTCCTTGTGATCGGGATGGGTGAAGATGTTGGCCCGGTTCTCCCGGATGCCGCCAAGGATACGCTCGCCGATGACATCGGGCTCCATCCCGAATTGGTGAATGCCCTCGAGCCGCTCCACCGCCGCCTTGTCGACCGGCTTCATCATACCCTTCAAACTGTCGGGCCGCACATCGTCGCTGGCATAGATCACGCTCTTCACCAGCCCCGGATGCACCACCGAGACCCCGATGCCGTACTGGTACATCGAATGCCGCAGCGAGTAGCTGAGCCCGCGCACCGCAAATTTCGCCGTATTGTAGATGCCCGGCGCGCCGCCTGCGATGAAGCTCGCCATGCTGGCCGTGTTAGTGATGTGGCCGCCCGTCACTTCACCGGCCTGCGCACGCTGTTTCATGCGGGGGGCAAATGTCTGCACGCCGTTGATCACGCCCTGCAGATTGACGCCCAATACCCAATCCCAGTCATCATAGGAGGAATCTTCGATTGTCTGGAAAAGGTTGATCCCGGCATTGTTGAACAGCAGGCTGACGGGACCGAATTCCGCCTCGACCCGATCGGCCGCCTGGGCAAAGCCGTCACGGTCCATCACGTTGAGCTGGACGCCCATCACCTCCCGGTTGTCGAGGCTCGCGAGCGTCCGGTCGATCGCATCCTGGCGGATGTCTGCGATTGCCACCTTGCACCCTTCACCGAGCAGGTTCCGCACGATGCCGAGACCCACACCGTTCGCGCCACCGGTTACAAACGCCGTCCGGCCTGCAAAATCCCTCATCCTTGGGAAGCCTTCTCATCCATCGCCAGAACCGGATTCGACGCCTCGCTTTCGCGGCCGGGGAGAAATTCATTCCTGATGTTGCGATAGTGGAATTTCCATTCTCCATCGACCCGCACGAGTTCGTCTTCGTAAATGCCGAAAGTCCCGAGCGTAGGAGTGAGCCTGCTGCCATCCGGCGTGCGCGGGCCATCATTCGCCGTCTCGAACCAGAATCCCGTATGCCAGGCCCGGTCGCCTTCCACCCGGATCACTGATTGACAAAGTACATGCCGCAGGACCGCCGGATTGCCGTCGACATCCTTGTAAATGCCGGCGACGGCTTCCTTGAATCCCTTGGCGGCGGCGCGAATGTTCTCGCGCCCTGTCACTGCTCCGCGGGCGAATTCCAGCGTTCCGTCCTCGGTGAAGGTGTCGGCATAAGTGTCGAAGTCATTGTAATCCATGGCGAAAAGATAGCGCGCCATCAGATCCTCGATTTCCGCGCGATCCTGCGCGTAGGTGGGGGCGTATCGGGTCATTGGCCTTGCTCGCCCAACCACGCCTCGGCGAGCGCATCCATGTCGGCGACCGGATTGCCGGGGCCGGAATGGCGGTTGGGAATGAACTCGTTGAGAATCCGCCGCTTTGAAAACAGCCAGCGGCCGTCCAACCGCACAAGTTCATCCTCGTAAATCCCGAACGTGCCCATCTTGAGCGCGCCTTCCGGCCCGTCATTCGCCATTTCGAACCACAGGCTGCGGCCCCACGCCCGGTCGCCTTCCACGCGGATTGCGGAATGGGCGAGGACATGGCGCAGAGTGGCGGGGCTGCCATCTGCGGTCTTGTAGAATTCCCCTATCCGCTCTTTGAACTCGCGCGCAGTCGCCTTGATATTTTCCCGACCCTTTGTCGCACCGCTGGCGAACTCCAGCTCGCCGTCCTCGGTGAAGGTCGCGCCGTAGGCCTCGAAATCGTTGTAATCCATGGCGAAGAGATAGCGCGCCATCAGGTCTTCGATTTCGGCGCGATCCTGCGCATAGCTATCCGCATATTCGATGCTCTTGGCGCTCGCGGAACCGGGGTTCCCGGTGACCAGCAACAAGGCGGCTATTGCGGGCAGCATGCCGCCCGCTATCGATTTTCGCATCAAGACTCTCCCTCTGCCGAACGGCGACGCTACAGTTCGCGACAATTTTTCGCTTCGCCCCACTCTATTCCCCACTTACAAATCGCGGCAAGCAGATTTCACAAAGTCGCACCACCGGCCCGATTCCGAGCCGCCAGGGAGGAAACAGATGGCAATCGCGCCGACCGGACCCAGCGGCAGCTCGCCCGGAGGGGGCAATGAGGCCGCCGGGCAGCCATGGCCGTCGGAGCGATCCGGCTTCTTCGCCCTGTTCTGCATCATCTTCGCGACTTTCCTGACGTTCTTCGACCAGACCGTCTTCGCGATGCTCGCGGAAAAGATGAAGACTAGCTTTCGCCTGTCGGACAGTGCGCTGGGTTTCGTGCTCGGTCCGGCCAGCATCGTCGCTTTCGTGTTTGTCGGCATTCCACTGGCCCGCCTGGTGGACCTCTATCCCCGCAAATATGTGCTTTCGGCCGGGGTTGCCGTGCTGGGAACTATCACTGCCCTTGGGGGCCTTGCGCAGAATTTCGGGCAGCTGATCGGCTCGCGGCTGTTCGTCGGCGCGGGCAGCGCGGCAAATGGCCCCGGATCCTATTCGATCCTGGCAGACTTCTTTCGACCGATGCGTATCCCGCTTGTCTTTGCGCTGCTGCAGCTCGGTTACATTCTCGGAAGTTCGGTGGGCACATGGGGCGGCGGCCAGTTGATCGCCTGGACCGACACATGGCCGGAAACCAGCCAGTTCCTGGGCCTGACCATATTCAGCTGGCAATGGATCCTGATCATAATCGGCCTGCCCGGCCTGCTGGCAGCCGCGCTGTTCCTGTTCGTCAAGGAGCCGCCTCGCCGCACTCCGCCCGATGCGCCTCCGCTAATCCCGCCCGACGCTTCATTGGGACGGAAGATCATCGCCTTTACCGGTATCGATGCGCTGAAGGCCATCAATGTGCGGGGCGCGACCTACTGGCCGCTCTTCGCCGCGCTTGCCCTCTCGGCGATCGAAAGCCAGGGCCTGCCTGCGTGGCGCGTCCCCTTCGTCATGCGCACTTATGGCTGGACCGAAGCCCAGATCGGCAATCTGCTCAGCGTGATGATCCTTGTCGCCAGCCTCCTGGGCATCCTTCTCGGCGGCGTGTTCGTGAGCTGGATGAATCGCCGCTACAAGGACGGCAATATCCGCGCCACTGCGATCATTTTTACCTGTACGACGGTGTTCGCGATCGGCGCCCCGCTCATGCCGACGGCGGAACTGGCACTGGGCTGCATGGCATTGACCAGCCTGTTCGGCCTTGCAGGCGCGCCTGCCCAGAACGCCGCCATCCAGCGGATTGCGCCGAACGAAATGCGGGGGCAGGTCACTGCGCTGTACCTGTTCATGTTCACCTTCTTCGGGGCTATGGGAAGCTGGGTGATCGGCAATGTCAGTACCTTCATCATCGGCGATCCGGCCAAGCTGTGGCAGGCGCTGCTGATCGTCGCTGCAGTATTCATGCCCACCGCCACATTCTTCATGTGGCGTGCAATCAAGCCCTATGGCGAGGAAGTGAAACGGCTGGAAGCGCTGGGCCGGTAGTCGGACGTTGACTCTGCCCGGGGTGCGCCGCAATTGTATGCACAACATACAAAATGGGAGAGTCGCGAATGTCCGATGCTGATGTGGCCGCGCTGGCAGCCAAGGTTGATGAACTTGAGAAGCGCCTGACCGTCCGCGAGGACGAGCTGGACGTGAAAAAGCTCCAGTACCTCTATGGCTACCTGATCGACAAATGCATGTATGATCAGGTGGTGGAGCTGTTCACGGATGACGGCGAAGTTCGTTTCTTCGGCGGTGTATGGAAGGGCAAGGAAGGGGTTCGTCGCCTGTATGTCGACCGGTTCCGCAAGCGTTTCACCTACAACAATAACGGTCCGATCGACGGCTTCCTGCTTGATCATCCGCAGATTCAGACGATTATCGATATCGATCCGGACGGAAAGACCGCGCGCCTGCGCGGCCGCTCGACAATGCAGGCCGGCCGCCATGTGGATTATCAGGGCGAAGAACCGCATCTGAAGGTTCGCCAATGGTGGGAAGGCGGCCTTTACGAGAACGTTTACAAGAAGGGCGATGACGGCAAGTGGCGCATCCACGTGCTGAACTACTTCCCCCATTGGCATGCCGACTTCGAGAAGGGCTGGGCCTACACCGATCCGGAATACACGCCCTTCATCCGCACCACATATCCGGAGGACCCTGCCGGTCCGGACGAGCTCATCGAGGATCACTGGCTATGGCCGATCCACAAGCTCCTCCCCTTCCACATGAAGCATCCGATCACCGGGGAGGAAATGAAGGCCAGCCGGTGGGAAGGCGACGCGAAGCGCGATGCCGAGCGGGCCGCGAAAAAGGCGCAGCAGTCCTGAGGACTCGCGGATACGCCGAGTTCAGGGC
>CAYRCH010000009.1:0-4478 GCA_964422665.1 uncultured Sphingomonadaceae bacterium | reverse complement strand
CGCGGTTTCGCGACGTGGCGCAAATCCACCCCGCAGGAGCGCGCAGCCGTGCTGCAGGGCGCCGCGCGGCTGATGGTCGAGCGACAGGAAGAGCTGGCCCGCATCGCAACGATGGAGCAAGGCAAGCCGCTCGCCGAAAGCCGCATCGAAGTGATGATGAATGTGGGCCTGTTCAATTTCTATGCCGGCGAGGTCTTCCGCCTTTATGGTCGAGAACTCGTACGTCCCTCAGGTACTCGCTCTACCGTTCGTCATGAGCCCGTCGGCCCCGTTGCAGCCTTTGCCCCTTGGAACTTCCCGCTGGGCAATCCGGGACGCAAGCTGGGGGCGCCGATCGCGGCCGGGTGTTCGGTGATCCTGAAAAGCGCGGAAGAAACGCCTGCCAGCGCTCTCGGCGTATTGCAGTGCCTGCTCGATGCCGGCCTGCCCAAGGAAGTGGCGCAGGCGGTTTTCGGCGTACCTGACGAGGTCAGCCGGCACCTGCTCGCCTCGCCAATCATCCGCAAATTGTCGTTCACCGGAAGCACCGTGGTCGGCAAGCACCTCGTCAAGCTCGCCGCCGACGACATGAAACGAACCACCATGGAACTGGGTGGACACGGCCCGGTGCTGGTGTTCGACGATGTTGATGTGGACCAGGTTCTGGATGTGGCTGTGCCTGGCAAGACGCGCAATTGCGGCCAGGTTTGCGTCAGCCCCACACGCTTCATTGTGCAGGAAAATGTGTTCGAGAAGTTCCGGAGCGGCTTCATCCAGCGGATGGAAAAAACCGTCATTGGCAACGGTCTCGAAGATGGAACGCAGATGGGCCCGATGGCCAATCCTCGGCGCCCCGAGGCGATGGACAAGTTCATCGCCAATGCGGTCGACAAGGGGGCGAAACTCGGCACGGGCGGCGAGCGGATCGGCAACCAGGGCTATTTCTACAAGCCCACCGTGCTCAGCGAGATACCGCTCGATGCCGACGTGATGAATGAGGAGCCCTTTGGTCCGCTTGCACTGATCAACCCCTACAAGGGTGCGGACGAAATGATCGCGGAGGCGAACCGCCTTCCCTACGGCCTGGCCGCTTATGCGTGGACCAATGACGTCAAGCGGCAGCGCCGCCTTGCCGACGAGATCGAGGCCGGGATGGTCGGCATCAACAGCCACATGATCGGGGGCGCGGATGCGCCGTTCGGCGGCGTAAAGTGGTCGGGTCACGGAAGCGAAGACGGGCCCGAGGGTGTGCTTGCCTGCATGGTCCTCAAAGCGGTGCACGAGGGCTGAGCATGACTCACGAACTCAACACCGGAGGCGACCGCGGATATCTGCGCATCGCAACCGAGGAAGCTTTCGCCACCCAGGAACAGTTCGACGCGATCATGCGACTGGTGAAGGAAGGCCGGGCCGACCAGGGCACGATGAGCCTGTGGGGTTTCTACGGCACTTCCGCCAGCGAGCGCACGACCTTCATCCGCGAAAGGCTGCTCGACGTCGGAGAATTGCGGCTGCAGGCAATGGACGAATCCGGCATCGACAAGGCGGTGCTCGCGCTGACCAGCCCCGGCACGCAGTCGCTGTTCGACGCCGAAGAAGCCAAGGGGATCGCCCGCCGCGCCAACGATTTCCTCAAGGAACGCTGCGAGGCGCACCCCGACCGGTTCTATGGCATGGCCGCAATCGCCCCGCTCGATCCGGCGTGGTCCGCCGACGAGCTGCGCCGGGCGAAGGAAGAGCTCGGCTTCCACGGGGTGCAGGTCAACAGCCACACCCACGGCCACTATCTCGACGAGGAGCAGTTCGATCCGATCCTGCGCGCCTGCGCCGATCTTGACCTGCCGCTCTACATTCATCCGCAAGGACCGCCCGACGGGATGATTGGCGACATGGTCGGCGCCGGACTCGACGGCGCGATCTTCGGTTTTGCGGTCGAGACCAGCTTTCATGCGATGCGGCTGCTCACCACTGGTGTGTTCGACCGATATCCGAACCTGCAGCTGATGCTCGGTCACGGCTGCGAAGGGCTGCCGTTCATGCTTTACCGGCTCGATTACATGCACAAAGCCGGGATCCGCAGCCAGCGCTACCCGCGCCTGAAACCGCTGCAGCACGACTTGTTCCACTACATGCGCAACAACGTGCTGGCGACCAATAGCGGCCTGCCATTTGGCCCGGCGATCAAGACGATGATCGAAGTGATGGGCGAAGACCGCGTAATGTATGCCATGGACTATCCCTACCAGTACGTTCCCGACGAGGTACGCTGGATGGATGATCTCGACATCACGGATGCCCAGAAGAAGAAGTTCTTCCAGACGAATGCGGAGCGATGGTTCAAGCTCTGAACGACCGGGCCGCTAGCGAGGCGCTGCGCCGGGATCTCCTGGACTACTGGAAATCGCATGCGATCATCACCGCGGTGCGGTTAGGCATCCCCGATCTGCTACGAGACCGGGAGCTCACCGCTGCCACACTGGCGGCTCAGGCTCGCGTGGATGAGCAGGCTCTTACCCGATTTCTGCGCGCCCTTGCGGCAATTGGAATGACGAGCGATCTCGGAGACGGTTACTTTGCACTCACTCGGGCCGGCGCCACTCTCACCGCCGACCACCCATCACGACTGGCCGCGACTGCACTGCATGTCGGGAACGAGCTCATGCCCGCTTTCATGCAATTGGACAGTTGCATTCGTGAAGGCCGCCCCCCGCCCGGAATTCAGCATGGTCCGGAAGGCTTTTCCGAACTGAACCGGGACAACAAGGCAGCCGAAATATTCAACAATGCGATGGTCGCCAGCAGCCGGCGCTACGGCATCGAAGTCGCTCAGGCGCTCGACTTTTCGAAGTTCGGCACGATCATGGATGTCGGCGGCGGGCACGGAGCCCTGCTGGCCGAACTGCTCAAGGCATCACCGGAGGCTCAGGGCATTGTCCTCGATCTTCCGCATGCGGCGGAAGGCGCGACCCGGCTCTTTGAGGATGAGGCCTTAAGCGACCGAGCGCGGTTCGTCAGCGGTGACTTTTTCGAACCGTGGACCGAGACTGCCGACTGCTATTTGTTGAAATACATCCTGCACGACTGGCCGGACAGCGATGCGAGCAGGATCGTGGCCCACCTCGGCGAAGCGGCCAGGGCGTCGGGCGGAACCGTGGTGCTGATCGAGAAAATCGTGCCGGACCGGATCATCGAAGATCCTGGCCATGCCGTCGCCGTTTACGGCGACATGACTATGATGCTGTGGAACGGCAAGGAACGCACCCGGTCCGAATTCCGCGAGTTGCTGGCGGGCGGCGGATTGTCTTTGACTCGGGTGCTGCCGCTGTCCGACAACCTGTTTGCAATCGAAGCCGTGCCCGCTTCTGAATCAAATCGCGGAGAGGACAAATCATGACGACTTATGCCGTAACCGGGGCGTCGGGGCAGCTCGGCAAGCTGGTGCTCGACGAATTGCTGCAGAAGGTGGATGCTGCCGATGTTGTCGCCCTCGCCCGCGACCCGGCCGCACTATCGAATTATGCGGCGAAGGGAGTCCAGGTCCGCAAGGCCGACTACGACGATCCCGAGAGCCTTGCCACCGCGCTGGAGGGAGTCGATCGAGTCCTGCTGATTTCGGGGAACGCGGTCGGTCAGCGGGAACGGCAGCACGGCAATGTGATCGATGCGGCGAAGGAGGCCGGCGTAAGCTACCTTGCGTACACCTCGATCCTCAATGCGCGCGCGAGCCGCCTCGCACTCGCGCCCGAGCACAAGGCCACCGAGGAGCTGCTGGAGGGGAGCGGGCTCAATTACGACGTGCTGCGGATGCCGTGGTATTCGGAGAACTATGCCGGCAACCTTGCTCCCGCGATTGAGCAGGGCGCGATATATGGCGCGGCCGGCGATGGCCGCTTCTCCACCGCCAGCCGTGCCGACCTGGCCGCAGGCTGTGCCGCCGCGCTGGTCTCCAACAAAGGGGGCAATGTGTTCGAGCTCGCCGGGGATGAGAGCTGGACGATGGCGGATTTCGCGGCCGAGGTCAGCAAGGTCGCTGGCAAGGAAGTGAGATACGTCAATCAGAGCGAAGCGGAATACGCGAACACCCTGGAAAGCGCCGGCCTGCCGCCGCCCGTGGCCGCGCTGCTCGCCAGCACCAGCTATCTCGCCAGCGAAGGCGAACTCGAAAACAACGACCGGCAACTGAGCAAATTGTCGGGCCGACCGACCACGCCGATCGGCGAAACCATCCGGGCGGCATTGAAAGGCTGATCCTGAAACAATCAGGGCAGAATTTGGGAGAGGGACGGGAAACGAATGGCAACCACATCTGAAGTGCCGCCGACGCCATCCGCGAAGGTATCCCGAGCGGGATGGTACGCACTTTTTCTCGTTTCCTCCGGCCAGGGGCTGAGCCTTCTGGATCGGCAGATCCTGTCGATCCTCGCCCCGAGCATCAGCCGCGATCTCGGTATCGGCGATGCGGAGATCGGGCTGCTCTACGGTACGCTGTTCGCGCTGTT